>DAITND010000001.1:0-76164 GCA_036834825.1 Dermatophilaceae bacterium
CTCGCGGGCGCGAGTCGTTGGCCGATGTCAGCTGCGTTGACCTCACCCGCAACCCAGCCGGGCTGATCTCTGCGTTGCGCAAGCTGGAGAGCAACGACAAGCCGTTCGCCAAGTTCAACCATGCGACGGCGGCGATGTGCATCGACGACCCGCTGCAGCACCACGAGAGCTGGTTCCACCGCTTGTTCGACACCCACCCGCCCATCACCGAGCGGATCGTCAACCTCGAACGGATCGAGCAGGGGGAGTCGCTGTAGCGACTCTCAGCCGGCTGGCGGACCAGAGCGGCTGGGCTGCGGTGGGCCGTCCTGCGGGCCACCGGCCGCTGGCGGCCCGGTCGGGGCGGCGTCCCCAAACTGGACCTTCGGCACTGCCCGATCGCCCTCGTCGGCCTCGAAGAAGCCAACCGGGTGGAACCCGAAGGTCCCGGCCAGTAGGTTGCGGGGGAAGGTCTGCAGCGCGATGTTGTAGTCGCGTGCGCTGGTGTTGTAGTAACGCCGGGCGAACTCCAGCTTGTCCTCGGTCGCAGTGAGCTGCTCCTGCAGCTGAGTGAAACTCTCCACTGCGCGCAGTTGCGGGTAGTTCTCCGCCACGGCGAACAGGGACCGCAAGGAGGCGCTCAAGGCGTTCTCGGCAGGTGCGATGCTGGCAGGGTTGCCGGTGGCGCCGGCGCTCACGGCAGCCGCCCGGGCGTTGGTCACGGCTTCGAAGGTTTCCCGCTCGTGCGCCGCGTAGCCCTTGACGGTCTCGACCAGGTTAGGGATGAGGTCGTGCCGGCGCTTGAGTTCGACGTCGATCTGCGACCACGACTCCTGGGTGCGGTTACGCCGACGCACTAGGCCGTTGTAGGCCAGGACTGCCAGCCCGAGCAGGAAAACAACGATGACGATCACGATCCATGCGGCCACGGCACTGCCTCCTTCTCCTCGCCGACAATGCTAGCCCTGGCCGTGCCGATACTGTCGCAGCGCCGCACGCATGGCCGGCCGTGTTCGCCGTGGCGGCGCGCGGCCAGCAGCGCGCCGGGCAACCTCCCTGTGGAGAGCGTCGCGCAGCGTCTCGAGAACTGCTCGCCGAGATCGCCGACGTCGCTCACGGACAAGAACAGGAACGCGCATCGTGGGTCCCCCATCTGCGGCAGTGCCGGCAGTCCTTCGGGGCTTGTAAGCGAATGCTCGACGTCCAGATGATCGCGCGCAGAGCATCTGCATCGCACTGTCACCCCTGACTGTGCCATAGGCGCTATCCGCATACGGTGATCATGGACGACCACCAACGTCGCTGGGGCCGGGTAGCTGACCCTTCGGCAAACGGCCTTCAACTCTTCGCTCGCTGTCAAGGCTGGAGAGCGGGGGAGTTGACCGGGTGACTTTGAGGCATCGCCAGTTCTTGGGTGATTGGTCTCGTTGCGAACTGCGGTGGCGCGGGATCAGTCTCGAAGGGCGAGTGAGTGTCGGAGGAAGTCGAGCTCCAGCAGCAGGAGGTCCTGCTGATTTGCCATGTGGGTGACTCCTGACAGCGGCAGGACGGTGTGTGGGCGGCCAGCGGCGAGTAGGGCAGAGGACAGGCGCAGCGTGTGGGCCACGCTAACGTTGTCGTCCGCGAGTCCATGTACGAGCATCAGCGGCCGCTGGAGCATGGGCGCGTCCGAGATGAGGGAGCAGCGGTCGTACGCCTGCGGATCTTGGTCGGGGTGCCCGAGGTAGCGCTCCTGGTAGTGGGTGTCGTAAAGCCGTTGGTCGGTGACCGGCGCGCCGGCGACGGCGACGTGGAAGACATCGGGCCGGCGCAGGACGGCAAGCGCGGCGAGGTAGCCGCCAAAGGACCAACCCCGTATGCCAACCCGGGTCAGGTCCAGGTCGCAGTGGTGCTGCGCCGCAGCGTGCAGTGCGTCCACCTGGTCCTGCAGGACCGGGGCGCCGATGTCACCGCGGATGGTGCGTTCCCAGGCCGGGCCGTGCCCAGGCGTTCCGCGACCGTCGGCGACGACGACGGCGAAGCCCTGCTCGGCAAACCACTGGGAGATCAGGTAGCCGTTGCGGGCGGACACCACCCGCTGCATCGCGGGTCCGCCATAGGGGTCCATCAGTACCGGCAATGGTCCCGACCCGGGCGTGTGCCAGGTCGGAAGCAACACAGCCGTGCGCAGCTCACGTTCCCCCGCGCGCATGAGCTGCACCCGCGGTGCCAGGACGGGCGTCTCGGCGTACGAAGTAATCGGCGTGGCTGTGCCACCCCGCTGCTGCACGGTCATCCGCGTTCCGTCCCAGGATCGTTCGGTCAGCACCAGGGTCCCGCCGGACTGCCGACCACTGTGTACGCCTGGCTTGCTGCTGCGCCGGACCAGCCCGCCGGCTGAAGACCAGGCCCACACATGGACCTCTGTTGGCTCCTCGGACGCGGTGAACAGCACCTCGTCACCGTCGACGTCCAGTACCGCGCGCACCTGCAACCCGGGCGGGGTGACCGGCTCGTCGTCGACGAGCAGCCGCCGGGTCGCGTCCTGGTCCGCCGTCCACACCAGCGCACCTCCCGCCATCACAGCAGGCACTCCGGGGACGATCTCGAGCCAGGCCGCGTCGTGGTCTTGGCGGCGCACCGTGGTGGCTCCATTGTCGGGGTCGACCTGCAGAAGTCGCATCGTCCGCTGGTCCCGGCTCTGCACCAGCAAGAGCAAGCCCGCGTCATGCCAATGGACCGTGACGACGTACTCGAACGCCTCACGTTCGCATTGGACGGCGACCCGGGCCCCGTCGAGGCCGATGATCCACAAGCTGACGTGGGCGTTGGCGGTGCCAGCCGCCGGGTAGGCGACGTTCACCGGCCGGGTCGCCGGGTTGGCGGGGTCGGCGAGGTACCAGCGCTGGATCGGGCTCTCGTCCACCCGGGCGACCAGCAGCCGCGACCCGTCGGGAGCCCACCAGTACCCGCGCAGGCGGCCCATCTCCTCGGCGGCTACGAACTCCGCCAAGCCGTACGTCACCTGTGGGGCCTCCGGTTCGGCGAGCGTCCGGTCGCCTGAACCGTCCACCCGCAGGATCCGCAGCGCTCCCTCGCAGACGTAGGCCACCCAGGTCCCGGTCGGATCAGGCCGTGGGTCCATCGCGGGAGTGGCCGCGGGCAACTGCCTGACCCCAACCCCGACGTCGCCCAGCCGCGTCCAGAACACCCGGCCGCCCAGCGCGAACGCCAGCACGTCTACGACCCGGTCCGTGGCGTACGCCACCACGCC
The DNA here is from genome assembly GCA_036834825.1 of Dermatophilaceae bacterium. Classification (GTDB taxonomy): domain Bacteria; phylum Actinomycetota; class Actinomycetes; order Actinomycetales; family Dermatophilaceae; genus UBA4719. The sequence goes on from DAITND010000001.1 coordinate 3,233, forward strand.
ACCGGCCGTCTCCCGTGCCCGCTCCCGCCGCCGCCGCTCCTCCTCGGGCTCGGCGTCCTCGACCAGCAGCCCTGGGTCGGTGACCAACTGCTCCTCGCCCGACGCGACGTCCATCACCCACAGGCAGGTCATCGGGTCGGCACCTCCCTGTGAGCGCAGGAACACCACCCGATCCCCCGCCGGGGTGATGGTCACGTCTCGGGGCACGCCCAGGGTGAAGCGACGCGTGCGGACATACTGCTGCAGCAAGTTCGGCTCGGTCACCCAACACAGAATGCCCCTGTCAACATCGGCGAAGGCCAGTGGGATCTCCTGCGCCAAGCACCTACCGGATCGCCGGCATCACTAACGCGCTCTCGAGAAGCCTTCACGAACCGCCTCCCGGCCGAGCGCCGTTGTCCGCACTGCGACAGCGGCCGGTCAAGAATCGTGTGGCGGTACTGGTCAGTAGTAGCGAGATGGGTCAAGGAATCGCCATCCACGTTCCGAGCGTCGCCTCCGCGGACGTCTGGAGTGTCGGTCCACATGACCCAACGGATTTCCAAGGAGGGCGCCGGTACTTCGAGCAAACAAATGCCGCCCTCGAAAGGGTGGGGGGCTTCGTTATACGAGGTCAAGCAACTGCTAACAGTGAGTTAGCAACTCGCTGAGCAGGATCAGGGCGACCCCGGATCCTGTCCATGGCATCAACAAGGGCCAACCGGACGACTGAGCGTGCCACACGGCACCCACGTACTCGCACCTTTTGGTCGCTTCTACGACATCTGTGTAGGGATGGGACTAGACGGTGCAAGGGCCCGGCCAGTACGAAAACATGGACCGGGGGCCCGGACCGATCATGTGACTAGATTGCGTCCCCGATCATGAGCGCCATCATGGACGAGAAAGCGGTGGGCGGCACTAGCGGCCTGCGGATCGTAAGAAACGGCGACGAGATCCACTACGGCTCCGGCCGAGGGCTGACGATGGCGATGGCGATGGCGATCGAGGATTCCCCGATCCCCAGCGAAGGTCAGGCCAAGGCGCCGTCGTGGCGATGCTCAGCATCGACGACTTCAAGGACCAGAACTGGATCCAAGTCGACTCGCCACGGGGTCGGAGCGTTCTCGTCACGATCGAGCGCACCATCGTCCTGTCGAGCGAGGTGCGGGACGGGCTGCAGGTTACGGCGGCGACGGCATGAGCGTGCACGCACTGCGCGAGGCGGCGCCCCCTTCGGCATCGGCATCCCCATTAGTCCGCCCAGCGCGACGATCCGCGCGAGGAATGGACCGAGTTAGAGCGCGCGCGGATAAGCGGGTCTAGTTGGTCCATCGTTTGGCCCCTTTGACGAGTTTCACGGTCAGGATGAGGGCGACGGCGAGTGCGACCTGTCCGAGTCGTTGTTTGCTGAACCGATCGGTGTTGCGGCGCAGCTGACCAAAGTTTGAGAACCAGGAGTTGACGGGTTCAACGGGCCAGCGCAGTCCGAGGGTGAGCGGTTTTTTGATCTTCGCTTCGCTCTTGGGTTTCTTCTTGGCGCAGACGATGTCGGTGAGCCCCAGGGCCTGGCAGCGTTCGGTGGTGAGGAAGCTGTCGTAGCCACGGTCCAGGTGCAAGGTCTCAATGCCCAGCAGGAGTCCGCGGTCGGCGACGGCTTGCAGCGGTCCCTTCACCACCGCACGGGGTTTTGTGCGGGCTGCCGTGGACGGCGACCTCGGACAGTTCCAGGCCGATGATCTTGTCGTAGCCGGCGATGGCTTCTTCGACGAGCTGGTCAAACACCCCGGTGGTGGGCCATTGGGTGCGCCGGCCGCGCAGCGCGGTCTGGTTTGCCCGGCAGAGCCGGGCTGCGAGGTCCCAGGAGCAGCCGGCGGGCGAGCCTGGCCCAGGATGCCGTCGAAGCAGTCCTGGTCCGGGATGGGCAGCCGGTGGCAGCCCTGGTCGAAATTCTCGACACTGGTTTCGCCCACCGAGAAGATCCCGCGCCGGGGCAGCCAGCAGTCTCCGAGCCGCGTCTGCTCGAGGAGTGGACCGGGCGGCCCGACGTCGACCTCGTCGACGACGGCGGGGCTGTCGGCGATGCTCCGGATCCGGCGCGGGTTCGCCTTGAACGACTGACCTTCCGGCGCAGTCCCCGCCAGCGGAACTCGCGCGGCTCCTTGAACCGGTGCGGCCGCACATCCCATCGCGGCGTGCACCACGCGGTGGTCCCACATCGCGCGCGGCATCAGCCGACCGGCGCCAGTCATTGGCGCGGTCCTGGGTGCGCTGCAGCTCAATGTTCCACACAAGTGCTCCGCGAACCTCGAGGCTGAGCCGGCACGGTCCCGTCCACATGATCGAGATGTCGACCATGGACGCAGCGCTGATCGCGGCGTCGGAGTGTCCGGTGCAACTCGCGGAAATGGGGGTGCCTTCGTCGAGGACCCAGGTTGCGTCCGAGCCGCGGTGCCGCACAGAGTGGTAGGGCCGACCGAACGTGTTGGCCGGGAAATGCCGCAGCGCGAGGTAGTGGTCGCTGCGGAATGGCAGCCCCATCACGTCGTACCCCGCGAAACGCTCACGCAGGCCAGCGACGGGAGAGCTCAATGTTCGGTGCGCTCCGTGGTTGCGGGCCGTCTTGGGGGCGATGTGCAGCTCGGTGCCCACCTCGATGGCTGAACAGCCGCGCGCGATGAGCCGCAGGACGTCGACCTCGCGGTCCGTCAGCCCAGCTGGCCACGAGCCGCGAGCCGGCCGGGTGTGCCCAGCAGCGGCGAGGATGGCCTCGACCGCTGGTCCGTCGAGACGTCCGGCCCGGACCTCCTCGCGGAGGACTTCCGTCGCACCGTCCGGTCCGTGTGCCGGTTGATGCGGATGCGGTTCTCGCAACGACTGGTAAGTGTCGGCGGCGGCGAGGACACGTTCGGGAAGCCGTAGTTCCGCTCCCGATGTCCCCTGGGGGTAGCCGGAACCGTCGAGCCGTTCGTGGTGCGCACCGGCGAGTTGCGCAATTCCGTGCACCGCGTCGACGCGAGCCAGGATGCGTTGTATCAGGTACGGGTGCAAGCGCACACGCTCCTTCTCAGCCGTCGACAGGGCGGATGTCTTGCCCCATACCCGATTCGGCACCCCTATCCGCCCGAGATCCAGCACGTGCCCGGCGCGTCGTAGCGCGCCCACCTGTGGGCCATCCAGGCCGAGCCTGGCACCAGCCTGGGCAGCGAGCTCGGCCACCACCCGCGAATGACCCACTACTGGTTGCTCCACAGATGATGCCGGTCGTCATGCAGGCGCTGCAGCCATCCAGCTGCCCCAACGGCTCCCTATGGCATCGGAATCTGGGTCTCGGGCGAGGGCGGGGCTGGGGTTGGGGTTGGCGCCAGTTTGACCTGGACGGAGGATCCCTTCGGGGCAGACGCGCCCCTGTTCGGATTCTGGGACTCCACGGTCGCGGTGGCGTCTTTCGACTCGGGCGGGTTGATCTCCAGTTTCAGGGATGTCTTGCCGAGGGTGCTGGCCGCCGTTGCCTCGTCCATTCCGTGCAGGGCAGGGACGACTTCGCCTCCAATGATGGTTTGTATGAGATCCTGTCGCGCCTGCTCTGTGGACTTCGTCGAGAGGTAGTAAGCCATCGCGGACCCGACGCTCGCTGTGAGACCACCGATGAGAGTGCTGCGCAGGGTCTGGTCTTCGATCGCGAAGGTCAGTGCGCAAAACAGTAGAAGGCCAATGACGGGGCTGATCGCGATCCAGCTGCGCACGACGCTCGCACCTGCCTCGAACCCAGCGGAACCCTTGTCGGATCTGGTCCCTCCGCTCCCCGCGGCTCGACCGCCGGCTTGGCGACGGGCCATCATCACCACAATGCCTGCGGCGAGCAACACGAACCCCATGATCAGGAGCGCCGCCAACGTTTGCCCCAACTAAGCGTGGTCGGTCCAACCACTGCCAACTGGGTGGGAGGAGGAGTCGCGGGTGCAGTCCCATCTGCCACGCGCAACAACACGGTCATCGTGACCTCCTGCAAGATGATGGCGAGCAACCTTGGTCACGGACTACCGTGCAGGCCGCTGTTACGAGTTGGGTGCCCTTCGCCACAAGTCTTCCTGCCGCCCCCGAACTGTCGGATCACATGTTCAGAGGGACCTCCGCGAGGGGTCGGCTGGCGGTCGTGACCGAGATCGAGACGACCAGCATGAGCGACGTGGTCTGCCTCTGGTCGAGATCTGCGCCGTCGCGATTGCGGCAACCGCACCGGCCACCCCACTCCTAGCCGATGACGAAGTTCAGGCCCACCACGGACTCCAGCGTGGCACTCATCGCATGCAGCGACACCGCCCAGGTCTGGTCTCCGACAACTCCGTCCACGCCGACACCGCCCCACCCTTGGAAGGCCTCCACGGAGGCGCGGGTGTGCGGGCCGAAGTCGCCGTCGACACCTTGCGGGGTGATGCCCCACTGGCCGGGTGTGCCGTTGGTGAGGACAGTTTGCAGGTCTGCGACGACATTGCCGGTTGAGCCTTCGGCCAAGAGGGGCATCGGGCCACCGTCTGGCAGCGCCTGCCATGTCAGGGGCCCGACAACCCCATCGGGTACCAGGGAGTCACCTTCTTGAAACGCCTTCACCGCGGATTCTGTCTGCCAACCGAAGACCCCGTCGACCTTCAGCTCGAGGTCCGGTGTCCGGCGCAGCGCCCGTTGCAGACGCCGCACAACGTCACCGCTAGCGCCCGGGCTGATGGTGGGCTGTCCTGGGTTCGACATCACAACACTCCTTCTGCTCGATCGGTGGACGAGTTGAGCCGGGATGGCTGCTAGAACAAGTGCTCGATACGTCAAACCCAAGCCCCAGCACGGCTATACCACCAAGAATCGGATCGGCGATGTCGCGTGTCAAGGGTATGGATTGCCTAACCTGCCCGCGTCTCAGCCGGCTCGTGGTCCGTTCCCACGGATGTCGACGGCTCCGCCCCAAGTCTTTGAATGTGCTTCCGCCGAAACGCACACTGCCGAATGCTGGTACGTTCGGCTATCAGGCATCCTGGTCGTATTCCTCGTCCGTGAAGTCGGCATCAGTCCCGGCGGCGTAGGCCTGCTCATCTCCGGGATGAGCGTGGGAAGCGTTATCGGCGCAGCCAGCGCCGCAGCCCTCGCCCGACGGTTCGGCACTGCCCGCGCTCTGCTGCTCAGCGAACTGGTCGCGGCGCCATTCGCGTTGCTCCTCCCGCTGACCAGCCACGGCCCGGGGGGCTGTACGTGGTGGCTGGCGGCATCGTCAGCGGCAACATCATCAAAGGCAGCTTCAGGCAGACCTACACCCCCCGACACCTGCTCGGCCGCGTCATCGTCACCATGCACTCCTGAACTACGGCACCATCCCGCTGGGCGCCCTGCTCGCAGGCGTCCTCGGCGCCACCCTCGGCCTGTGACCCCCCCATGTGGATCATGGCGGTCGGCCTCATTCTCGCCAGCCTCGCCCTCCTGACCGGTCCCATTCGACACCACCGCGACCTGCCCATCGCCCCAGGGTCTCGCGGAACCGTCCACAAACGGTCACGGATCCGTCATCGGACACCGATGCGAAGTCCGCGGTTAGGTCACGGTTAGATCCGGGTGTTTGTGGACAACGGATAGTCGAACCGTGGCCTCAAGTGTGGCGCCGGACCACCTGCTGAAGCCTGGCGTCGTGCGCTCCATGCCAGTAGACGTGCCCGCAGGATCGGCACTGGGAGAATTGCTGCTGCGTGCGCAATGTCCCTGGTCTAAGCTGGTCTGCCACCTGGGCCTTCGGAACCGACATCAGCGTTCCTCCGCAGACCAGACACAGCCTCCACGGCTGCAGGGGCGGCTGGAAGCGCTCGATGACGTCGGTCAGCTGGTCGTCGGGGTCCTGCCCGCGCACGAAGGCGGCACGGTGCAGCGCCCGGCGCATCAACAGTCCCCGGTCTCGGCTGAGCAGTACGCGGTCCTCGCGTTCGGCCTGCTCGACGAGATGGTCATCCTCAGCTTCTTTGTCATACGCCGCGTCGACACCCAGGAGCCGAAGCCTGCGGGCCAGGGCGCCGAGATGCACGTCCAAGAGGAATAGCGCCGGCCCATCCAGGGACTGCGGCCGCGCTCGGACGACGACGTCGAGCCGGTCCCGATCCTGCAACCGACTCCGCCAGGACACTGAAGTATCCGCCACGACCAGGTCCCCGACCTCGGTCAGAGGCACGCCTGCACTCTGGACGAGATGCCCAACTGCGGCAGTCGGGTCGTGAGGCAGGTCGAGCTCGCCGCTGACGCGGACCCTGCGCGGCAGGAAGAAGCGCAGGGCTGGGTGGATGCGCAGCCGGACCGTGCCGGGCGCCACGGGGGTTTCCGCCGAACCAGCTCGCTGCGTGGTGTTGTCTTCTCTGTGCATGCCTTCGCCGTGCCTCCGCCGAGCGGGGCAGACGTCGTCGTGACGCAGATCAGCCACGGCTCCAGACTCGTCCACCATCAAGCCGGACGCCAGTCGTTTCAGCTGGGGCCGCGCAGCCTGAGGCCCTGGAGCCACGGCCGCCAGTTCGTCGTCGCGAAGGGCAACCTTCCCACGCTTGGTCAGGCAATTGAGGATTCCCTTCGCGCCGACTTGTGGATGAACATGCGATCTCGTTGACCACTGATCACGCGCTGATCCGGGGCGATCCCTCGATAGACGATCCCTGGCCGTTCATCAACGCGCACTGTTCGCGGCCAGGTCCGGGCGTTCTGCGCGCGAACGCGGATGCCTACCGCTTGCCGTACCGTGTGGCTCCGGTCTTCAGAAATGGGATGGTATGGAACCGTGGAATTGCTGCAGCCGCCAGCCATTGGCTGTCTGAACGGCGAGTGCGTCGCGGCCGCCGAGCCGCAGTTGCGCGAGGTATGGGGGTGAGGTTTCCGATCGGTGGACCGCACTCGTGTGGTCGAGCGCCCGACTATGGCGCGAGAATCTGCAGCGCGCCGGGACGCAACCGCACGGTGATCGGCAGGCGCGCGAGTTCGTCGCCGTCACCGCAGACTGGCAGTGGACGATCGGCGCTGAGCGTGACCTCGCGGGCTGTGCTCATGCTGACCTCGGGGCGATTGATATGCGTGCCGTGTTGTGCCTGACGCATGAACGAGACGACGGCGCGGCGCGGTCCGTCACCGACGATCAGAACATCAAGCAGGCCGTCGTCGAGTTTCGCAGGCGGAAGGATCTGCAGGCCGTGCCCGTACGCGCCGGAGTTCGCGAGCACCACCATGTGTGCTTTGACCGTGGTCGTCACACCATCGGCGCGAATCGTGTAGGTGGCCGCCTTCCAGGTGACGATCGCGCGAATCGGTGCGAGGCGATAGAGCAGTGCGCTTGGTATCCAGCGGCTGCCGTTGATTATCCGGTTCGCCACCGAGTCGATCCCCGCGTACACATTGCCGGGGACGATCGTGCCGTTGATGTCGAGCACGTCGATCGTCTTTGCCGGGCAGTCCAGCAAAAGCGCGGCCAGGCCGTCGTTGGTCGTCGGCAGACGCAGTGCGCGGGCCAGGTCGTTGCCCCTCCCGGCCGGTACGATGCCCAGCAGCGTGCCGCCGGACGCGACCGCAACGCCGGCGACGTCGCGCACCAATCCGTCACCGCCGACAGCGACGACGACATCGCCCTCGGCGGCCGCGGCCGTCGCTAGTTCAATCGCGTGCTCGCGGCTGTGGGTGATCTCTTCGCGCACGGTTGCGCCGGCGTGCCGAATGCGTTCGGCGATCGGCGCCCAGTGCCTCGCGGCGCGGCCGCCGCCGGAGATCGGGTTGACCAGTGCGGTGAACGAGCGCATGTCAGCCGCCTCAGCCGATCAGGACGCCGGGGTTGAGGATCCCGGCCGGGTCGAGGGTGTTCTTCACCGTTCGTAGCACCGCGACAGCGAGCGGCCCGATCTCCTGCGCATAGGTGTCACGGTGGTCAGTGCCGACGCCGTGATGATGCGTGATCGTCGCGCCGGCGGCTCGGATCGCGGCGTTGGCAGCGAGCTTCGCCTTGTGCCATTGGGCAATCGGGTCGTCACCCTGCGCGCAGAGGACGGTGAAGTAGAGAGACGCGCCTGCTTCGTAGACGTGCGAGATGTGGCAGAGCACGACCGGCGGCGTGCCCAGTTCGGTGAGGATGGCGGTGAGCGGTCGTGACCTCTGCGCGCAGGTGCGCAAGGTTCGACCAGAAGGTCGCTGTCTCGAGCGTTTCGACGAAAGCACCCTTGTCCAGCAAGGAATCGCGCAGGTACGGGGCGAGGTAGCGGCCGGCGCGCCAGGCCTCGCCGGGCGCGGTGCCCAGCGCCTCGCCACCGGCTGCGGTGAGGACAGCCGATGCGGCCGCCCGACGTGACGAGACCTCGTCCCGCGCGCCCTCGTAGCCGGCGATCGACAGGCAGCCGCCGGGGCCGCTGCCGGAGTTGCCGCTGGGATCGGCGAGATTGACTGCCGTCTCGGCTTCGTCGGACAGGCGCAGCACGGTCGGAACCGGGCCGTCCTGGACAAGCGTGCGCAGCGCGGCCGCACCTTGCTCGAACGAGTCGAATCGCCAGCCGTCGTAAGTACGTTCTTCGGGTGCGGGGTGCACGCGCACGGTCACCTCGGTGATCACGCCGAGCGTCCCCTCCGAGCCCATGACGAGTTCGCGAAGGTCCGGACCGGCCGCGGACTTCTGCGCCGCGCCAAGGGTGATGGTGCCGCCCGGCGTGGCGAGGACGAGGCCGATGACCATCTCATCGAAGCGTCCGTAGCCGGCGGACGCCTGCCCGGCCGCGCGGGTTGCTGCGTAGCCACCGATGCTGGCGTCCTCGTAGGATTGGGGAAAGTGCCCGAGCGTGAAGCCATGCTCACCGAGCAGTTGCTCGGCGCGCGTGCTTCGCATGCCGGCCTGCAGGGTGCAGGTGCGTGACTCGGTATCGATCGACGTCAGGGCGTCCATCCGCCGTAGGTCGAGGGCGATGACCCCATCGAAGGCGTCGCGGACGGGAGCTCACTGGTTTGGGTGGGCTACCGGCCGCCGGTGCCCTCTTTACGGCCGTACCCCCAGCGGTACACGGACTGGCCACCTTCCCGGTCCGCGCTTTCGCGACTCTTCCCTGATGGGTTGTTCCCGCCCAAGGTGACAACCGGGCTCCTGCGACACCGCCCTGCCCCGCCCTGTGCGCTGACGCCACTCAACGACCGGCTTGCGGAACCGCTGACGCGCCCAATGGTGCTATACGACCGTGCCATCTACCGCCGCGAGCCACAATCTCATGTGCCCAGAGCACGAGCTTGCCGTGAAGTGCCTCGAAGAGGTAGGTCCCGGCTCGGAACGCCGCAACCCCACACCGACGGGCAGCATCGGGCCGATCCGTCCTCTGGCGCGCGGGGCCGCGACTGCACCCACGAGCAGCCCTGCAGTAGCGACGACCAGGACGGACACCGAGCCGGTCCGTCGACGCCGTGGGAGCAGGCCCTCTGGTCCTGCGCAAGTCGGTCATCGCCACCTCCACTGTGGGTGCGGCCGCGGGGTGGTCACACGCGCCCGCCTGATCCCACATCCGACAGGTGATGATCTTGACCAAGAGGGCAAGATCGGTTCGAACGTGACTGTGATGGTCTCGATCGGCGATTCGTGCCGTGGGTGGTGGCAGGTAACAGAACAATCGCCCCGTAACCTTGACCTTCGTGAAGACCTTTGACCAGCTGTATGCCGAGTTGACCGACAAGGCCGCCACGCGCCCGCAAGGGTCGGGCACCGTCGCCGAGCTGGACGCTGGGGTCCATGCGATTGGTAAGAAGATCGTCGAAGAAGCCGCCGAAGTGTGGATGGCCGCCGAGCATGAGGGCAGGGCGCGCACAGCCGAGGAGATCAGCCAGCTGCTCTATCACCTACAGGTGATGATGCTTGCTGCTGACATCTCGCTCGACGACGTCTACGCCTACCTCTGACCCCCCGTCCTCAACGCAAGGACCTCATCAGATGTTACGAATTGCCGTGCCCAACAAGGGTTCTTTGTCCCTGGATGCTGCCGAGATGCTGCGGGAGGCGGGCTACCGGGGCCGCCGCGACCCCAAGGAGCTCGTGCTGACCGATGTCGACCATGACATCGAGTTCTTCTTCCTGCGACCGCGTGACATCGCGGTCTACGTCGGGTCGGGCAGCCTCGACGGAGGTATCACCGGTCGTGACCTCCTCTTGGACTCGGGCGCCGCGGCAGTCGAATCGATGGCCCTGGGTTTCGCAGCCTCGACGTTCCGCTACGCCGCAAGACCCGGGATCGCCGCGAGCGTCAAGGACATTGACGGTAAGCGCGTCGCCACGAGCTACGCCGGACTGGTCTCCACGCACCTGGCCGAGCATGGTGTTGCCGCTGACGTCGTTCGGCTCGACGGCGCTGTCGAGACTGCCATCACGCTCGGCGTGGCTGACGTAATCGCAGACGTCGTCGAGACCGGATCCACCTTGCGCCAGCAGGGACTAGAGGTCTTCGGTGACCCGATCCTGCTCAGTGAGGCCGTCCTCATCCAACGTCCGGAAAGCCAGTCCCAGGTGGCCCTGGACGTCCTTGCCCGTCGCCTTCAGGGCGTGATCACCGCGCACAGCTACGTCATGATGGACTACGACGTGCGGGTCGAGCTGGTGGAGCAGGCTTGCGCCCTGACCCCTGGCCTGGAGTCACCGACCGTTTCACCGCTGCACGACAAGGGCTACGCCGCAGTGCGCGCGATGGTGCCGCGGAACAGAACGAACCAGCTGATGGACGATCTGTACGACCTCGGCGCTCGCGCGATTCTCGTCACCGACATCTCGGCCTGCCGTCTCTGATGTCCAGCACGTCCACTGATGGACGCGGTCGCTCGGACCCATACGCCGTGTTCCGTCCCCGTCAGGGGCGACGGGTTGCCGCGGCGATGTCGGTGCTGTCCGTGGTGATCTTCACCGGCGGCGCGTTGTCGATGCCCTCGGTGGGTCCGCGCCTCGGTGGTTGGAGCGTCTCAGACCGGTTGCTCCTGACCTGCCTGGGCCTGCTGCTGGCGGCGTCGCTGTGGCGCTTTGCCTCGATTCGGGCGGTCCCGTCGACCAGGGGCCTGGAGATCCGCAACCTGATCACCACGCGTACCCTTGAGTGGGCGCAGATCGTCCGGGTGCAGTTCGGTGCCGGCGCCCCGTGGGTCAGCGTGGATCTCGATGACACCGATACCGTCGCGGTCATGGCGATCCAGAGGGCTGACGGAGCCTTCGGCGTGGCCGAGGCGGCACGACTGTCGGCCCTCGTGCAGGTCCACAGCAGGCCGCACCCCACGGGCTGAGAGTCACGCCCGAGGTTGCTAGGGCACCTTGGCCAGGCTCGGCTTCATCCGCGTGGCCAGCACAATCTGGACCACTGTCAGGAATGCAATCATGAGCCAGATCACCCGGAAGTCACCGGTGAGATCCCTCAGGGCACCCATGACAGTGGGCCCGAAGGACGCGATCGTGTAACTCATGAAGAAGGTCATCGCGGTAAGTCGCCCGCTGCCAGCGGGGGTTTCGGCGTAGTCCACGAGCAGCACGAGTGCCAGGGCGAACCCCGCCCCCTGCCCGAGCCCCAGCAGGCACACCGACCCCCAGGCGCCGGCGGCAGTGTCGGGGGCCAGGAGCAGGCCGAGCGTGCCCATGAGCCCCAAGCCGGCAGCGGGCACTAGGAGGGTCCGGTGATCGTGGACCTTGTCGGTCAGCACCGGCCCGATAAGACCTGAGACCAGTTGCGCGCCACTGAACGCCGACAGCAGATACCCGGCCGTTGTGGGGCTCCAGCCGCGGGCGACGTATGACGGAGCGATCCAGGCCAGGCTGGAGTAGAACTGCCACGACTGAAGGGCGAGGTATGAGGCGACGAGCCATGCCGTGGGGTGTCGCCAGGGGAGCCCATGAGTGGTGGCGGCGACAGGGTTCGCGGCTTTGTACTTCGAGATGCGCACCGTCACCGGCGCCCAGGCCAACGCACCAAACGCCGCGAGGATGCTCCACGATGCGAGGGAACCCTGCCACGATCCCAGCCGCGCCGCCAGCGGGACGGACAGCGCCGAAGCGGCTGCCGCCCCGCCCATCATCGCGAGCATGTACAGGCCCGTGATGGTTCCGGTGCGTTCCGGGGGGAAGACGGCCTTGACCAGCCCGGGGAGCAGCGTTCCGGCCACCGCAATGCCGAAACCGGCGATGAAGGTACCGCCGTACAGCGCCCACAGATTGTCGCCCCACCAGCGCAACAGCACACCTGCGAACACCGCGATGATGGCGATCTGGACCGCGGCTGCCGCGCCGAGCCGGGCGCCTAGCCGTTGCGCAGCAGGGGCGAGCAACCCCATGCAGAGCACCGGCAGGGTGGTGAGGGCACCGATCCAGGCGCTGGACAGATGGAGGCTGTCGGCGATGGCCCTGGCCAGGGGCGGGACGCTGGCGATGGCGACGCGCAGGTTAGCAGCGGTGGCGACCAGTGCCATTGCCATGAGCCAGACGGGTGGCAGGCTGGCCTCGACTCCGGTTCGCCTGCCGGACGCGCGTTCCACACGGCTCATCTCGGCTACCTCGCTGCGGGCGAGGTGTTGATGATGAGGTTGGCGCGGCCGCGCGTCCCGTCGCCCGCGAACAGGGCCTCTTCGAGCGCGGCCCAGTGCTGCCAGTAGGGCAGATACAACTCGCCGTCGCGCTCGATGCCTCGCCGGAAGCGTTCATCGCGGTCCGCTTCGAGCCAGATGAGCGCGGACTCGAACTGCCAACCCGGCTTCGCGCCCGAGCCCACCCCTTCAACGAGCAGGAGCTCTGTGGCAACGAGGTGATGCCACTCGGCATACCGGTCGTGTTCCCAGTCCCATCGCCGGTAGCCTGCTTGCTCGCCGCGCGCGAGCGGAGCCAGAACCCGGTCGTGCACGTCGGCCACGGCCTGCCCCAGGCCCTCCCACCCTGGGTACAGGTCGTCCATGTGCAGGAGCTGCGCGTTCGGGAGTCGCTCGGCCAGGGCAGTGGCGAAGTCAGTCTTGCCCGCTCCGCTGGGCCCATCTACTGCGACGACTTTTGTTGTGCCGCAGAGTTCTTGGACCCTGTTGATGACCTGGAGTGCCGCGGCGATCGCCTCGTCTGGCGCTGTGATGTGCATGTCTGGACTGTAGAACGTCCAGACCCTGACCTGATGCTCGGTAGGCTCGCCGGGTGAGTGTTGCCATAAGGGTCATCCCCTGCCTTGATGTTGACGCCGGCCGAGTGGTCAAGGGGGTCAACTTCGAGAATCTGCGTGATGCTGGTGATCCCGTTGAGCTGGCGAAACGTTACGACGAGCAGGGCGCTGACGAGCTGACCTTTCTGGACGTCACCGCCAGCAGCGGCAATCGCGAGACGACATACGACGTGGTCCGCCGGACCGCCGAGGAAGTCTTCATCCCGTTGACCGTCGGCGGGGGAGTGCGCGAGGTTGAGGACGTCGACCGCTTGCTGCGCGCCGGGGCCGACAAGGTCGGGGTCAACACCGCAGCGATCTCGCGCCCCGGTCTGATCTCTGACATCGCGGATCGTTTCGGCTCCCAGGTCCTGGTGCTCTCCGCTGACGTCCGGCGTCGACGCGACACGTCGGGTTTGGCCACCAGCGAGTTCGAGGTGACCACCCACGGCGGTCGTCAGGGGACAGGACTGGATGCGATCACCTGGTGCGCCAGGGCGGCCGAGCTGGGCGCGGGAGAGATCCTGCTGAACTCGATGGACGCTGACGGCACCAAGGATGGTTTCGATCTGGACCTGATCCAGGCGGTCCGGCGAGAGGTCAGCGTGCCCCTGATCGCCAGCGGTGGAGCGGGCGCCGTTGCGGACTTTGCTCCGGCTGTCGATGCCGGCGCCGACGCGGTTCTTGCCGCCAGCGTCTTCCACTTTGGTGAGCTCACCATCGGCCAGGTGAAAGATGCACTGCGCAGCCACGGGCTGCCCGTCCGCTGAGTGTGGTCTTCGTCCGTGATCCTCGGGCTTGTGCCGTGAAGACTCACGCACTGCCTACGTTTGCGGGTCAGATGGCAGTGAGGGCTTCCTCGGAGCCGGATACCTCGACCTGGGCTACGCCGCGGCGCCCGAACGTGAAGAGCAGCAGCTCGCCTGGACTACCGGTGATCACGACGGTACCGAGATCGGTCTTGGCGTGGACCTGGCGTTCGCCATACGAAGGGGCTGTCAGCACGACACCCACCCGGGCGCGTGCGAGCTGCAGCCGGGCGACCCTGGAGACGATGCCCCACAGCGCCGACTCGAGATCGCAGGGGAGCTCGCGGGCGCTCCAGTCCGTTCCGTCGCGCAGCACGTCCTCATGATGGACGAAGAACTCGGCGGTGTTGATGGCCTCGTCCACCCGCGCCAGCGAAGTCGGTGACCAGGCCGGGGGGCCTGTGCGGACCTCGTTGACCAGCCGTGGCCAGTCCCAGGCTGCGTACCCCTTCTGCACTTTCTCCAGGCGGCCGGCCATGGCGGGCAACCAGATGGCGGGGGCTACGTCAGGCCGGCGTTCGCGCACGACGAGATGGGCTGCGAGATCGCGGGTAAGCCAGGGCGAGCACAACGTGGGCGCGTCAGGACCAACGCGCTCGAAGGTGTCACACAGGCCCTGGCGCTCACTGCTGGCGAACCGAGTCATGTGGCCATCCTGACACTGCGGTCCCTGGGTCCCTACGCTGGACCACCTGCTCCCGGCGGCGCTCGGTGCCGGACTCTCTTGACGTGCGATGTCCGACGCCCGTGAGAGCCTTGACCATCCCCGTCCAGCCTCTGGAGGCAGTCTTGGCGTCCGCGCCGTCACCCACCCTGCGACGCGGCCTTCGGGTCGTGGGTCACGGCATCCGCCAAGAGCCACGGTGGTTCGCCCTGGCCGTGCTCGGGAGTGCGCTCTATGGCATCACGACGGTCGCCACCGCCACGGTCATCGGTAAGGTCATCCGCGAGATCGTCGGCCCGGCCATCACCGCCCGACGCGTCACTGCCGGCCAGCTCTGGCACGCGGGGTTCATGCTCGCGGCAATTGTCGTGCTCAACGTCATCGGCATCGTCGTGCGCCGGATCGCGGCCGGCATTACGTTCAACAACCTCAGCGCCCGCTATCGACGTCGAGTCACCCGGCAGTACCTTCGTCTGCCCCTTTCGTGGCACCACCGTCATCCCTCGGGGCAGCTGTTGTCCAATGCCAACGCTGATGTCGAGGCGACGTGGATGGTCTTCAACCCGCTGCCGATGGCCCTTGGAGTCATCATCATGTTGATTACCGCGACCGTTCAGATGTTTCTCGTCGACCCGGTGCTTGCGGCGATCGGAATGCTGGTCTTTCCCATGCTCTTCGCCGCTAACCTTGCCTTCCAGCGCCGCATGTCGCCGCTGGTGACTGCGTCCCAGCAACTGCGGGCCGAGGTCTCCGAAGTGGCCCACGAGAGCTTCGAGGCCGCCCTCATCGTGAAGTCCCTGGGCCGTGAGGACCAGGAGGCAGCACGATTCACGCGCGTGACCAACCGTCTGAAGGATGCCAACATCGAGGTCGGTCGCACCCGGGGTCTGTTCGACCCGGCGATCGAGGCCATCCCCACCCTGGGGACGCTGGCGGTGCTCGCAGTCGGGACGGCCAGAGTCGCCAGCGGCCAGCTGGACGCTGCCGAAGTCGTCCAGATCGCCTACCTCTTCTCGCTCCTCTCCTTCCCGGTTCGGGCCCTGGGCTGGGTGCTGGCCGAGCTGCCCCGGACCGTCGTCGGCTGGGACCGGGTCGATGCGGTCCTGCAGGCAAAGGGGAAGATGCAGTATGGCGATGGCCTGCTCGCGAGCGGCGGCCCGAGTCGCGTGGAGGCCGATCAGGCGTCGTACTCTTACGACGTCAGTCGCCAGGACGGCACCGTAACCAAGACCAGCCCGGCGATCCGGTTGGTCACCCTCGATGTGCGAGCCGGAGGCACCACGGCGTTGGTCGGGCCTACCGGCTCGGGTAAGTCGACCCTGGCCTCGCTGGTTGTGCGGCTGATCGATCCTGACTCCGGAGTCGTACGACTGGATGGGGTCGACCTGCGTGAGGTGGCCCGCGGCGGTGTGCCCGAGGTCGGCTCTCTGGTCGCCCAACAGACGTTCATGTTCGATGACACGGTTCGTGGCAACATAACCTTGGGCCTGCAGTTGTCGGACGACCAGGTGTGGCACGCGCTACGGGTGTCTCAGGCGGATGGCTTCGTCGCCGCCCTACCATTGGGCCTTGAGACGCGGGTGGGCGAGCGCGGTGCCAGCCTGTCTGGTGGGCAACGTCAACGAATTGCGCTGGCACGAGCTGTGGTTCGCAACCCTGCCTTGCTGGTTCTGGATGACGCGACCAGTGCGGTCGACCCCAGCGTCGAGCAAGCCATCCTTGCCGGGCTGCGCGGGTCCGGTCAGGGAACGACGGTGCTCGTCGTGGCGTACCGGATGGCGACGATCACCACAGCTGACGATGTCATCTACCTGGAGCACGGCGCGGTGCTCGATCATGGCACCCATGAGCAGCTACTGGTTCGCTGCGCCGATTACGTGAGTCTGGTCACCGCCTACACCCGTGAGGCTGCCGAGCGGGCTTCGGTGCTTGCTGACGAGGACTTGCTCGATGCGGCGGAGGTCACGCCATGAGCGGGGCTGCTGCCCGACAGCCGGACGGCTCCGGCATCGAGTCCGGCCTCTACCTGGGGACGTGGGCGACCCTTCGACGAGGCCTTGAGCTTTCACCCGAGCTCCGCCGGGGCATCGGCGTCACAATGATGCTGGCCCTGCTCTCGACGGTCGGCAGGGTCGTCGTGCCCTTCGTCGTACAGCAGACGACCGACCGGGGAATCCTGGCTGCGTCGGGGGCTGACCTCGGGGTGGTCGTTCGACTCGTTCTACTTGCCGCCTGTGGCGTTGGGCTCACGGCGGTGACGTCGTATTTCGTCAACGTGCGTTTGTTCCGTGCCTCCGAAAGCGGTCTGGCGACGTTGCGGATCATCGCTTTCCGGCATATTCATGACCTCTCGATACTCACCCAGAACACCGAGCGACGCGGCTCTCTGGTCTCGCGAGTCACCAGTGACGTCGACACCATCTCGATGTTCGTGCAGTTCGGCGGGCTGATGCTCATCGTGTCCCTGGGCCAGCTGGTCCTTGCGACGGCGCTGATGTTCTTCTACAGCCCAGCGCTGGCCGCGATCGTGTGGGTCTGCTTCGTTCCCCTCTTCTTCTTGATCCGCCGGTTCCAGGGCATCGTCGGTGCGGCGTTCACCCTGATGCGCGAGCGGGTCGGCGAGCTGCTCGCAGCCGTGTCGGAGTCGGTGGTCGGCGCTGCCACGATCCGCGCCTACGGGGTCGAGGAGCGTACCGCCGCGCGCATCGATGTCGCGATCGAGAACCATCGCCGCGCAGCGGTGTCGGCCCAGGTCAAGGCGACGTCTGCCTTTACGTCAGGCCAGCTCGTCTCGGGTCTTACGACGGCGGTCGTCATCGTGGTCGGCACCGTCCTGGCAGTCCACGGGCAGCTGAGCCTTGGTGAGCTTCTCGCCTTCCTGTTCCTGGTGCAGTTGTTCACCCAGCCTGTCCAGACCGCAACCGAGATCCTCAACGAGATGCAGAATGCGGTGGCGGGGTGGCGCCGCGTCCTCGCGGTGATCGACACGCCCGCGGATGTGGCCGATCCAGCTGACAAGGGGCAGTCCCTGCCACGTGGCCCGATCACAGTGGTCTTCGACGGCGTCGGGTTCGCCTACCCAGGCGGTGCACCGGTGCTCCACGAGATCGACCTCCGGATCGCCCCTGGATCTCGGGTTGCCATCGTCGGAGAGACCGGCTCGGGCAAGACGACCCTGGCCAAGCTGCTCACCCGCCTGATGGACCCGACCGTGGGCGGGGTGCAGATCGATGGCGTCGACCTGCGCGACGTGCGATTCTCCTCCCTGCGCAGCCGGGTGGTTCTCGTGCCACAGGAGGGCTTTCTCTTTGATGCGTCGTTGCTGGACAACATCCGCTTCGGCAAGCCGGTTGCATCCGTCGATGATGTGCGACTGGCCCTGACCGAGCTCGGACTCGACACCTGGCTGAGCGATCTCCCGCAAGGCCTGCTGACCCCGGTCGGTCAGCGAGGGGAGTCCCTGTCAGCAGGTGAGCGGCAGCTGGTGGCTCTGACCCGGGCCTATCTGGCCGACCCTGATCTTCTCGTCCTGGACGAAGCCACCTCGGCGGTCGACCCGGCGACCGAGGTAAGGGTCCAGCGAGCGCTGGACAGTCTGACCCGCGGACGTACCTCGATCGCGATCGCCCACCGACTCTCGACCGCTGAGGCTGCCGACGAGGTCATCGTGGTGGACAAGGGTCGCCTGGTGGAGCGCGGAACACACGGTGAGCTCGTGAGCGCGGGAGGCGTCTACTCGGGTTTGCATGCTTCATGGATGGCCCAGCACACGCTCTGATCAGGGCGCCTCGACGATCGAGACACCGAGCAGCACGGCGCATAACGCGCTGACCAGGCCGACGGCCGCCCACAATCCTTTGAGAGCGGGGTTCTTCACAAAGGTGTGTAGTGCGGCACCGACTCCGGACAGGACGACGAAGACCATCTTGACCATCATGGTGGTCTGGTAAGCATCGCTCTTGTCGCCGGCTGCGGCGAGCAACCAGGTGCCCGTCACGACGAGCACTGCGTACGCCGGCCAGGCCACCCAGGCAAACGTACGCGCCGCCGGGGCGATCGCGGCGGGGGCCGTCCGGCGCAGCGGTCCCGTCAGTGCTGCCAGGACGATCTGGCCGCCCACCCAGATGGTCGCAGCCAGCACGTGGAGGGTCAGGCGGACTACGGCGAGGTCGATTGTCAGCACCCCTGTATCCAACACTGGTGGATCTGGTGGGTTCGCCTAGGGGTTCGCACGGCAGAATGAGCATGTGACCCCGATATCCTCTCCGTCCGCCCTCCGAGCCGAGGTCGCCGTTCGCCTGAAGCGCAACGCCGACGGTCTCGTGTGTGCCGTGGTGCAGCAGCACGACAGCGGTGAGGTGCTCATGGTCGGCTGGATGGACGACGAGGCACTTCATCGCACGCTGACATCAGGACGGGTGACGTTCTGGTCCCGCAGCCGCGGTGAGTACTGGCGCAAGGGCGACACCTCAGGCCACGTGCAATACGTCAAGACAGTCGCGCTGGACTGCGACGGTGACGCATTGCTCGTTCGTGTCGACCAGATCGGCGCGGCGTGCCATACCGGTGCACGCACCTGCTTCAATGGCCACGATCTGGGCGCGGTCCAGGGACATTCCGAATTTGAGGCATATTCAGCCAGTGAGCCGTCGCCGGATGAGTGAGCCTATCCAGACCCCTGACGCGCAAAGCCACACGTCCGGCAGTGCGCCCAGCCTTGGCTACGGCGTGACGTGGCCCTCTCTGGACACGTTCACCAAGCTGGCCCGCGCTCGCCGGGTCATCCCGGTGGTCCGCAGGTTGCTCGCCGACGCCGAGACGCCGGTGGGTGTCTACCGCAAGCTGGCCAAGAATGCGCCGGGCACCTTCCTGCTGGAATCTGCCGAGCATGGGGGAGTGTGGTCGCGTTACTCCATCGTGGGCGCCGCGTGCGGCGCCGTGCTGACCGAGAAAGACGGCCTCACCCACTGGATCGGCGACCCGCCAGTGGGAGTCCCAACCGGCGGCAACCCGCTGGAAGCATTGCGTGACACCGTCGCCGCGCTCGCAACCGACCCGATCCCGGGTCTGCCACCGTTGACCGGTGGCATGGTCGGGACCATCACCTATGACGCCGTCCGCCGCTGGGAAAGGGTCCCCGACACCACGGCCGACGAACTGCATCTGCCTGAGCTCGCCATGATGCTGGCCACGGATCTGGCGATTCTGGATCACTCCGACGGGTCCCTGCTGCTGGTGGCGAACGCCGTCAACTACGACGCGACCGACGAGCGGGTGCAGGGCGCCTGGACCGACGCGGTCAGCCGGCTGGACGGGATGACCGCTGACCTGGCTGCCGCGGCTCCCAGCACAGTGGCGGTCATCGAGGCGACCGCGCCGCAGTCCTCCAGCAACCACACCCCTGAACAGTTCTACGCCATGGTCGAGGCCGGCAAAGAGGCCATCCGCGATGGCGAGGTCTTCCAGGTCGTGCTCTCGCAACGGTTCGCGATGGACTGCCCCGCAGACGCCCTCGATGTCTATCGGGTCCTTCGCGCGTCGAACCCGAGTCCATACATGTACCTCCTGAGGCTCCCGGCACCCGATGGCACGGCATACGACGTCGTGGGCTCGAGTCCCGAGGCGCTGGTCAAGGTGACCGGACGGCGGGCGATCACCCATCCGATCGCGGGCTCGAGGCCACGAGGCACCACGCCCGAGGCTGATGTCGCCAATGGCGAGGACCTGCTGGCCGACGCCAAGGAGCGTTCCGAGCACGTCATGCTCGTCGACCTCTCGCGGAACGACCTTCAGCGGGTGTGTCATGCCGGCACCGTCGATGTGGTGGAGTTCATGACGATCCGGCGATACAGCCACATCATGCATCTGGAGTCCACGGTTGTCGGTGACATCCGGCCCGATAAGAGCGCATACGACGTTCTCACGGCAACGTTCCCGGCCGGTACGCTCTCCGGGGCGCCCAAACCGCGCGCCATGGCTCTGATCGACGAGCTTGAGCCGAGTCGTCGAGGCATCTATGGCGGGGTCGTCGGATACCTCGACTTTCACGGAGACCTTGACATGGCCATCGCGATCCGTACCGCAGTGATCAAAGATGGACGGGCGTACGTGCAGGCCGGCGGGGGAATCGTCGCCGACTCGGTACCTCGTCTGGAGTTCGAGGAGAGCGTCAACAAGGCCGCCGCGGCCCTGCGAGCAGTTGCTGCGGCGTCTGGGCTGCGGTCGCCGTGATCGACCGGCTGACCAGCAAGCGGACCGTCCTCGTCCTGGTACTGGCGGCCGCCTCAGTCGTTCTCGTGAGTGGTTCTCGCGAGTGGGTCTCGGGCTCGGTCGACGATGTCGTGCTCGGCGCCAGCGCGCTGCACGGTAGGGGTTCTGACATTGCCCCCGGTGCCCTGGCCGCCGCTTTGGTGGGCATGGCTTCCGCGGTGGCGGCAGCCACGTCCGGCAAGGTGGTGCGTATCGTCGCTGCGTGTTCAGCGTTGATGGCCGCCGTCCTGGGTACCACAGTGGTCATCTCGGTGCTGGTCGACCCCAGTGGGGCGCTGGGCAGGCTGGCGGCCGCCGGCACTGCTCGTAGCGGGACACTGCCCGCCCACGGGCACGTCGGAAGCTGGGCGTGGGTTGCGTTTGCCGCGATGCTCGTCATGGGGCTCGGTGGCCTGGGCGCGTTGGTCGGCGGACGACGCTGGCACGGACCCTCCAGCAGGTATGAAGCCAGCGAGCCGGCAGCCGCACCGGCGTCGGCCTGGGACCGGCTCTCCCGTGGCGAGGACCCCACCGCCGGCCACTGAGGCAGGAGGCCGAAGGCGAAGTAGTGAGCCCCGGTTCTCAGTCATTGGGGTTCCTGCCGTCGGCCGGCGCTGACAGTATGACCTCCAAGCCGCAAGAACAGCATGATGAGCAGACACACTCGCTGAGTTCAATGAGCGCCCTATTGAGGAGAAGACCCCATGACAGAGCACCGGGACGGCCAGAGCACGGCAGCCTGGACCGCCGTCGCGATTTTGTTGCTGGCCACGTTCCTGATCAGTCTGGCTATCGTGATGGCAAACTGGCCCATGGCCATAGTCGGCATCGTTCTGGTTGTCGTCGGTGCGGCTGCCGGCAAGCTCCTGGCCATGGCCGGCTTCGGTGAGAGCAAGCCGGAGCGGTCACCCAAGAGCACTCAAGCTCGCTGATGGCCCCAAGGGGGCCGGTTCGGTGCAATCACCGGCTCGCCGATAGCCTTATGAGGTGCCCACAGTCCTCGACGAGATCATCGACGGCGTTCGTGAGGACCTCGCAATTCGGACGGCCCTCGTCCCGCTGGATGAACTGAAGTCCCGCGCGCAGCGGGTTGCGCCGGCCTACGACGCCTACGCGGCTCTGCGTGGCGGCAAGGGCATCAAGGTGATCGCCGAGGTCAAGCGCTCCAGCCCGAGCAAGGGCGCCCTGGCGATCATCGCCGACCCGGCGGGGCTCGCCGCCGACTATGCCGCCGGCGGGGCCAGTGTCATCAGCGTCTTGACTGAGCGCCGCCGTTTCGGGGGCAGCCTCGAGGACTTGGCGGCGGTGCGCGCCGCCGTCGACATCCCCGTGCTGCGTAAGGACTTCATGGTCTCCTCCTACCAGCTGTGGGAGGCGCGCGCCTACGGCGCCGACGTCATCCTGCTGATCGTCGCGGCTCTCGACCAACCCACCCTGGTCGGCCTGCGTGAGCGGGCCGAGTCCCTCGGGATGACGTCGTTGGTTGAGGTCCATGACGAGGCCGAGACCGAGCGTGCGATCGATGCCGGTGCTCGCGTCATCGGCATCAATGCCCGAAACCTCAAGACTCTGGAAGTCGACCGCGGCACCTTTGCGCGACTGGCCCCTCGCATCCCCCAGGGGATCGTCAAGGTTGCTGAGTCCGGCGTCCGCGGACCACATGACGTGCTCGAATATGCCCGGGTCGGTGCTTCTGTAGTGCTCGTGGGCGAGAGCCTGGTCATCGGTGGTCGCCCCCGTGAAGCCGTAGCCGCTCTCGTGGCCGCGGGTACCCATCCAGCGTTGCGCCAGCAGGGAGTCTGATGAACAACCAGTCCAGCCGGGCTCCAGCCGGCGCCCGCGCCGGCCGCTTCGGCGCGTATGGCGGTCGTTACGTGCCCGAGGCACTCATGGCTGCCCTTGAGCAGCTTGACGAGGCACGACTCAAGGCCAAGGTCGACCCGGCCTTCCAGGGTGAGCTCGAGCGGCTGCACCGCACCTACACCGGTCGTCCGAGCATCATCACCGAGGCTCCGAAATTCGCTGAGCATGCCGGGGGCGCCCGCATCCTGCTCAAGCGTGAGGACCTCAACCACACCGGCTCGCACAAGATCAACAATGCGCTCGGCCAGGCCCTGCTGGCCAAACAAATGGGCAAGACGCGCATCATCGCCGAGACCGGCGCAGGTCAGCACGGTGTGGCAAGTGCCACTGTGGCCGCCCTGATGGGCCTTGAGTGCGTCGTCTACATGGGTACGAAGGACACGCGGCGTCAGGCACTGAATGTGGCTCGGATGCAGCTGTTGGGCGCCGAGGTGATCCCGGTGGACCATGGCAGCGCGACCCTCAAGGACGCCATCAACGAGGCGATGCGCGACTGGGTCACCAACGTCGAGACCACCCACTATGTGATCGGCACCGTCACCGGCCCGCACCCGTTCCCCGAGATGGTGCGTGACTTCCAGCGCATCATCGGTGTCGAGGCGCGGGCCCAGGTGCTTGACCTCGTCGGGCGTCTGCCTGATGCTGTGTGCGCCTGCGTTGGCGGGGGCTCCAACGCGATGGGCATTTTCCACCGTTTCATCGACGACGCGTCCGTCCGCCTGATCGGGTTCGAGGCCGGTGGCCAGGGTGTTGACACCGACAAGCACGCGGCCCGTTTCAGCACCGGGCTGCCCGGGGTCCTGCACGGGGCGTTCACCTACGTTCTTCAGGACGAGGACGGACAGACCTTGGAGTCCTACTCCGTCTCGGCCGGGCTGGACTACCCCAGCGTCGGGCCCGAGCACTCGTTCCTGCGGGAGAGCGGCCGGGCCGAGTATCGCCCGATCACCGACACCGAGGCCATGGACGCTTTCTCGCTGCTGTGCCGCAGCGAGGGAATCATCCCCGCCATCGAGAGTGCCCATGCGCTTGCAGGCGCCCTAGAGATCGGGCGTGAGCTCGGTCCGGGCGCCGTGATCCTGGTCAACTTGTCAGGTCGCGGCGACAAGGATGTCGACACGGCAGCCCGTTGGTTCGGATTGCTTGGAGATGAAAGGCCGCAGTCAGAGGGACAGTCAGAGGGGTTGGAGCAGCAGTGAGCGGTGTCGGAGAAGTCCTGGCCAAGACCAGGGCACAGGGCCGGGCAGCGCTGGTGGGGTATCTGCCCGTCGGGTTCCCGGACGTGCAGGGATCCATCGATGCCATGGTCGCCATGGTCGAGGCCGGCGTCGACATCGTCGAGATTGGCATTCCCTACACCGATCCGCTGATGGACGGCCCGGTCATTGCTCACGCCGCCGACGTCGCCCTTGCCCATGGGGCCCGGCTCAAGGACGTCTTCACCGCGGTGCGGGCAGTGGCAGACGCCGGTGCTCCGGCGTTGGTCATGACCTACTGGAATCCCGTCCTGCGGTACGGCGTCGACCGGTTTGCCCAGGATTTGGCCAAGGCCGGCGGGGCGGGCCTGATCACCCCGGACCTCATTCCCGACGAAGGGGCCGAGTGGATGGCGGCTGCCGAGCGCAACGACCTGGACCACGTCTTCCTGGTAGCGCCCAGCTCCACCCCCCAGCGGCTCCGGAGCACGGCCTTGGCCTGCACCGGCTTCGTCTACGCGGCGTCGAGCATGGGAGTTACCGGGGCACGCACGACGGTCGGCGACGCGGCGCAGGTGCTGGTCACCCGGACCCGCCTGATGACCGACCTGCCGATCTGTGTCGGACTCGGCGTCTCCACCGGTGCCCAGGCCGCGCAGGTTGCGGCCTTCTCCGACGGCGTGATCGTCGGCTCGGCGCTGGTGGGCTGCCTCACCGACGCCGGTTCCCGCGGCGATGCTCTGACCGCGATCCGCGAGCTCTGCGCCGAGCTGGCTGCCGGCGTCCGAAAAGGGCGCTGAGCTCATGCGGCTGCGGGGCGCTGGCGCTGTGCCCGACGGCTTCGGTCTGCTGGCCCGACTGATCCTCGGGGTCGTCCTGGTCTGGGCAGGCACCTCCAAGGTGACCTCACCGGCGGTCTCGGCGCGGGCGGTGCGGGCCTACCAGATCCTTCCCTACGACTTCGCGGGTTACGTGGGCTACGCCCTGCCCGTGGTCGAGATCCTCGTCGGCCTGCTCCTGGTCGTGGGCCTTTTCACCCCCGCCTCAGCCGCGGTGGGCGGCCTGCTGATGCTGGCTTTCATCTTCGGCATCAGCTGGGCCTGGGCCCACGGGTATTCCCTTGACTGCGGCTGTTTCGGCGGCGGGGGAACCATCGC
The DNA here is from genome assembly GCA_036834825.1 of Dermatophilaceae bacterium. Lineage (GTDB taxonomy): Bacteria > Actinomycetota > Actinomycetes > Actinomycetales > Dermatophilaceae > UBA4719. The sequence continues at coordinate 28,319 of DAITND010000001.1, forward strand.
GGCCTCTCAGACGCACTACCCAACGGAGATACTGCGCGACGTGGGATTGACAGCCTGCGCCGGGTGGCTCGTCGTTCGTCCTGCTACCTCATACAGCCTCGATCATCGTCTGTTCGGATAAGGAGACCTACCAGATGCGTCCCGACGCCTCCAAGAAGATCGCCACAGTCACGCCGAAAAGCGGTCCCAACCCGGTGCTCATCGGCGCGATCATTGCGGTCGTGGTGGTCGTGGCGGTGGTGGTGGCCATCGTGATCGGCAAGAACAGCCAGTCGGGCTCCTCAACGGGTGCCTCAGGTAATCCCACCCCGGTGGGTGTGGTCGGGGGCACCGGTGGCGGCATCCTGGCCAACCCCGCGACGGCCAAGGCCAGCGCGCCGACGATGGACCTCTATGAGGATTTCCAGTGCCCGATCTGTGGCGAGTTGGAGAAGGCGCTTGGGCCGCAGATTCGGACACTGGCAGACGCCGGCCAGATCAAGCTGGTCGTGCACATGATGTCCTTCCTGGACGGCAACCTGAGCAACGACTCCTCGACGCGGTCCGCCAACGCAGCAGCGTGCGCGGCCGACGCGGGCAAGTTCCTGCAGTACCACGCCGCCGTATTCGCGGGACTACCAGCCAAGGAGGGCGCCGGGTACACCGACGCCCAGCTCACGGCGTTCGCCCAGACCGCTGGGATCACCGGTCCCGCACTGACGACCTGGCAGAAGTGCGCCACGACCTCTCAGCACGCCCAGTACGTCACCGACGTGGAGACCGCTGCCGGGAAGGCTGGAGTGACCGGCACCCCCACCGTGAAGCTCAACGGCACTGACATCAGCAAGACCCTGACGACCCCTGAGGCACTGGTCGCTGCGGTGAAGGGCGCCACGCGTTGATCGCATCCATTCCCAGTCCCGGACAGTCGGTCTGGCACATCGGCCCGTTCCCCATCCGGGCGTACGCGATGTGCATTCTCGCGGGCATCGTCGTGGCGGTCTGGATCACCCAGCGGCGGCTCAACCCCCGGGGGGGGAAGCCCGGTCAGGCGCTGGACGTGGCGGTGTGGGCTGTCCCGTTCGGGATCGTCGGTGGTCGGATCTATCACGTGATCACGGACCCCGAGCTCTACTTCGCCGCGGGCAGGAACCCGTGGAATGCGTTCGCGATCTGGAATGGCGGACTAGGGATCTGGGGAGCCGTCGCGCTGGGCATTGTGGGGGCCTGGATCGGCTGTCGTCGTCACGGAGTTCGCCTCCTGGGCTACGCCGATGCGGCTGCCCCCGGGATAGTGCTTGCCCAGGCGATCGGTCGCTGGGGCAACTACTTCAACCAGGAGCTGTTCGGTGGCCCCACCTCTCTACCGTGGGGGCTGGAGATCTCACCGGCTAACCGGCCCCCGGGGTACACGCAGTATGCGACCTTCCAGCCGACCTTCCTCTACGAGTCGTTGTGGTGCGTGCTTGTCGCCCTGGCTCTGGTGTTGGTCGACCGCCGGTTCACTCTTGCCAGGGGCCAGATATTCGCGCTCTACGGGATGCTCTACACGATCGGTCGCGGATTCATCGAGTTGTTGCGCACCGACCACGCCAACCACATCCTGGGGCTGCGGCTCAACGTCTGGACTTCGGTGATCGTCTTCGCTGGTTCGGCGTTCGCTTTCTGGCTCTTTGGCGCGAGGGCGAAGGGTGCTGACCAGCAGGGCAATGGGTCGCCAGGACCAGCCACCGGCGAACCTGACGCGGGTGAGCCTGCCTCGGACAAGCCTCAGCCATCTCAGCATCCGGACTGAGGGGATCCGCCTGTAAGGATTTCGAGCTTTCCGGTATTCTGACAACTCCTCGCTGGCCAATGCCGTCCATGCAGGTTCTCCGGGGGGCTTCTCGAGACGTCAAGGACGGTATCTGATCGTGGCTTCTTCACTGTTCTCGGCTCAGCCGATGAACCAGGGGTTGTACAACTCCGATTTTGAGCACGACGCATGTGGTGTGGCGCTCGTGGCGACCATGCGCGGCAGCGCCGGCCACGACATCATCGACCATGGTCTGACGGCACTGCGTAACCTCGAGCACCGCGGTGCGACCGGCGCAGACCCACGTGTCGGTGACGGGGCCGGCATCCTCACCCAGATGCCGGATGACTTCCTGCGCGAGGTCGTCGACTTCGAGCTGCCCCCGCGGGGCGCCTACGCCGCAGGTATCGCCTTCCTGCCTGCCGATGAGGGCGAACGCGACGACGCCGTGGCCACCATCGTGCTCCTGGCCAAGGAGGAGGGACTGAAGGTCCTCGGGTGGCGCGATGTGCCGATCGCGGCCGAGATCGTGGGTGAGGCAGCCCGGGCGTGTATGCCCTTCTTCCGCCAGCTGTTCGTCACCGCCTCGGCTGGCCGCGTGGTCGGTCTCGGCCTGGAACGGATGGCCTTCTGCCTGCGCAAAAGAGCCGAGCACGAAGCCACGGTCTACTTCCCGTCGCTGTCAGCACGCACGATGGTCTACAAGGGCATGCTCACCACGAATCAGCTGGAGCTTTTCTTCCCCGATCTGTCCGACCAGAGGTTTGCAACCGAGCTGGCGCTGGTTCACTCACGCTTCTCGACCAACACGTTCCCCTCGTGGCCGCTGGCCCACCCATACCGGCTGATCGCCCACAACGGCGAGATCAACACCCTCAAGGGCAACCGGAACTGGATGAAGGCTCGAGAGAGCCAGCTCGCCAGCGAAGTGATCCCCGGGGACCTCGAACGTCTGTTCCCCATCTGCAGCGAAGGGGCCTCGGACTCGGCGACCTTCGACGAGGTTCTGGAGCTGCTGCATCTGGGCGGACGGTCGTTGCCGCACTCAGTTCTGATGATGATCCCCGAGGCGTGGGAGAACCACGACGAGATGGACCCGGCGCGCAAGGCGTTCTATGAGTTCCACTCCACCGTCATGGAGCCGTGGGACGGTCCGGCCTGCGTCACATTCACCGACGGCACCGTCATCGGCGCAGTCCTGGACCGCAACGGTCTGCGTCCAGGGCGCTACTGGGTCACAGATGACGGCCTGGTGGTCCTCGCCTCAGAGACCGGCGTGCTGGACCTCGAGCCAGGCCGTGTGGTCCGCAAGGGCCGGTTGCAGCCGGGTCGGATGTTCCTGGTCGACACCGAGCACGGCCGCATCGTCAGTGACGACGAGGTCAAGTCGTCCCTTGCCGCTGAGAACCCATACGAGGACTGGCTGCATGCCGGACTGATCAACCTGAGCGCACTGCCCGGGCGCGAGCACATCGTGCACACCGCGGCATCGGTCGCCCGCCGCCAGCAGACGTTCGGCTACACCCAGGAAGAGCTACGCATCCTCCTGTCTCCGATGGCAAGGACCGGGGGAGAGGCATTGGGCTCGATGGGCACCGACAGCCCCATCGCGGTGTTGTCCGAGCGCCCCCGCCTGCTTTTCGACTACTTCACCCAGCTGTTTGCGCAGGTGACCAACCCGCCCCTGGACGCCATCCGCGAAGAGCTCGTCACCTCCCTCGGCACCATGATAGGTCCGGAGGGCAACGCGCTCACCGCCGGACCGGCCCACGCCCGTCAGCTCGTTCTGCCGTTCCCCGTGCTCGACAATGACGAGCTGGCCAAGATCGTTCATATCAACGCCGACGGCGATCTGCCCGGTTACGCGACGTACCTGGTCAGGGGCCTCTACGACGTCTCGGGCGGGTCCGAGGCGATGAAGGCGCGTCTTGACGAGATCCTCGGCGAGGTGTCGGTGGCCATCGCTGCGGGCGCGCGTTTCGTGGTGCTTTCCGACCGTGACTCCAGCCGTGCCCTGGCGCCGATTCCGTCGCTGCTGCTCACCTCGGCTGTGCACCACCACCTGATCCGGGAGAAGACCCGCACCCTGGTCGGGTTGCTCGTCGAGGCCGGGGACGTCCGGGAGGTCCACCACGTGGCACTGCTCATCGGTTATGGCGCTGCGGCGGTCAACCCTTATCTGGCCATGGAGACGGTGGAGGACCTGGTTCGATCAGGGGCGCTTCAAGCGGACAGCGCCGACAAAGCGGTCAAGAACCTCATCAAGGCGCTCGGCAAAGGCGTCCTGAAGGTCATGTCCAAGATGGGCATCTCGACCGTGGCCTCCTATCGCGGCGCACAGGCCTTCGAGGCCATCGGGCTCTCCCAGGAGCTGATCGACTCCTACTTCACCGGAACCACCTCACAGCTCGGCGGTATCGGCCTCGATGTCCTTGCCGAGGAGGTGGCGGCGCGCCACGCCACGGCATACCCGTTGGACAGCGTGCGGTTGCCGCATCGCAAGCTACAGGTGGGCGGGGAGTACCAATGGCGACGCGAAGGCGAGCCCCATCTGTTCGACCCGGACACCGTCTTTCGTCTGCAGCACTCCACCCGGACACGGCGTTACGACATCTTCAAGCAGTACACCACACGCGTCGACGAGCAGTCCGAACGGCTGATGACGTTGCGTGGACTGTTCAAGTTCGCTGCTGGCCGCCCTCCGGTGCCGATCGACGAGGTGGAGCCGGTCAGCGCGATCGTGGCACGGTTCAGCACCGGGGCGATGAGCTATGGCTCCATCAGCCAGGAGGCCCACGAGACGATCGCCGTAGCGATGAACCGCCTTGGTGGTCGCTCGAACACGGGTGAGGGCGGGGAGGACGAGGATCGTCTGCTGGACCCGGTTCGCCGCTCGGCGATCAAGCAGGTAGCCTCTGGCCGTTTCGGCGTGACCTCGCTCTATCTCACCCAGGCCGACGACATCCAGATCAAGATGGCCCAGGGTGCCAAGCCGGGAGAGGGTGGTCAGCTGCCCGGCCACAAGGTCTATCCGTGGGTGGCCAAGACGCGTCATTCGACCCCGGGCGTCGGACTTATCTCACCGCCACCGCACCACGACATCTACTCCATCGAGGACTTGGCCCAACTGATCCATGACCTCAAGAACGCCAATCCGTCGGCGCGCGTGCACGTCAAGCTCGTGGCGGAGATCGGGGTGGGAACGGTCGCCGCGGGCGTCAGCAAGGCGCACGCCGACGTCGTGCTCATCTCAGGCCATGACGGTGGTACCGGTGCTGCGCCGCTCACCTCGCTCAAGCACGCTGGCGCGCCATGGGAGCTCGGACTTGCCGAGACTCAGCAGACCCTGGTGCTCAACGGGCTGCGTGAGCGGATCGTGGTTCAGGTCGACGGCCAGCTCAAGACCGGGCGGGACGTCGTGATCGCGGCGCTGCTCGGCGCTGAGGAGTTCGGCTTCGCCACCGCACCGCTGGTGGTCAGCGGCTGCGTCATGATGCGCGTGTGTCACCTCGACACCTGCCCGGTAGGCATCGCTACCCAGAACCCAGAGCTGCGCTCACGCTTCTCGGGAAAGCCCGAGTACATCGAGACGTTCTTTGAGTACATCGCCCAGGAGGTCCGTGAGAACCTGGCCGCGCTGGGGTTCAGGTCTCTGACACAGGCTATCGGCGAGGTATCGCTGCTTGACACCGCGGCGGCGGTCGATCACTGGAAGGCCAGTGGCCTGGACCTCACGCCGATCCTGACGGAGGTCGCATCCCCCGATGGGGCTGACCGTCGCAATACCGTCGGCCAGGACCACGGACTGGGGAAGGCCCTCGACCACACCCTGATCGAGATGAGCGAGGAAGCGTTGCGCGACAAGACTCCTGTGCGCATCGATCTGCCCGTCCGTAACGTCAACCGCACCGTCGGCACCATGCTCGGGCACGAAGTGACCAAGGCCTACCCGTCCGGTCTGCCCGACGACACGATCCAGATCTCGCTGACGGGATCGGCTGGTCAGTCGCTGGGTGCCTTCCTTCCTGCAGGTATCACGCTGGGTCTGTATGGCGATGCCAACGACTATGTGGGTAAAGGACTATCAGGCGGGCGGATCGTGGTTCGGCCCGATCGCGCGGCTTCGCTGCCGGCAGAGCGCAACGTCATCGCCGGCAATGTGATCGCCTACGGAGCCACCAGTGGCGAGCTATTCCTGCGTGGTCAGGTGGGGGAGCGGTTCTGTGTACGCAACTCAGGGGCCACGGCGGTTGTCGAAGGACTGGGGGACCACGGTTGCGAGTACATGACCGGTGGCACTGTGCTTGTCCTCGGGCCCACCGGTCGCAACTTCGCTGCGGGCATGTCCGGTGGTGTGGCCTATGTCCTGAACCTGCGGGAGGGCCGGGTCAACCGTGAGCTCGTGGACCTCATGCCCTTGCGTGAGCTCGATGTTGAGATCGTGCAGGAGCTTTTGACCAGACATCGTCGATGGACCGAATCTGCGGTTGCCGGAAGGCTGCTCGCGGACTGGGACAACGTCAAGAGCCAGTTCACCCTCGTCCTGCCACGTGACTATCAGCGTGTCCTGGACGTTCGTACCAAGGCCGAGTCCGAGGGTCTTGACCTCAACGGCCCCGACGTGTGGGAGCGAATCATGGAGGCCTCTCGTGGCTGACCCCCGGGGATTCCTGTCGACCCGTGAGCGTGAGCTGCCCAAGCGCCGTCCAGTCCCGGTCCGGCTCATGGACTGGCGCGAAGTCTACGAACAGCAAGATGCCGCCCAGGTCCAGAGGCAGGCAGGACGTTGCATGGACTGCGGCATTCCGTTCTGCCACAACGGTTGCCCGCTGGGCAACCGGATTCCCGAGTGGAACGACCTGGCGTGGAAGGGCGACTGGAGCGAGGCGATCGAGCAGCTGCACGCCACCAACAACTTCCCGGAGTTCACCGGCCGGTTGTGTCCGGCACCGTGTGAGACGGCCTGTGTGCTGGGCATCAACCAGCCCGCTGTGATCATCAAGCAGATCGAGCTCACGACGATCGAGCGGGCCTTCGGCGCAGGGGGGGTCACCCCCAAGGCCCCCGATCGCCTGTCGGGCAAGACCGTTGCGGTTGTCGGCTCGGGGCCCGCTGGTCTGGCTGTCGCCCAACAGCTCACAAGGGCCGGGCATACCGTTGCCGTCTTCGAACGAGCCGACAAGCCGGGCGGCCTGATGCGTTACGGCATTCCTGAGTTCAAGATGGAGAAATCGGTCCTTGACCGTCGTCTGGCACAGATGGAGGCCGAGGGCACGCGGTTCCGAAACGGTGTCGACGTCGGTGGGGACCTGACCGGTAAGGCGTTGCGCCACCGGTACGACGCCGTAGTGCTGGCTGTCGGCGCCACAGTCCCACGTGATCTCCCCGTCCCCGGACGGGAGCTGGACGGAGTCATGCAGGCCATGGAGTACTTGCCTCCGGCCAACCGCGCCGCGCTGGGCGAAAAGGTGGAGAACCAGGTCGTCGCCACCGGCAAGGACGTCATCGTCATAGGGGGTGGCGACACCGGGGCGGACTGCATCGGCACCGCACACCGGCAGGGCGCCAGGTCCGTGACATCGCTGGAGATCATGCCCCGCCCTGGCGAGGAGCGCCCCGCGACCCAGCCGTGGCCGACGTACCCCACGCTCTTTCGCGTCGCGGGCGCACACGAAGAGGGTGGGGAGCGAGTCTATGCGGTGAACACTAAGGAGATCCTGGGCGACGAGCAAGGCAGAGTCCGGGCCCTGCATCTGGTCGAAGTCGCACAGGGCGTCGATGGCACCCCTGGCTTCACCGAGGTCGAGGGCAGCGCCCGCGAGATCCCCGCACAGCTGGTTCTGCTCGCCATGGGCTTCCTCGGACCGCAGACCAATGGTGTGGTCGAACAGCTCGGCGTCGAGCTCGACGAACGCTCAAACATCAAGCGGGACAAGGCTTTCATGACATCGGTGCCTGGTGTCTTCGTTGCCGGCGATGCCGGTCGCGGCCAGTCGCTGATCGTGTGGGCCATTGCCGAGGGCCGCTCTGCGGCGGCCGGCGTGGACGCTTTTCTGATGGGTGGGTTCTCTGCGCTTCCGCGCCCCGTGAACCCCACGGACCGGCCGCTCAGTGTGTGAGTTCCAACTGCGACCCGATTCACGAGATCGCTCAACCTGCCAATAGAATCGTGGTCATGCGCCGCGCGAAGATCGTCTGCACCCTTGGCCCTGCAACAGCCGTCCCAGGGGGGGTACGGGCGCTCGTTGATGCGGGCATGGACATCGCCCGGATCAACCGGTCCCACGGCAGCTACGAAGAGCACGAGGCGTCCTTTGCCGAGGTCCGTAAGGCCAGCCAGGAATCGGGCAGGGCAGTGGGCGTACTGGTCGACCTGCAGGGCCCCAAGATTCGCACCGGCCGTTTCACCGACGGTCCGGTGACGCTGGTCGACGGCGAACGATTCACCATCACGGTCGATGACATCCAGGGCGACCAGGAACGTGTGTCGACGACCTACAAAGGTCTTCCCGGGGACGTGAAGTCGGGCGACACGTTGCTGATCGATGACGGCAAGGTCACGCTCAGGGCGCTCGAGGTTACTGACACCGACGTCGCCTGCCAGGTAATGGGCGGCGGGGTCGTTTCCAACAACAAGGGCATCAATCTGCCAGGGGTGGCTGTCAGCGTGCCGGCCCTGTCGGAAAAGGACGAGGCGGACCTGCGCTGGGCCCTGCGACTGCCGGCGGACATGGTTGCCCTGTCCTTCGTTCGTGACGCCAAAGACATCGAGCGGGTGCACGAGATCATGAACGAGGAGGGTATCCACCTTCCCGTGATCGCCAAGATCGAGAAGCCCCAGGCCGTCAAGAACCTCAGGGAGATCATCAACGCGTTCGACGCCGTGATGGTCGCGCGTGGTGACCTGGGGGTCGAGCTCCCGTTCGAGGAGGTCCCCCTGGTCCAGAAGCTCGCCATCGAGATGGCCCGGCGCAACGCCAAACCCGTGATCGTGGCCACACAGGTGCTCGAGTCGATGATCGAAAACTCCCGACCGACCCGCGCCGAGGTCAGCGACTGCGCCAACGCCGTCCTTGACGGCGCCGACGCCATCATGCTTTCGGGGGAGACGAGCGTCGGCAAGTGGCCGACCGAAGCGGTGAAAGCGATGGCCCGGATCATCCAGAGCACCGAGGAACACGGACTCGAGCGGGTTCCCGGGCTTGGCACCCGGCCCCATACCGTCGGCGGAGCAGTGACAGCCGCGGCGGCAGAAATCGGTGAACTCGTGGGGGCTAAGTATCTGGTGACGTTCACGCAGCTGGGGGACTCAGCCAGGCGGCTCTCGCGGATCCGTTCCAAGCTCCCGATGCTTGCGTTTACCCCACTGGCGGCGACCCGCTCCCAGCTCGCCCTTACCTGGGGCATCGAGTCCTACCTGGTGCCCGCGGTTCGACACACCGACCAGATGGCCCGGCAGGTCGACGAGGCCCTGCTGGTGAGCGGCATCTGTGTCGAGGGCGACATCGTGGTCATCGTTGCAGGCTCACCTCCTGGCCTACCGGGTTCCACCAACGGCCTGCGCGTACACCGGGTTGGTGACGCCCGGAACAGGGTGGCACCGGCATACGAGGATTAGCCTGCGCGTCTGTTCTGATATCAGCTGCCTACCGTGCCAGTCATCGTGCGTCCGAGTTGCGACCCGTTCATATTGCAGCTGACATCCCGGTATGCTGATCGCCGCAACCTCGCCGGGGTGGTGGAATGGCAGACACGGAGCACTCAAAATGCTTTGCTCGAAAGGGCGTGCGGGTTCGAGTCCCGCCCTCGGCACACAGTTACCCACACACCGAGTACTTGACCGAAACCTTGGGCCTCTGATGGCCTGCGGAAACGTGATAGTTGAATGGCGCTGCGGCCCTATCGCGAGGTAGGAGCGTGGATCGTTGTCGGAGGGCTGGCGGCCCATCCCTGGACGGCGAGGGTGACGCCTAGAAATGACACCCCGGCGACGGCAATGACGAGAAGAGTAAGGGCGACGGCGAAGAACAAAGACATGATGAACCGCGGAACCATTTTCACGGCGTTGACGAACATGGGCACAGGGTAGATCTTCAGGGTCGCAAGCACTAGATCCTGGGTGGATGAACTTCTTCAGTATGGAACAGAGGGTGCCGTCGCGGCGGGGAGCCAGTCGGTAGGCTGACGTGCGTGACCGACGATGCCCACCCCCTTCCGAGCCCCCCCGCCAACCCGTCTGTGACTGCCGCCAAGATCCGGATCCTTGTTGCCGAGGATGAGGCGCTGATCCGCCTGGACCTCGCAGAGATGTTGGTCGAGGCCGGCTATGACGTGGTCGGCCAGGCCAGCAACGGTGAGCAGGCCGTGGCCCTCAGCCGTGAGCTCAAGCCGGATCTGGTGCTGATGGATGTCAAGATGCCGGTACTTGATGGCATCAGTGCCGCCGAGCAGATCGGCGAGGAACGGATCGCCCCGGTCGTGATGCTCACGGCCTTCAGCCAGAAGGAGCTCGTCGAGCGTGCCCGCGACGCGGGCGTCATGGCCTACATCATCAAGCCCTTCACTGCCGCTGACCTTGTCCCGGCCATCGGCATCGCGCGTTCTCGCTGGGTCGAGATGCATGCGCTGGAGTCCGAGATCGCAGACTTGGGGGAGCGCTTTGAGACCCGCAAGATCGTGGACCGGGCCAAAGGCGTACTGATGGCCCGGCTGATGATCAGTGAGCCGGAGGCCTTCGGCTGGATTCAGAAGACGGCCATGGACCGCCGCCTGGGGATGCGTGAGGTGGCCGCTTCGGTCGTCTCCGGCATGGCGGGCGGCTCGCCGGAGTCCTGATCAGGCCTAGCGCAACATCACCACGAGCTGGGTGAGCAGCGGCGCAACGATCAGAGCCGGCAACAGATCGCCCACCGGGATCTCACGAATCCGCAGCAGCCGGAAGGAGATCCCCACCAGTAGCAGTCCACCTGTGGCCGTCAGGGCTGCGATGTGCGCGTCCGGCAGCATCGAACCAAGGACCACCCCCAGCAACGTCAGCAGGCCCTGCACGACGGCCACTGACAGAGCTGAGAGCAGGACGCCGATGCCGAAGGATGACGCGAACGCCACCGCGGCGAAACCGTCCAGCACCGCCTTCAGGGTCAGCTGGTCGATGCCTTTGCCCAACCCGTCCGACAGCGAGCCCAAGATGGTCAGCGGTCCGACGCAGAACAGCAGGGAGGCGCTCAGCCAGCCCTCGATGAAGCGTTCGCGGGCCTCGTGTCCCAGGCCGCTCTCCGCAGCCCCGACCAGCTGGGGCCGACGGGCCAGCCGGGCCTGGATGACGCCCGCAAGATCTTCAAGGCGACCCTCGATCCGCAGCAGCGACCCGGTGATGCCGCCGATCAAGAGGGCGCCGAGCACGATCAGCACGGGCGCGCCCACGCCGACGGCGGACGCCAGCGCCGGGTCGCTCACCTTGAAGGCTGACAGGCCCGCCACTAGCAGGGTCGTCAAGCCCAGGCAGTCGGTGACCACCCACCGGGTGCGGTCGGGGAGTCGGTGACCCACCGCCATACCGAGCAGGGACCCGATGACGATCGCGATCACATTGATTACGGTCCCGAGGCCGGGGAAGGCGCTGTGCATATGTTGGTCCTCTTGAGGCCGTCAGGCGCCCGGGGGCTTCGGGCGGATCATGCAGGTAATCCGGGAAGAACAAGCCCCGGTGCGGTCATTGTCGTTGATGAGGACGTCATAGGTCGCGCGGGTTCTGCCGGCGGTGGCGCGGTTGCGGGCCGGTGACGAACCCGGCCCGGGCCTCCGGTGGTCAGTGGCGCCGATCTGCGCCCGCCCGGCATGCATCATGGCCCCGACGGAGCCAAGGGTCTTGGCCAGCGCCACGCTCGAACCTGCGTGCACCAACCCGAGGGGTTGGTTGTCCTCGGCGACCGGCATCCGAGCAACGACCCGCTGCGCGGTCACCTCGATGAGCTCGATCCCCATCTCCTGCCCGGGGGAGCCGCCGTTCCTCGCGCTGAGTGTGCACAGAACCTGCTCGTGCCTGTCGCCCATCAACCTGCCCGTCTCTTTGCCCGTCTCTGGGGCCTAGGCTGCCATGCGTGAGCCGACTACTTCTTATCGACGGTCATTCGATGGCTTACCGGGCGTTCTTCGCGCTCCCGGTGGCCAACTTCGCCACCAGCACCGGTCAGCCGACCAATGCGGTCTATGGGTTCACCTCCATGCTGATCAATGTCCTGCGCGACGAGGCACCCACCCACGTCGGCGTGGCCTTCGACATCAGCCGCCAGACGTTCCGGATGGCCGAGTACGCCGAGTACAAGGCGGGTCGCTCAGCGACCCCTGACGAGTTCAAAGGCCAGATCTCGCTGCTGCACGAAGTACTGGACGCGCTGAGGATCCCGTACATCCAGGTCGAGGGCTTCGAGGCCGATGACGTGCTGGCGACCCTGAGCACGGCGGCCATCGAGGCGGCCGGCATTGACGAGGTGCTCATCTGCTCAGGTGACCGTGACGCGTTTCAGCTGGTCAACGACAAGGTGACCGTTCTCTACCCGGTCAAGGGGGTCTCCGAGCTGGCCCGGATGACCCCGGCGGCAGTGGAGGCGAAATACGGCCTCCCGCCACATCTGTACAGCGACCTCGCGGCGCTCGTCGGTGAGTCCTCCGACAATCTGCCGGGCGTGCCCGGAGTCGGTCCCAAGACAGCAGCCAAGTGGATCCAGCAGTACGGCGATCTGACCGGTGTGGTCGCCCATGTCAGCGAGATCAAGGGCAAGGCGGGTGAGTCGCTGCGCGAGCACCTCGACGGCGTCCTGCGCAACCGCCGGCTGAACCAGCTCGTCCACGACGTCGCCATGGATGTCACCGTGGACGACCTCAGACGTCAGTCATGGGACCGCGAGGAGGTGCACAAGGTCTTCGACGGCCTGGAGTTCCGGGTTCTGCGTGACCGTCTCTTCGCGACCCTGAAGGCGGTTGAGGTTGAGGCAGACTCAGGCTTCGACCTGCGGGGATCAGTGTTGTCATCGGAGCAGGTGCCGGCCTGGCTGAGCGAGCACGCGCCGCCCGGGGCGCGAGTCGGAGTCCATGTTGAGGGCACCTGGACGCGGGGGACCGGCGACGCCCGGGCACTCGCGATCGCGACCGGGACCGGCGTGGCGGCATACATCGACCTGGTCGGCCTCGACCCCGCGGCAGAGGGGGCGCTCGCGACCTGGCTGGGCGACGGCGCGCGGACCAAGGCGCTGCATGACGCCAAGGGGCCGATACAAGCTCTTGCCGCGCGCGGCCTGCCACTGGCGGGGCTGACCAGTGACACCGCGCTGTCGGCATATCTCGTCCGCCCCGACCAGCGGTCCTATGACCTGGCAGATCTGGTCCTGCGCCACCTGTCCCGCGAGCTTCGCAACGACACCGAGTCCGGCGGGCAGGGTCTGCTGGACTTCAGCGCCGGCGGCGAGGCCGAGGCACAGGCATCCATGGTCCGGGCGCGTGCAGTTCTCGACCTGGCAACGGCCCTGGACAGCCAGCTCGAGGAGACCGGCGGTGCTGCCCTTCTCGCGCAGATCGAGCTTCCGCTGGTCGACGTTCTGGCGGCCATGGAACGCGTCGGGATCGCCGCGGACGTACCGGCCATGGAGCAGCTCGAGGCCCATTTCGCCGAGAAGGTCCGCGAGGCACAGGGCGATGCGTACAACGCGATCGGCGGCGAGCAGATCAACCTGGGCTCGCCCAAACAACTGCAGGTCGTGCTCTTCGAGACCCTCGGCATGCCCAAGACCAAGAAGACCAAGACCGGCTACACGACCGATGCCGATGCCCTGACCGATCTCTACGCCAAGACGGAGCACCCGTTCCTGGAGGCGCTGCTGCGCCACCGTGACGCCTCACGACTGCGACAGACCATCGAGGGCCTGCTGAAGTCCGTGGCCGACGACGGCCGCATCCACACCACCTATCAGCAGACGATCGCCGCCACGGGACGCCTGTCATCGACGGACCCGAACCTGCAGAACATCCCGATCCGCACGGAGGAGGGACGCCGCATTCGCGAGGTCTTCGTGGTGGGACAAGGCTTCGAATCGCTGATGTCGGCCGACTACAGCCAGATCGAGATGCGGATCATGGCGCATCTGTCGGGCGACGAGGGGCTGATCGCGGCGTTCAGGTCAGGGGAGGACCTGCACCGCTTCGTGGGCTCGCGCGTGTTCGGGGTCTCGCCGCAGGACGTGACCCCGGCGATGCGCTCCAAGATCAAGGCGATGTCCTATGGCCTGGCCTACGGCCTCTCGGCATTCGGGCTCTCAAAACAGCTGCTGATTCCCACCGGCGAGGCCGCCACCCTGATGGAGGAGTACTTCACCCGGTTCGGCGGCGTCCGCGACTATCTGCAGGACGTTGTCGCCCAGGCCAGGGGGACCGGATACACCGAGACGATGCTGGGCCGTCGGCGCTACCTGCCGGACCTGACCTCGGACAACCGCCAGCGACGCGAGGCGGCCGAACGGATGGCGCTGAACGCTCCGATCCAGGGTTCGGCGGCCGATATCATCAAGCTCGCCATGCTCCGCGTGGATGGTGGCCTACGAGAGTCAGGTGCCGCGTCGCGGGTCCTGCTGCAGGTCCACGACGAGCTGGTCCTGGAGATCGCGCCCGGCGAACGTGAGGCCGTCGAGGCGCTGGTACGCAAGGAGATGGGCGCAGCCATCGAGATGGACGTCCCGCTGGATGTCAGCATCGGGGTCGGCGGGTCCTGGCACGACGCCGGACACTGATACTCGGGTTGCGGAGCCGGTAGCTCATGAGGATCCCGCCCGCGCGCAGCGCCTACCTGGTCGGTGTGGTCGTCACCGTGGCCCTGACTGCGCTTCTGACGTGGGGGGCCATGGCGCCGGGATACCTGCTGTATCGCGACTTCGTGACGGTGCCGGCGCCGGTGCTCAATGCGGCGGCGTTGGGGGCAGGAGGGGCGCCGCGCTCGGTGCCGCTGGACGTCGTGACAGCCCTCACGACCTGGCTCGTTCCATCCTGGCTTGTCCAGAAGATCCTTCTTGTCGCGCCACTTCTGCTGGCGGGATCTGGTGTGTCGTTCCTGTTGCGCCACCGGGGGTTCGCTGCAACCATCGTTGGTTCGGTTCTGGCCGTCTGGAACCCCTACGTCGCGGAACGACTGTTGCTGGGCCAGCCGCCGACCCTGCTCGGCTACGCGATGATTCCGTGGTTGATCGCAGCGGTTCGCTCGCAGAGATCGCGAGGATGGCGTATCGCGCTCGTCGCCCTCGCAGCGCTGCCGGCGGCCCTTACCCCGGTCGGGGGAGTGATGGCTCTGCTGACAGTCATCATCGCGGCAGCCAGCCTGGCCAAGGGGCGGCGCGTCGCTGATGCGGCTCTGCTCGCTCTGCCGGTGTTCTTGTTCTGTGTGCCGTGGATCGTCACTGGTCTGGGTGACCCGACCCGCGGGGCAACGCCGTCGGGCGCAACCGCCTTTGCGGTTGCCGCGGACTCACCCGCCGGTGTGATCGGCTCGGTGCTAACCCTTGGTGGCGTCTGGGCGCCGGGCGCCAGTCTCGCCTCGCGAGCCACCGTGACGACCTTGCTGGCCGAGCTCGTTCTGGTTGTGGTCGCGATCTGCGCCTGGTGGATCCTGCGGCGCGACTCACGGCTGCGCCGGCCGGCCGACCTCGCGCTCGCTGCGTACGCCTTGGTGGTGCTTGCCGTTCTTCTTGTTGCCGGCCCTGCGTTGCCATGGTGGCGTTCTCTGCAGACGGTGCCGGGTGTGGCGATTCTTCGGGACACCCATCGCCTTGTCGGCTTCGCGGCGATGTCAGTGTCCCTGCTGGGCGGCATCGCGGCCGCCCAAGTGGTCTCCGCGCGCTCTGGTCTGCGCGGGCCGCGCGGGTGGTTGCCCTCGTTTGCGGCGGTGCTGGCGCTCGTGGGTGTAGGGCTCCTGTCTGCTCCGGACCTCGCGGCGCGACTGCACACAGAGCTGCATCCGGTGAGCTTCCCGGGGCAGTGGGCCCAGGTGGTTGCAGCTGTGGACGGCTCGCCGGGCGACGGGTCGGTCCTGATCCTGCCGTGGCAGCCCTTTCGGCAGACCCGGTGGGCGGGGCCGCAGCCTTTCCTGGACCCCTTGCCGCGAGCCCTGGGCGCCGGCGTCGTCAGCGCCCGCGACCTGCTCGTGACTCGGGGGGGGCGCGACCTGTGGGTCGGGGGAGAGGATCCGCCGCAGGCGGAGCAATGGCGACGGGGCCGGGTCGACGGTGCCGAGCTGCGCCGGATCGGCGTTGGGTGGCTGGTCGAGTGGCTGGACAGCTCGGGAGAGCTGCCGACCGGGCACCAAGGGCTGACAAAAGTGCTTGACGGTCCGCATTGGCGAGTATGGCGAGTCGGCTGATCACGTTTGTCCTGGCCTTCTCGCTCCCAGGCGCACAGATCGGCTACTATTCGGTAACCACGTCTTGGAGGACCCCATGCCGTTGCCACACCGCGCCGATGATGGTTTTGTCCTGCCCACGCTAGCCGTCGCGGTGCTCAGCCTGTTGCTGGGAGGCGGCGCGGCCATTATCGCCGTGGACTCGGTGGTCAACAGTTACGGCTCCAACGACCAGGTTGCCGTTCAGACCGGTCCCAAGGACGTCATCGCTCCCGCGCAGGTCATCCCTTACGGCGGCTGAACCTCGTCTTGCCGGTGCGCAGTGCCTGACGGGTGATAGCGCCCTACGGGTTTCGAATGAGCGCCGGCCCGGCGTCCGTTGTCGAGTTCGGAGCACCGTGGCGGGCAACGCGCGACAGCAGATCCTCCCAGCTCGAGATCGTCCCCGCCCAGGTGAACCCTCGCGCATGTTCGCGTGCCGCAGCACCCAACGTGTCCCGCAGCAGCTGATCCGACAATAACCTCGAAACGGCAGCCGCCATCCCATCGAGGTCGTGCACGAGCAGACCTGTGCGGCCGTCCTTGATGGACTCTGAGAGACCTCCAGCCCCGTGGTAGGCCACCGTGGGGACCCCATGGCTGGCTGCTTCGACGACGTTGAGACCCCAGCCCTCCTTGATGCTGGGCGCCAACGCCACCCACGCCGCGGCGAGCTCGGCGTGCTTGTGCTCCTCCGAGAGGAAGCCCAGGTGAGCAACGCGGTCGGAAACCCCGCAGGCTTCAGCGTGTGCTCGCACTGTGGGAGCCCACCAGCCATCGCCGATGATGCGCAGGCGCAGATCTGGGTGCGACTCGCGAAGCTTGGCCAGCACGTCGATCGCTTGCTCGACGCGCTTGTGCGGCACAAGGCGGCCAAGGACCACCATTGTGGGATGGGTGGACCTGCCCACATCCGTGGACATCGGTTCGTCGGTGCCGTTGAGTATCACCGCGATGTGGCTCGCCTCGACACCGAGCTCGGCGAGCTCGTCCTTGGTGGGACCCGATACGGCGACATACTGTCGGCCGCGGTAGACCCTGGGAGACAGCCTGGACTCGATGACCCAGCCGATCCTGGCCGCGAGCGGGCCGAACACGACGGGCCACTGCTCCCGGTGGACGTGATGTACGAGAGATACCACGGGTGTCGATGTTGCCAGCGGTGAGAAGAACGGCAGCCCGTTCTGGACGTCGACTACGACATCGAACGGGCTCTCTTTGCGTTCCAGCCAACGAAGTCCGCGCAGTGCCTGCAGGTACACACCGACCCGGCCGCCGCGGCGCCGGAGCCGAACACCGTCGACTCTCTCATCCCGGGGTGCGTGTCCGTGGTCGGCGCACAGCAACGTCACCTCGTGACCACGCTGTACCAACCCGGTTGCGACATTGACGGCGTACCGTTCTGCGCCTCCGCCATCGGGATGCGTCAGATCGCGCCAGTTCAAAATGGCGATGCGCACGTGTGCTCCGAAGCGCTCGGGTGGATTGACTGCACCACAAGGTGAATTGATTGTTACCGTAGAGTAACCGGGTTAGGGTTCAAAAGTGAGTGAAGCTGGGGATGTGTACCCCTCGCCGTCCTCGGCCCCGCGGCTCCCGCCAATCGGATCCCTGCGCCGCTCCGTCGCCCTTTTCCGGGCGTTTCACGTCGAGCAGAGCGACCCAGACAGGTTCTACTCCCTGCTCGCGGCCGACTCGGTCCGCGAGGCGTCGCGGTGGTGCGACCTACGCGGCGCCCTGGTCCTGGACGTCGGTGGCGGTCCGGGGTTCTTCGCGGATGCCTTTCACGCTGCCGGCGCGTCATATGCGGGTGTCGACCCCGATGTCGGCGAGCTGACCGCCCGGGGCCAGGCGGGCACCAACACCGTCCGCGCATCGGGACTGCACCTGCCATTTGCCGACTCGAGTCTCGACCTGACGTATTCCAGCAACGTCCTGGAACATGTCCCGGACCCCGAGAACATGGCGCGTGAGATGGTGCGTGTCACGAAGCCGGGCGGGACAATCCTGATCTCCTGGACCCCATGGCTCTCGCCGTGGGGAGGACACGAGACCGCACCGTGGCATTACGTGGGCGGTCACTACGCCGCCGATCGCTACGCTGCCCGGCATGGACATCGGCCCAAGAACGACTTCGGCCGATCGCTGTTCGCGTGCTCAGTCGCCAGGATGAGCCGTTGGGCCAGAGCAGCCGAGGCGGCGGGGGATCTGGGCGTTGTTGCCATGTTGCCGCGCTATCACCCGTCGTGGGCCCGTTGGGTGGTCCGGGTGCCCGGGCTGCGTGAGGTGGTCAGTTGGAACGCCGTGCTGGTCCTGGTCAGGCAGTGAGCACGGCACCCGCCAACCAGGTGGTATGGCGTTCCAGAGTCGTCGTCATGTGTATCGCATTGTCAGCGCTGTGTTTTCTCCAGTCGCCCGGGCTGATCGTGCCGGACACGAAGCTCGACCTGACCGCGAACCCGGGCAGCTTTCTCCTGCGGGCGCTGCACCTGTGGGATCCGCACGGGGCCTTCGGCCAGCTGCAGAACCAGGCCTACGGTTACCTGCTCCCGATGGGGCCGTTCCATTGGGTGTTGTCATCTGCGGGCGTCCCGGCCTGGATCGTCCAGAGGCTCTGGTGGTCGCTGATTCTGTGTGTGGCCTTCGTGGGCCTGTGGCGCCTGGCCCGTGCGCTTCGGATCGGTGGGCCGTGGGCCCAGCTCGCGGCAGCACTGCTCTACGCCTTGAGCCCGCGGATGATTTCAGAGGTCTCCATCACCTCTGTCGAGGTATGGCCCATGGCCATGGCGCCGTGGGTTCTACTTCCCCTGGTCATCGCGTCGCCTCGTTCGTGGCTGTGGCGAATCAGCCGCTCAGCATTGGCTTTTGCCCTGATCGGCGGGGTGAACGCCGTGGCGACCGGAGCCGCCCTCATCCTGCCGACGTTGTGGTTCCTCACGCGGCGATGGGAGCGTCGGACCGCATTGGCCGGTGTCAGCTGGCTCGGTCTGGTCATGGCGGTCTCGTTGTGGTGGCTCTTGCCTTTGGTGCAGCTCGGCAGATACAGCCCCCCGTTCCTGGACTGGATTGAGGGCGCGGCCGTGACGACCGGGACGGCCAGCGTTTTCGAGTCGTTCCGCGGTACTTCCGCGTGGCTTGCCTTCCTGGCGGGTCCGGTCGGCCCGAGCTGGCCGGGGGGTTGGCAGTATCTGACGCTGCCGTTGCTCATTGTCGGCACGGCCGCCGTCGCGACGGCTGGCCTGGTGGGTCTTTGCTTGCGGTCAACCCCTCATCGACGTTTCCTGGCGATCGGGGCCGCGGTCGGGCTGTTGCTGCTCACGTTCGGTCATTCGGGTGCGGCAGGCTCGCCGGTAGCCAGCCTTGTGCAGGGTATGCTCGACGGCCCGCTTGCCGCTTTGCGCAACACTCACAAGTTCGAACTGGTCCTGCGGCTGCCGCTGATGCTCGCCGCGGCCCAGGCGCTGACATTCGGGGGCGTGCGTTTGCGCGCCATGAGGGCGCCCCGTTTCCTGGCGCCCGTGCTCGTGACCAGCCTCGTGATTCTCGTGACCTCCCCGGCGATCGTGGGTGGCATGGCACGGCCCGATGGCTACGTCGCCATCCCCGCGCACTGGTATCAGGCCGCAGCCTGGCTCGATCACCAGAGCGCGCCGGGAACGGTGCTCGTTGTCCCGGCATCCTCATTTGCGGACTTCACCTGGGGATCGACCAAGGACGAGCCGTTACAGGCGCTGATGCGTCGGCCTTTCGCGGTCCGGGACGCCGTGCCGCTGGGGTCGGCCGGCTCCACCAGGCTGCTGGACGAGATTCAGAGTCAGCTGGGTCAGGGCCAGGGCGGCCCCGGGCTGCGTTCCCTGCTCGAGCGTGCGGGCGTGCGCTACGTCGTGGCCCGCAACGACCTGCGGCTGGACGCACAGGGTGACCCGTTGATCGCCGTCCATGAGAGCCTGGCCGAGTCGGGGATCAGCCGGGTCGCGCAGTTCGGCCCTCCCACGGGTAGCCAGGTGGACAACCCGACACGGACGGTCGACGAGCGGACGCTCGTGCCTTACCCGAGCGTCGAGATCTTCGACGTCGGTGCGACTCAGGCCGTGAGCGTCGTTGCCCGTTCTCAGCTGGTGACCGCGACCGCCGGCCCTGAGGACGTCGCAGGGCTGGCTGGCCTGTATGGCGTGGACGGGGCGGCGGTGCTCGGTTCGGACGTCCTAGGTCACAAAAGCCTGTTGGCGACCGCGCCAAGCGTGCTCACCGATGGGCAGCGTAGGCGTGAGGTGTTCTTCGGTCGTGCGACGCACAACACCTCGCAGGTGCTGGCCATGGACGACCCTGGGCGGCAGCATCGCCGGGCTCTGGACTACGTCTCGGACGCTCGGGCGGGTGTGACAACGCTGGCCTGGGCGGGTGTCGAGAGTGTCCTGGCGTCGTCCTCGGCCTCCGACGCGAACGCCAGCCTGCGTCTGGGGACCGCGTACTCGCCTGCGGCCGCGGTCGACGGCGACCCGGGCACCCGATGGGTGTCTGGACGGTTCGGCCAGGCCAGCGGGGAGTGGCTCGAGGTCCGGTTCAGCAAACCGGTCGACGTCAGCACCATCGGACTCGAGCTCTCGGACCAGGCGCCCGTCGGCGCCGCGGCTCGATCGGTGGCCGTGACCACGGACCGTGGCACCCGATCAGCCACAGTGGACGGTTCCGTGGCCTTTCAGACGCTCCAGACGGCGGCCGGTCTCACCAGTCGGGTCCGGGTGACGAACACGTCCGTGTTAGCGGGGCCGGAGAACGGGTTCTCGATCGCTGATCTGAGCATTCCGGGGGTCAACCCAGTCACGAGCCTGACGCTGCCCGTATCGAGCCAACCCAGCGTCGACGCCATCATCCTGCGGGATCAGCTGCCCGGACGTTCGCCGTGCCTGCACGTCGGCGATCGTCCGCTGTGTCGCGCGTCGACGGGCCTGCTCAGCGAGGAGTCGGCAGGGATGCGGCGCCTGTTCAGCCTCCCGACCGCCCGGACCTATACGTTCAGCGGCGAGGTCCTTCCCCGGGACGGCGCCGCCCTCGAAAAGCTGCTGGCCAATCCGAGCGTCATCTCGGCGTCGGCGTCGTCGCGCGCCGTCAGCGCGCCGGAGGGTCGTCCCGACGCGGCCGTCGACAACAATCTCTCCACGGGATGGGTCGCGTCCGCCGATGATGCGTCTCCCTGGCTCAAGCTCAGCTGGCCACACCCACGTCTAGTACATGGACTCCAGTTCGAGACCGACCAGTACCTCGCAGGTTCGCGCCCCACAAGCGTCAAGGTGACGTTCGACTCTGGCGAAGTGCTATCGGCGGCGGTGAACGACGAGGGCTTCGTGCGATTCCCTCCCCAGTCCACCCGAACCCTGGACATCGCACTGGATCGGGCAAGAGGCGTCACCAACATCGACTCGGCCACCGGCCTGCGATGGACCCTCCCAGTTGGTCTTTCGGAGGTGCGGGTCCTGGGCGCTGAAGACCCGCGCGGACCGCTGAACCTGGCTCAACACACTGGCGTCCCATGCGGGTTTGGCCCCACTCTGGTAGTAGATGGCAGGCCCATCCCGACCCGGGTCGAGGGGACTGTGAAGGACATCGTGAGCCGACAGCCCCTGCGATGGACGGCCTGCGGCTCCAACGCGAAGGCCGATCCGGTGGCCGGCACGGTGGCCCTGGCAGCAGGGGCACACAGCGTCGTCGCCCGCGCAACGGGTGAGTTCGAGCCCTTGCAGATGTCCTTCACCACTCCGGGCGCGGCAGGCACGACGTCAACGGCACCGGTGGCCGCATCTCTGCTTCGCGACGACCCCAGCACCATGCGGCTTACCGTGGGCCAGCGGTCGGTGGAGTCCGTCCTGACGGTGGCACAGAACTTCAACGAGGGCTGGTCGGCGCGCGACGCCAGGGGCGCCTCGCTCGAGCCGATCCGCCTAGACGGCTGGAAACAGGGATGGGTCCTGCCCAGCGGTGCCGCCACGGTCGTGACTGCCCGGTTCACACCCGACGGTCCATATCGCGATGGGCTGCTTGTGGGGCTGTTGGCCCTTGTCTGCGCGGCAGCCTTGGTGCCAGTGTCACGGCGCCGGTCGTCGGGCTGGGCAGAGCGCGAGGCCTCGGGCGAAGCCAGGGTGCCGGCGGTGGTCGTCATCGGCTGTGGCGGGGTAGCGCTGGTTTTCATGTCGGGATGGACGGGGGTGGCGGTCGGCGTCATCGCCGCTCTGGTGGTTCTTGTCCGGGCCGGGGTGCTCCCTGGCTACCGGAGATGGCCCGGTGCCCGCGTCCCGACGCTGATCCTGGTGCTGGGGCTGTTAGCCGGGGCGTTGGCTGCGGCGCGGCCCTGGCTTCAAGGCTCGGCGGGCCTGGACTCCACGACGGTTCAAGGTTTGACGTTGCTGGCCTTCACCCTGGCGTGTGCCGAGGCCTTACGGGACGAGGTGCCCGCGGGAACGTCAGTCGGAGATGGCGAGACATCGAAACGGCGGTCACGGCGACCTCGCCTCATGATGGGCCGTTCGACCAGGCGGTAGCTGAGCGTCGCGACTATGACCGAGAGCGACAACGTCAGCCAGAACAGCGTCGCGAACCGTCCGGTGAACTCGACCTGGCCGGTCAGGCGCTCGACCACGCCCAGGACAATCACGTGATAGGCGAACACGCCGTAGGAGATGTCGCCAAGAAAGTGGCCCACTCGTCCGCCGAGGATCCGCACGGCCACTGGCTCGCCGGACTCGTTCACGCAGGCGACAGCCGGAAAGACGATCAGCATGGCCAGAACGGCGTAGAGCAGATTCTTGGTCGCCGCCTGGCCTGCCGAGGAGGGTGACAGATCGTAGGGGCCAGCGAGGGGCGAGGTCGCGAGCGCGAACACCGCCAGGGCGCCAGCCCATACGGTCCCGGGGTTGTCGGCCAGTTTCCCGAGGAACCCATCCGGTATCAGTCCTTCCGATCTCGCGACCTGCCAAACGGCCAAGGCCATCCCGGTCCCGAACCACCCGAGATAGCCCGGGAGCCACAGGCCGCTTGTCGGGTGGCCGTGGGTGGCAGTGACCGCCATCCAGACGGGCCCGGCAACAACGAAGACCCCGAGGACAACCAGCTGCCGGCAGACGTCTCTCCGACTCGAGAAGCCCGGACGGGTCAGCAGCCACGCGAGCAGAGGCAACAACACGTAGAAGGCACCTTCAGTGGCCAGACTCCACATCTGGGTCAGACCGGCGACCTGGTGATTATCGAAGTAGATGTGGATCAGTGCCGCATGCCGCAGATACAGCCCCAGGCCCACCTGCCGGTCGTGTGGAAGCAGGAAGGCCGCCAGCACGGTGGCGATCCACAGCGCCGGCAGGATTCGAAGCGCGCGGTGCCAGAAGTAGGTGCGCGTCTCCGGGCGGGGCCTCGCCTCCACCATCGCGACCAGGTGGGGGCGGTAGAGCAGGAACCCTGAGATAGCGAAGAAGATGGCGACGCCAGCGTCGAGCCGGGCCAGAGGTCCTGTGAACGGTCCGCGCAGTGCGTCCCCGCTCTCGAACCCGACATGGGTGCTCAGGACTGCGAGGGCGCCGATCGCGCGGAGACCGTCCAGGGCTCCGAAACGACGTCGAAGAGTGCCAGGCCCCGGCGGCGTCGCAGGTCTGGGTGTTGACGCGGCCTCTTCGGTCGTCACTTCTTGGGCGCCGGACTGCCGACTTGGACATCGCCGACGCAGACATTCGCATCAGGGTTCATTTCCTCGACCCGCACCTCGTCGCCGCCGCCGGTCATGGGCAGGAAGATCTGGCCCAGGCCCTTGTGCAGCTGAACCCTCTGCCGGTCTCTGCCGAGCACGACGGCGGCCTGCGTATCGCTGGCCGCCAGGTATCCAACCCGCACCGTCCAGGTCCAGTCATAGGCAGCCGCGGTCAATGGAACTGCGATCTCACCTGCCTGGGGGGTCCATCCGCATTGGCCGGGTAGTCGCGCCGGTGAGCTCATCCCGGCCACGGTCATCGGTACGAAATGACCATCCTCGGCCAGGTAGTACGGATTCGTGTATCTCTTGAGCGTGTACATCTCATGCCTGCGTTCGGCAGTCGCGACTGGCGCCATGAACCTGCTGGTCAGGTTGTAGCTGCCGAACAGCGGTCCCACGACGTCGACCGGGAGCGGCGCGTCGTAGACCTGTGCACTCGCCGGAAGAGTCGTCAGGGACTGTTGGGCAGTCAGGACAAACTTCCGGAAGGGGTTGGCCGTTGCGACAGTCGCGAAACCGCTGAGCGAATGAAGTGCGAGTGTGACCACAACCAAGCCGGCCGCGGAGCCGACACCCACGCGGACAGGTCGGGACAGGAGTGCTGAGAGGGAGCGGGCCAGGGGGAGCCAGGCGTTCGCCTCACCGCGCAGAGGCATGAGGCACATTCCGACGACGACGCTCAGAGGAAGGACCGAATCCGCGAGATATCGGGTGACGAGCCCGCTCCACTGGCCGAACTGCAACCGGCCCAGGGCGACGACGAAGAAGGAACACAGCAGGTAGACGCCCAACGAAGCCCACGCCCGACCGATCCGTTGTCGCACCATGAGCGTGCCGGTGATTACGCACAGAGCCAGGACCCAGCAGATCCATTCGAAGGCTCGCGGTGAGCTCGCCAGGGCGGTCGGTGTCCAGGCCCACGGCCCGCCGAAGACGCCTGGCACGAAATTGCGCAGGAGACTGGTATTGGCGAAGTCCCAGAACTGACCGGGTGATGGCAGCACCATCAACGCCGTGCCGTCGCGGGGGCCGGATCTGGTCAGGTAGAAGATGATGAAGCCGACGGCCGTCCCCAGATAGGAGACCCAGATGAGCCAGGTGCGTTTGAACAGGTCCAGCAGGGGCCGTGGTCGGATCACTGTTCCCGCAGACAGGGCGAGGGTCATCACGACCACGAACGGGAAGTAGACCAGGATCTTCTCGAAGCTGGCCATGCCGAACAGAACCCAGAGCGTTGCATAGGCGACTTCACGACGATCGCCCAGCCTGAGGTATCGGGTGTGATGGCGCAGCGCGCCCGCGAGGGCCGCCGTGAGAGGTAGCGCGGACAGCGCAGCGGCCAGCCAGGTGAAGGCATGCACCGTCAGCGGGGAGAGGCAGTAGAGGGCGAATGGCACAAGAACCAGCAGCCGCCGTCCGAAGAGCTCGGTGAGCAGGCGCCAGACCAGCACCGCGACCACGAGCTCACCAAGGATCAACAGGATCGCCGTCGCGCCCCAGTTCCACGGTGCCAGGTGAGCCAGGAGCCACATCACGCCGGCGGTGAAGGGAGTGAGATGGCCGGCGTCGATCGTGGTGAAGTAACCCCACCCGAGATTCTCCACAGCCTTGGTGGTGAAGACGTAGTCGTCGAAGTTGAAGAAGGCGTCCTTGATGATGCTGAACCGGATACCGAGGGCGATCACCAGCACCAGCAGCAGACCGGTTCGCACCGGATCGCGGGCGAGCCAATGATTGCTCGCGGTGTTTCCCGCTGTGGCCGGTTCTGCCGCATAGGTCTCGTCCGATGCCTGGGCGCCTGCGCTTGACACCGAACTCACCAACCGGTCCTTTCGTCGGAGGCGTTGCGTCCTCTGCAAGGATGGCGCCCCTGGTCTTCAACCTGTGATATGGCGAGGTTACCCGTTCGGGTGGTTCGAAACCTGAAGAAGTGCCCGCGCGATAACCCTCCCGGCGCCGCCTACTCACTGGTATGGTCCGCCAAGACTGTTTCATCAAAGGAGCCGGGATGCGTCGCATAGTGGGCTATGTCTGTCTCTTTCTGGGCGCCCTGGTGCTGATGGTGGGTGTCCTTGCCAAGCCAGTGCTCTACCACAACCTCGCCAAGGTTCCGCTGGATCAGAAGACAACTCTGGTCTCCATTGGTGAGCACATGTCGGCGCTGCAGGCTTCCGCAGCGGGCGTGACGGTGCTCACCGATGCCACGCTGCAGAATACGCGCGTCGTGGTGGGCATCCCAGCGAAGGCCAAGGGCAACAGCGCGTTCTGGGAGTACGTTGTCGTGTCGAAACAGGTGGGTGGGAAGGACCTGGACTACAGCCAGGAAGGCGTGTCGTTCGACCGGGTGAGCGGCCAGGCCACGAATTGCTGCGGAGACTACAAGTCCACGGGAACCATCCAAGACCCGTCCGCCATCAAGACTAACTTCACGCACAAAGGGCTCTTCTTCAAGTTCCCGTTCGACACCCAGAAGACCACCTACCAGTGGTGGGATGGCGACCTTGGGCGCACTGAGCCGATGAAGTTTCTGCGCACGCAGCAGATCCAGGGCGTGCAGACCTACGTGTTCCAGCAGAAGACCGGTCCGGAGACCTACGGTAAGCAAGCGGGGGTGCCGGGCTCACTGTTCAACACGACCAAGCCGGTCAATGCCGATGAGATCTATCAGAACACGCGCACGCTCTACGTCGAGCCCAATACCGGCCTCATCATCAACGGCGTCGAGCAGCAGAACAAGCGGCTCGAGGCGCCTGGTTTCTCCGCCGTCCCGATCACCCAGGGCACGATCGGTTACACCGCCGCGACCATCAAGCAGAACATTGCGGACTTGGGTTCCAAGGGCACGCTGCTCGGCTTCATTCACGGACCTCTGACCTGGATCGGCCTCCTGCTCGGCCTGCTCCTGATGGGTGCAGGGGCGTTCCTCGCGCTCGGCGGCCCGAAGGCCAAGGCATCCACGACCAGGCATTAGCCCGCCGCGACTGGGCCTGGTCGACCAGAAGTAGTCTGCTTACCGGTTTTCGCATACGAAGATTGCCGTCCCCGGAATGAGGGCGCCACGTAGGGGACTCCACCCGCCCCAGACCTGTTGGTTCCCCGGCGGCCATTCCGGTTCGACCAGATCGACCAGGCGGAGCCCGGCTGCGGTGAGCTCGCGAACCCGATCGCCCAGGGTGCGGTGATGTTCGACGTAGGTCGTGGTGCCTGACTCCTGCTCGACATACGCGGTTCGGTCGAAGTAGGAGCTGCTCACGGTCAGCCCCGGATAGCCGGGATCATCGGGCAACGCCCACCGGATCGGGTGAGTCGTGGAGAAGACGAACCCCCCGCCGGGGCGAAGCACTCGGGCCACCTGGGCCATCAGCGCGGCCGAGTCAGCGACGAATGGCACCGCGCCGTATGACGTGAAGACCACATCGAACGAGCAGTCAGCGAACGGGAGGCTGGTCGCGTCGCACTGTACCAGCGGCACGGTCAACCCCGACTGGGCCGTGAAGCGCCGGTTAAGGTCAGCCCCCTTTCGAAGCATGCCGCCTGAGATGTCGGTGGCTACCACGCTGGCGCCGCGCCGAGCGGCATACCGGCTGCACTGAGCGGCTCCGGCACCAATCTCGAGCAACTGCGCACCGCGGATCTCCCCAAGCAGACCGGCCTCGGCCTCACGCAGGCCCTCGGGCCCCCACACGAAGTCGTCGTCGCCAAGGAAGGACCCGTGCTCGGCGTAGTAGCCGTCCGCCTCGACGTCCCACCAGGTCCGGTTGGCTAGAGCCGTCTCGATCGGATCGGCTTCGCGCCGAGCCGCGCCAGATCGGTCATTGTCTTGGTCTTGGTGGTGGTCTTGGTCGGTGTTTCCTTCAATGTCCTGGTTCGGGTCGCTCACGCTGACTATCCTGCCCGAGGCCCCTGCGTTGACCTGAGTGAGGCCTCATCGGTAAGGTTTGCAGGTCTGCTACGAAAGCCCTGAGGTGACCTGCATCGGTCGCCCTCATAAGCGCGTCAGCAAGCGCATCAAAAAGACACCAATTTCCACCCGCACCGTCCACCCGGGCGCCCGACATGTTGTGTCGCGAGCCTTTAGTCAATCTGTCCACAATCGGAGTCCCAACTACATGACTGCCAGCCCGGCCGTGAAGGCCAGCCCCCAGGTCGCGATCAACGACATCGGATCTGAGGAGGAGCTTCTCGCCGCGATCGACGCGACGATCAAGCACTTCAGCGACGGCGATATCGTCGAAGGAATCATCGTCAAGGTCGACCGCGACGAGGTCCTGCTCGACATCGGCTACAAGACCGAGGGTGTCATCCCCTCTCGCGAGCTCTCCATCAAGCACGACGTCGACCCGTCCGAGGTCGTTTCCGTGGGTGATGCAGTCGAGGCCCTTGTCCTCCAGAAGGAGGACAAGGAGGGCCGGCTGATCCTGTCCAAGAAGCGCGCACAGTCCGAGCGCGCCTGGGGCACGATCGAGAAGATCAAAGAAGAGGACGGCGTCGTCACGGGTACCGTCATCGAGGTCGTCAAGGGTGGACTCATCCTCGATATCGGCTTGCGCGGGTTCCTGCCTGCCTCGCTGGTCGAGATGCGCCGCGTCCGCGACCTCCAGCCGTACGTCGGCAAGGAGATCGAGGCCAAGATCATCGAGCTGGACAAGAACCGCAACAACGTGGTCCTGTCCCGCCGCGCCTGGCTCGAGCAGACCCAGTCCGAGGTTCGCACCACGTTCCTCAAGGAGCTCCAGAAGGGTCAGGTCCGCTCTGGGGTCGTCAGCAGCATCGTCAACTTCGGCGCCTTCGTGGACCTTGGTGGCGTCGACGGTCTGGTCCACGTCTCCGAGCTGTCCTGGAAGCACATCGACCACCCGTCCGAGGTCGTCGAGGTCGGCCAGGAGGTCACCGTCGAGGTGCTCGACGTCGACATGGACCGCGAGCGCGTCTCGCTGTCCCTGAAGGCGACGCAGGAAGACCCGTGGCAGCACTTCGCGCGCACCCACGCGATCGGCCAGGTCGTGCCGGGCAAGGTCACCAAGCTGGTTCCGTTCGGTGCGTTCGTCCGCGTGGACGACGGCATCGAGGGCCTGGTCCACATCTCCGAGCTGGCCGAGCGCCACGTGGAGCTGCCGGAGCAGGTTGTCAACGTCGGTGACGACATCTTCGTCAAGGTCATCGACATCGACCTCGAGCGTCGCCGCATCTCGCTCTCGCTCAAGCAGGCCAACGACCCGCAGGGCGCGGTCGCCGAGTTCGACCCGACGATGTACGGCATGGCTGCCGAGTACGACGAGGCCGGCAACTACAAGTACCCCGAGGGCTTCGACCCCGAGACCAACGAATGGGTCGGCGGTCACGAGGAGCAGCGCGAGAAGTGGGAGAAGCAGTACGCCCAGGCTCACGCTCGCTGGGAGGCGCACAAGATTCAGGTCGAGGAGGCCATCAAGGCTGACGCCGAGGCTGCAGCCAACCCGGAGAAGCCGACCAGCTACTCCTCGAACGGTGCATCGTCCCCGGAGTCGAACGGTCCGTCCTCGTCCTCGTCCGACTCGGCGCCCGCTGAGGGCACGCTGGCTTCGGATGAGGCGCTCGCCGCTCTGCGTGAGAAGCTCACCGGGAACTAGGTCTGATCGAGTCACTGGCATCATCACGAAGGCCCCCGTCACGACGGGGGCCTTCGTGCGCTCGGGCTTGAGTGGGGGAGACCAGGAATCGAGCCTTGATCGCGCTAGAGTCGGGCGCATGCTCCGTGTAGGACTCACCGGTGGGATCGGCTCGGGCAAATCGACCGTGGCACAACGGTTTCGGGAGCTCGGGGCTGTGGTCATCGACGCAGACCAGCTGGCGCGTGAGGTCGTCGCCGTCGACTCGGACGGCCTGGCCGCGATCCGCCAACGCTTTGGTGACGTGGTGATGACACCCGATGGTTCTCTGGACCGTGGCGCCTTGGGCGCGATCGTCTTCGCCGACGCGCGGGCGCGTAAGGATCTCGAGGCGATCACCCACCCGCTGATCGCTGCTCGAACCCGCCTGCTCGCGGAGGCGGCAGCGCCTGAGAAGGTCGTGGTGCATGAGGTGCCACTGCTCGCTGAGCTGGACAAGGCCGCCGCGTATCACCTCACTCTTGTCGTCTGCGCTGAGAACGACATCCGTATGGCGCGCCTCACCGGTGGGCGCGGCTTCGCTGAGGCCGATGCGCGGGCTCGCATCGAGGCCCAGGCCAGCGATCGTGCACGCCGGGCGGCTGCTGATGCGTGCCTGGACAACAACGGAACCGTGGATGGGCTTCTGACCCAGGTCGACGCGCTGTGGCAGGACAGGATCGTCGGCTTCAACGACAACCTGATGAGTGGTTCTCCCAGCCGTCGACCTGACCCCCCGGCGCTTGTGGCATATGACGATTCGTGGCCGCTCGCGGCGACACGGCTCAGCCGGCGGACAAGTCTGGCGCTGGGAGGGCGGGCGGTGGCCGTCGAGCACATTGGGTCGACCAGCGTTCCGGGTCTGGTCGCCGAGGATGTGATCGATCTGCAGGTCGGCGTGCGGGTGCCGACCGATGCCGACAACTCGGCATTCATACGCGCACTGACGGACAAGGGCTTTCCTCGCGCAGCGGGCGAAGACCTCACGTCTGAGCGCGTGCTGCCATGGGTTGACGATGCGACCCTGCGGCGCGAGCGCCTTCACGGCAGCGCTGACCCGGGACGGATCGCGCGCCTACACGTGCGTGAGGTCGATGGAGCGGCTTGGCGCACCGCGCTCCTGTTCCGGGACTGGCTGCGCGCGGAGGTCGACGAGCGCGAGGCCTATGGCGCCCTCAAGCGTCACCTGGCGGAGACTGCCACCACGACAACGGAATATGTGCAGTCTCGGGGGTCATGGTTGGAGAAGGCCTTCGCGCGAGCGGATGCGTGGGCTGGGCGTACCGGATGGAGCGCCAGGTAAGCGGTCAGAGCAACCCGGAGAGTGTCCACGGTCAGGGCGATGAGCTCGACCCACGATTCTCGTTGGCCGGTGAGCGCACGGCGCTTGCCTGGCCGCGGTTTACCGCGGCAGCCGGTGTGCCGGTCGTCGGGTGCACCGCAGCTTCGGGCGGCTGCGGCACGGGCATGGACCGTTCTCGCCATTGGACCCCGTGCCTCGCGTCGCTGTGGTGACGGGCCTGGTGGCGGTTTTCGGCCTGGCAACTTCGCTGGTCCTTGTATTGAGCGCAACCGAGCAGAGCTGAAGCCAGCACCGAACCGGTCCAGAGCTGAACTGAGCAGGTGACCGCCGTCGGTGTAGACGTCTACGGTTGACCTATGCGGCCCACGACGGATCTTCAGCGGACGGTTGCCCCATTCCATGTGGTCGCCGACTTTGCGCCCAGCGGCGACCAGCCGACGGCGATCGCCGACCTGACCAAGCGGATCCAGGCGGGGGAGCAGGACGTCGTGCTGCTGGGTGCGACTGGCACGGGCAAATCGGCCACCGCTGCCTGGCTCATTGAACAGGTGCAACGCCCGACGCTGGTCATGGCGCCAAACAAGACGCTTGCCGCGCAGCTGGCCAACGAGTTCCGTGAGCTGCTACCGGACAATGCCGTCGAGTACTTCGTCAGCTACTACGACTACTACCAGCCTGAGGCGTACATCGCCCAGACGGACACCTACATCGAGAAGGACTCCTCGATCAACGACGAGGTGGAGCGGCTGCGGCACAGTGCCACGAACTCGCTGCTGACCCGGCGTGACGTCATCGTGGTGGCCTCCGTTTCCTGCATCTATGGCCTGGGGACTCCGCAGGAGTACGTCGACCGGATGGTCCGCCTCAAGGTCGGCGCACAGATCGTACGCGACGACCTGTTGCGTCAGTTCGTCCAGATGCAGTACACGCGCAACGACATTGCGTTCACCCGCGGCACCTTTCGTGTGCGCGGGGACACGGTGGAGATCATCCCGGTCTATGAGCAGCTCGCGATCCGGATCGAGTTCTTCGGCGATGAGATCGAGCGCATCTACACCCTGCACCCGCTCACGGGTGAGATCGTGCGAGAGGAGGAGGAGATGTATGTTTTTCCCGCGACGCACTACGTGGCAGGCCCTGAACGCATGGAGCGGGCGGTTCGCGGCATCGAGGCTGAGCTCGAGGAACAGCTGGCCGCGTTCGAGAAGCAGGGCAAGCTGCTGGAGGCCCAACGGCTGCGGATGCGCACGACCTATGACCTGGAGATGATGCGTCAGGTCGGCTCCTGCTCCGGCATCGAGAACTACTCACTGCACATTGATGGTCGGGCACGAGGCTCTGCGCCCAACTGCCTGCTCGACTACTTCCCGGAGGACTTCCTGCTGGTCATCGACGAGTCGCACGTCACCGTGCCACAGATCGGAGCCATGTACGAAGGCGACATGTCGCGCAAACGCAACCTGGTTGATTTCGGGTTCCGGCTGCCCAGCGCGATGGACAACCGGCCGCTGCGCTGGGATGAGTTTCTGGGAAGGACGGGGCAGACGGTCTATATGTCGGCGACGCCGGGGACATACGAGCTGGCCAAGGCCGACGGCGTGGTCGAGCAGATCATTCGTCCGACCGGCCTGGTCGACCCACAGATCGTGCTTAAGCCGACCAAGGGCCAGATCGACGATCTGCTGCACGAGATCGGCGAACGCACGGCCAAACACGAACGGGTACTGGTCACCACGTTGACCAAGAAGATGGCCGAGGACCTGACTGACTACCTGCTGGACAAGGGCGTCAGGGTGCGTTATCTCCACTCGGAGGTCGACACGTTGCGCCGCGTCGAGCTGTTGCGCGAGCTGCGGATGGGAGAGTACGACGTCCTGGTCGGTATCAACCTGCTGCGTGAGGGCCTTGACCTGCCAGAGGTCTCACTGGTGAGCATTCTGGACGCCGACAAGGAGGGGTTCCTGCGCTCCGCCCGAAGCCTGATCCAGACCATCGGCCGTGCCGCTCGCAACGTCTCCGGCGAGGTTCACATGTACGCCGACAAGGTCACGCCTTCGATGGAGCAGGCTATCGACGAAACAACTAGGCGGCGCGCCATCCAGGTGGCCTACAACCTGGAAAGGGGTCTGGATCCCCAGCCTCTACGCAAGAAGATCGCGGATATCACCGATCTGCTCGAGCGCGAGGACGCCGATACCGAGGCTCTGCTGGGCAGCGGTCGATCCCAGTCACGCGGGAAGGCCCGCGGTGGCGCCGGCGGACGGGGCGCCCTGGCCGCCGATATCGGAGTGTCCAGCGGGCGACTGGCCGAGATGCCTGCCGCCGACCTGGCCAATCTCATCCAGGAGCTCACGGCGCAGATGCACCAGGCCGCCTCCGACCTGCACTTCGAGCTCGCCGCCCGGCTGCGCGATGAACTGGGCGATCTCAAGAAAGAGCTGCGTCAGATGAACGAAGCAACCCGATGAGTCTGGGCCCCACCCATGTCGCCACCACCCAGGTCGCCGCAGCACAGCGCTGACGGCAACGAACACTAGAAGGCATTGGCCCCGGACTCTGGGATACTGTTCGTATCAGGGAGGGGAGTATCCCCGCGCGGCGTCCTCGTCAACACGGATCAGCAGAGTCTCTGAGCCCGGCTGCTCCCGGGGAGTCGGTCTGCCATCAGGGCGGGAGAGACCTCCGGCCACTTGCTCCTGCACCGTGACAGGAAGGCGTTCCCCCGATGAATATTCCACCGTGGGTCTGGATCCTGACGGTCGGGCTGACGGGCGCAGTCCTGCTGGTGGACGTGGTGATCATCGGTCGCAGACCCCACGTCCCGTCCATGGCCGAAGCAGGGCGCTACCTCGCCATGTACGTGGTCTTCGCCGTCCTGTTCGGAGCGGGTGTGTGGTATTTCTCTGGCGCCGACTTCGCTGCCCAGTACTACGCCGGCTGGCTGACCGAGTACAGCCTGAGCGTCGACAACCTCTTCGTGTTCCTGATCATCATGGCCAAGTTCGGTGTCCCCGAGAAGCTGCAGCAGACTGCCTTGATGGTCGGCATCGTCATCGCACTGATCCTGCGCGGCATCTTCATTGCGATCGGGGCCGCAGCCATCAACCAGTTCTCCTGGATCTTCTACGTCTTCGGCGCATTCCTCATCTACACCGCCGTCACGCTGGCCAGGGAAGGCGGCAGCGACGACGACGAGTTCAAGGAGAACCGCATCCTGAAATGGGTCGAGAGCCGATTCCCGGCAACGAACGAGTGGCAGGGCACCAAACTAGCCATCAGGTCCAACGGGAGCCGCATCATCACGCCGATGTTCATCGTCATCCTGGCCTTGGGCACCACCGACCTGCTCTTCGCACTGGACTCAATTCCCGCGATCTTCGGTCTGACCCAGGAGCCCTTCCTGGTGCTGACAGCAAACATCTTCGCGCTCATGGGTCTGCGCCAGCTCTATTTCCTCATCGGTGGTCTGCTCAAGCGCCTGGTCTATCTAGGTATCGGCCTGGCCTTCCTGCTCTCGTTCATCGGCATAAAGCTGATCCTGCATGCGGCGCACGTCAACGAGCTGCCGTTCATCAACGATGGGCACCCCGTGCGGGGTGCTCCGGACATCTCGATCGGTCAGTCACTGACGGTCATCATCGTCATCCTGGCCATCACGACGATCGCGAGCCTGCTCAAGAGTCGCAAGGACAACGCGGTCACGGAGGTGCTCTGACGTACCTCCAGTGGCGCGAGTTGGATCGCGCGCCAGGGCTGGTGCGGGGGATCTCACTGGTTCGTGGTCTCGGCCAACGCTTCGGGTGTTGAAGGCACGGACCTCCTACTCATCACCAGTCCACTGGCCGCAACGACGCACGCCATGCCGAGCAGCTGTGATGGGTTGAGTCTTTGGCCAAGCACGAACAGTCCTGCCACGGCGGCCACGGCCGGTTCGAGGCTGAGCAGGATGCCGAACACGTGGGCAGCCAGTCGCCGCAGGGCGATCAGCTCCAGGGAGTACGGGAGGACCGACGACAGCACAGCGATGGTGGCACCCCGCCAGAGCGCGTCAGGGGTCCACAGTGCTGACCCCGCGGTCGCCACCCCGACGGGAGCCACCAGCGCGGCTGCGATCGTCATGGCGATGGCCAGCCCGTCAAGCTGGGCGAAGCGCGCACCCGTACGACTGCTGAAGACGATGTATCCCGCCCAGGCAGCTCCAGCAGCCAGGGCGAGTCCTAGGCCGGTCAGGTCAATCTGCGCCCATGGTGTGCTGGTGACCCCGGAGATCAGGATAACGCCGATCGCCGCACCGGCAACGGCGAGCAGATCCTTGCGACGGTGGGACAAGACGGTGGCCAGCACCAGCGGACCGATGAACTCCACGGTGACCGTCACGCCGATGGGTATCCGGGCCAACGCCCCATAGAAGAAGAGATTCATCATCGCCAGGATCGCGCCGAACGAGCCGACCACCAGCCAGTCCCCTGCGGTTCGGCCCCGCAGCCGGGGCCGAACGACAATGAGCAAAACCGTGGCCGCAATGGTCAGCCGCAACGTCACCGACCCGAACACGCCGACCACGGGGATCAGTGTGGCCGCCATCGCCCCACCGAACTGCACCGAGATGACGGCTGCGAGCACCAGCAGCGGTGCGGGGATCCGACGAGTCACCCGGCGCTCGCGGTGGGGGCGGGCAAGAACGGCACCCGGCCGGCCCCGATGAGGGTTTTCCTGCGTGCCGGAGTGAGAAGTTCCTCGATGACCACCGAGCCTGTCTGCGGGGCGTGGAGCATCCGGGACGGCCCTGTGACGATGCCCACGTGATGTGGTCGCATGCCTTCATGAGCGAAGAAGAAGAGGTCACCGGGTTGGGCCATGACCGCCGGGATGTGCTCGCAGGCGTCGTACTGATCGTCGGCGTCTCGAGGGACGACCACGCCAAGTCGGCGCAGGCTCAGGTGGACCAGACCCGAGCAGTCCAGCCCCACATCGCACAACCCGCCCCACAAGTAGGCGACGCCCAGGTGTGTGCGCGCCACCGCGATGAAGTCCCTGGCGTCTGCTCCGACCTCGGGGCGGCCGTTCACGGTCGCCAGCGGCGCGCAGTCGGGGACCTGCTCACGGACATGCGCGGCGAGCACCCATCCCGGATAGCCCCGTGCATCCAGGGTGCTGGGCTGCAGCGGTGCGACGATCTGGAGCCAGCCCTGATCGGGGGACCCTGCCACCCGGCCGCTCCCATCGCCGGTGATGAGCACCGGCTCGCAGCACTCGAGCTGGGTAAGCACCCGGCCGTGCAGGCCCAGGCGGGCAGCGGCCGCGTCCAGGTCGGCCAACCAGGCGAGCACATCGGGTTCTGGCGCAACAGCCCAGGCATCCACGTCGCGGGGGGCCGTAGGGCTGGCCCAGAGCGCGGTGAGGGGAACGGTGATGTAGCCGCGACTGTTCACGCTCGACATCGTCACACGTGGCCGGGTCCACCGCGGGACCTGGGTCAGCGACACAGGCAGAACGGGTGACCAGCCGGGTCCGCGTAGACCCTGAAGCTGCTCGTCTCGTCAGCCTCGGGTGCACTCGTTGGCGAGAGGGCAGTGGCGCCAAGGGCGAGCGCTCGCCGGTGCGCGACGGCCACGTCGTCCACGGTCAGGTCGAGATGCAGCTGCTGCGGCGGCCCGTCCGGCCACTGGGGCGCCACATAGTTGGTGGCGCGCTGAAAGGCCAGCGAGACCCCTGAACCGTCGCCGCGCAGGCTCTGCCACGAGTCGTCTCCGTCGTCGGCGATCTCCTGACCCAGAAGACCCGCGTAGAACTCGGCCAGAGCACGAGGATCAGGACAATCGAGCACGACGGTGTCGAAGCGGCCGACAGGAACGCGCGCTGATGGGGTGCTCATGCCAGGCAGCCCATCGGTCCGGCTCCGGACCCGGTAGTGGCCGTCGCCTTGGCGTGGGCACCACGACGGCCGTGAACCAGAGCAACCACGTGCGCGACAGCTGTCTTGAACCGCGATGACGCTTCACTCGGGTCTGTGGCGGCGGACTGGGCCGTGGCGATCCGCTCGTGGCGTCGTGCAGCGGCCTCCAGCTCGTGGGTGCGCTGATCAGTCAGGGCCTGGTAGATCTGGTGGGGAACCATGGTGACCTCCTGGTGATTGTCCGGTCATCGGTGGTGATAACCGCTTAAACCAGAATGCCAGTTAGTTTGACTTCGCGCAACTGCCTATTTTGCTACACTGGTTACATGCCAGCGGCCAGTGAACTCGTCCGTCTCGACGTCTGCGGTGACCCCGCAGACCTGGTCGTGCGGTTCCTCAACACCCTTGACGTCGAGGCCGGCACTGATGCGATTGACACTCTCGATGGCTGGGTGTCGTGGCTTTCGGCTCAAGGCCTGGATGGTTGCTTCGGACCACAAGATCTCGGTGCTCTCGGCCGGGCTCTCGAGCTGCGCGGCGATCTGCGGGCCCTGGCCATGGGCGAGCAGCATGCTCAGGGGCGGCAGGTCGACGTACAGGTGGCGTTGACAGCCGACGGTCAGGTCGAGCTGAGCGCGCCTACGGCCGCGGGGTTCTTGGCGGCAGCTGCAGCAAAGGTCGCCATCGAGACCCGGATCGACCGGATCAAGATCTGCCCGGCGGACGACTGCCGGTGGGCGTTCTACGACACCTCTCGCAACCGTTCGCGGCAGTGGTGCTCGATGCAGGTGTGCGGCAACAGGGCCAAGGCCCGTGCCCATCGCCAACGCAGCGCATCCGCCTGATCGCCCCTCACCTGCCTACCGGCTTCGCTCTGCCCACTCCTGAAGACGTGGGCGCTGCGCTCCGAGCGCGGTGTCAGCCCCGTGGCCGGGATAGATCCACGTGTCATCGCATAGACGTCGAAGATCCGGGTCTGGACATCGCCCAGCAACGAGGCGAAGCGCTCGTGGTCCTCATCGACATTACCGACGCCGCCGAGAAAGAGGCGGTGGGCACCTTGCGCGGGGCCGCTGAAGATTCGGAGTTCAGGGTGTTTGGGTTGACCCCGGCTGGTAGACACAACGGCGGGGGCCGAAGGACTCGACCCTGGATGGACGCCGAGCGCATTGAATACTCGGAACTGATGGGTTCCTCGGTGCGCCTCCTGGGCAGGCAGCACGACCAGCTGTCGCCCCTGTAGTCAGAAACCTGCAACCAGGGCGATGACGGGACGACGAAAGGGCTTTGAAGCGCGGCTCAGCTGGCCTTGACGGTGCTGGCGTCCTTATGGCTCGTGCTGGGAGTTGCGTACCTCGTTGCTAGTCGACAGGCATGGCCCGGGGGCTTGGAGCACGGCCCAGGTGACCTTCCCACCATCGGCGGTGGGCAGAACCCCGGACGCGCGTGAGAGGAGAGCGACGACGGAGAGCCTTCGCCGGTGCAGGTCAAGGTCTGAAGGCCGCTGACCTGGCAGTGCGGGACCGTGCTCTCGAACTGTCAGGCGTAGGGCCCCACGGTCCCAGACGATGGCCACCTCGTGGTCGGTGCTGACATCCATCGTCAAGTCAGCCACGAGCTCGCTGAGCACCAGGCTCGCAAAGGGGATGACCGATTCCAACCGCCAGTTCAGCAGGGTGCGCGTGACGAATCGGACAACAAAGTCAACGGCAACTCCACACAACGGATCCGTCGATTGCCCGTGGAGGCATCGTCATCATCTCCACTGCGTTTCTGGGTGGAGCTAACCCGACGAACAACGTCGTACGGGACAACAGCGCCCACGGCAACCGGCCCGCTGACATCTTCTGGGACGGCAGTGGATTCGGGAACAAGGTCGTAGCCCACAATTGTCGCAGGGCCGTCCCCGGCAGCCTCGGGTGGTGCGTCAGCCACCACTAGCCTGGACAGAGCGGGCGGGACTGACGGCCTGTTCCAGAGACACGGTAGGGCCCCGAGCCGCTCATCGCGGCCGGGGACCTGTCCGAGGTTCATGTCCTTGGATCCTGGCAGTCCGAGGTCATCGGACCGCCGGTGTTGCCGACCGTGCCTGGTCGGGGATCAGCCGAAACCGTTGCGAAGGTTGCCATCGTGCAGCGTCTCGACAGAATCAAGATCTTTTTGGCGGACGACTGCCAGTCGGCCTTCAAGGACACCTCACGGAGTCTTTCCCGTCAGTGGTGCAGGATGAAGCTAGACATCACGAGGGCCAATGCGGACGCCTTTGTCAACGCAGAGCATGCGTCCGAACCGGCTCGCAGTGAAGGGGTTCATGCAGCGGCGGCATCTGCGGCTACCAGCCTCGCTCACGCCACTCCTGCAGATGTGGGCGTTCGGCGCCGAGCGTAGTGTCCGCTCCGTGACCGGGATAGATCCAGGTGTCATCCTCATAGACGTCGAAGATCCGGGTCTGGACATCGCCCATCAGCGAGGCGAATCGCTCACGGTCGCTCTGGACGTTCCCGATACCGCCCGGAAAGAGCGAGTCACCTGTCCAGATGTGAGTGTGCCCGACCACATCGTCGTAGACCAGTGCGATCGATCCCGGCGTGTGCCCACGCAGGTGGATGACGTCCAGGGTGATGTCACCGAAGGCGATCGTGTCTCCGTGTGCCAGGCGACGAGTGGGCAAGACGGGCAGTGCGTCGGCGTCGGCCTCCCCCGCCGCGGTCATCGCCCCGGTCGACGCCACGACCTGCGCAAGGGCACGGTGGTGATCCCAGTGCTGGTGGGTCGTTACGATCATGTCCAGGCCGCCGCTGCCCTCGCGCAGCAGCGACATGATTCGCGGCGGGTCCTCCGCTGCGTCGATGAGCAGCTGTGCGCCCGTGCCAGCGCACGTCAGCAGATAGACGTTGTTCGCCATCGCTCCAACGCTCGCCTTGCGGATCGTCAGCCGAGTCAGGTCACGCTGGGCGCTCGGTCCATCAGAGATTACGTCACCGGTGTAGTCCATGAGGCACATCCTGTCACCGGGTATCTAGTCATAAATGACTATTGTTCTAGGTCAATCCAGAATGGACCCTCAAATCCCTATACAAATTCAGTATAGGTAGGGTGTCCAGTTGGTGATGATTTGGTATCAATTGGTCAATGATTTGGGTATCTGTTTCTTGCAGGTGCGGGGTGAACGGCCCCTTTCTGAGGGCGCGCGAGGACCACGCCGCAAATAAATGGGGAGGGTGGACAGTGGCTGCTGCACGGGGGCTAAAGCCGATTGGTCGCCAGAGCGAGGCGTTTAACCATCTGGACACCGTACGCGCGCTCTGTCACGACCTGCGCCAGCCGGTGGCGGCCATCCTGCTGCTGGCGGCGGCCGAGAGTTGCGATACACGACGCCGGATGGACGGGATCCTCGACCAGGCCCAGTGGTTGGCTGAAATGGTCGAGGGAGTCCTCGGCGACGCGGCCGACGACGTGCCTCGAAGGGTGGACGTCGTCGACCTGGCATCGCGCTGTGTGCTGCGGGCGTAGCGCACAGCCGACTGTGAGATCGGGTTCAGCTTCACAGAACGCGCCATGGTGCTTGCCGCTCCGGTGGCGCTCAGCCGTGCCGTCGGCTGCGTGCTGGACAATGCGGTGCGGGCGGCCGGCCCAAGCGGTCACGTCACCGTTGACGTGACGGGCACTGTCCGCGAGATCATCATCCGTGGCCTTCGCCCCGTAACAGGTGCAGTTGGTCCAAGGACCCTGTGACCGCCACCGCACACGGCTTGCGGCTGCTCCATTGACGCCCGCGAGCCTCCGGCCAGCTCGGAACCTCAACCCCAGGAGGGCAGTACGGGCAGGGCATCCTTGCTGGACACCCTGGCGCCATCGCCTCGTGCGAGCCAGAGCAACAGCGCGGCGTTCGTCCCGTTGACCTCCTGGGTACCGGCCCCGATCGTCCACCTGTCACCGGCGTCACTGCGCAGCGAGATCGCTGGCGCCTGACCGGCGGACCTCATCCGCTCGACGGCATTGTTGATCGCCCGCTTGACGAACCCGGGGTCGGCGTTGGCGAACGTGTATCCGGCGTCGAGGTCGACGTGGTGGAACACGACCTCCATCAGCCGCAACGTCGGTAGCTGGCCGCCCAGGACTCTGCGCCCCGCTCGCATCTCGACCTCGACGTGCTCCGGTGGACCGGCCAGACCGGCTGCCGCTGAGGCGAACCGCGCTGCAGAATCCCCCAGATCTGCGAAGATCTCCTGGGCGCCGCGGGTAGAGCCGGCCACGATGTCAGCGTCGCGTGCCTGCGGAGACTCGTACATG
This sequence comes from Dermatophilaceae bacterium, assembly GCA_036834825.1. Lineage (GTDB taxonomy): Bacteria > Actinomycetota > Actinomycetes > Actinomycetales > Dermatophilaceae > UBA4719. The sequence goes on from DAITND010000001.1 coordinate 69,363, forward strand.
GCAACAGGTGTGCCCGCTGTTGCCCAGCTGACCAGCTTCCCCAACGCATCTGCGTTACGGGCGAGGTGTGAGAGCACATGGGCGCGGGTCCACCCCTGGCAGAGGCTGGCCGCACGCACGGTCTCGTCATCCAGACCCGCTGCTGTCCGCATCAGCAGACTGGTCTCGTGAGCTAGTAGCCCCAGGTTGTCGGACAGGTGTGAGGAGGTGGTCATCCGTCTGCCATTCCTTCGGAGGGAGTAACTTCGGTGGGCGTCTTCTCGGCGTCCCGCAGAGCGATGGCGGCACCGATCAACGCCAGGTGGGAGAAGGCCTGCGGGAAGTTGCCGACCATGCGGTCATCCATCGGGTCATACTCCTCGGAGAGCAGACCGACGTCATTGGCCAGCGCCACGAGCCGGCGCATCAGTGCGTGCCCCTCCTGCAGGCGTCCGGTCTGGGCGTAGGCGGTGACCAACCAGAAGGAACACGCCAGGAACGGATGCTCATCGCCGGGCAAGCCGTCCAGCCCGGCATCTGTGCGGTAGCGAAGCACCAGGCCATCGCGCAGGAGCTCTTGCTCGACGGCGCGGACCGTACCCAGGAACCGGGGGTCGTTCGCGGGCAGGAACCCGACGCTGGGCAGCAGGAGAAGTGAGGCGTCCACCTCTGTCGTGTCGTAGTGCTGGGTGAAACAACCCTTCTCGTCGTTGTACCCGCGGGACATCACCTCGGCGTACACCTTGCTCCGCAGCTCGCGCCATTTCTGGACCGGACCCTGTAGCCACTGCTGCTCGACAGCCTTGATGGCCCGGTCGAAGGCCACCCACACCATGACCCGCGAGTGCGTGAAGTGGCGCAGCTGGCTACGGAACTCCCACAGCCCGTTGTCCGGTTCCGTCCAGTGGTCGCACAGGTTCCGCAGCAGAGCGAGCTGGAGCGCCCATGACTCGGGGGAGTCTTCGAGGCCTTGCTGGCGGGCCAAGTCCGGGGCAACCATCACCTCTCCCAGGACGTCCGTCTGGAGCTGGCCGACCGCTTCGTTGCCGATCCGGACCGGGCGTGATTCTTCGTATCCGCCAAGATGGCTCAGCACCTTCTCGGGCAGATTCCGCGATCCGTCGACGGCATACATGATCTGCATGTCCTCCGGGTCTCCGGCAACGGCGCGCAGAAGCCAGTTCCGCCATAGGGTGGTCTCCTCCTGGTAACCGGATCGCAGCAGCGCCTCGAGGGTCAGCGAGGCATCGCGAAGCCAGCAGAAGCGGTAGTCCCAGTTGCGAGGCCCACCGAACTGCTCCGGCAGGGAGGTGGTGGCAGCGGCCACGATGCCTCCGGTGTCACGGTCGGTCAAGACCCGCAGGATGAGCAACGAGCGCACCACGGCATCGCGATAGGGCCCGTCGTGGTCGCAACGCGCAGCCCATTCCTCCCAGTGCGCAATGGTCGGTCCGACGCCTTCGTTCGCGCCCAGCGGCGCAGGCGCGCTGTGATGTGACCTGAACCAGGTCATGGTGAACGTCATCCGCTGACCTGCAGTGACGTCGAACTCGTCCACGTGACGGGTGCCCACGGCATGGGGCAGACGCGACCCGCGAAGCACCACCATGTCTGGCCCTGCGATGGCCGAGATCACCGCCCCGGCGCCTATCTCAGGGCTGTCCGCGCGACGCATCACCCAGGGTCGGACCTTGCCGTAGTCGAACCGCACCACCCACTCGTGACTTATCCGCACGGTTCCACTTAGCCCCTCGACCCGTCGCACGATGTCGGCGCGGTCTTCACCCAGGGGCATGTAGTCGGTGACGCGGACCATCCCGGTGGGCGTCTCATGGGTGGTCTCCAGGACGAAGCTGTTGCCAAGATACCTGCGTGTGGTCTTGGCCGGGCCCTTCGGAACCAGCAGCCAGTGACCGTTGTCCCGGGTGCCGAGCAGGGCCGCAAAACAGGCGGGGGAGTCGAATCGTGGCAGGCACAGCCAGTCAATGGAGCCGTCCCGCCCAACCAGGGCTGCGGTGTCCATGTCGCCGAGAACGGCGTAGTCCTCGATGGGCAGAGCCATTAACACACCGTATGCCGTGTGGTCAGTGGGTGCACATACTATTGCGGACGTGTATGAAGTGACCGCCAGCCCTGTCCGGTATCAACATGACCGCCTCGTCGTACGCGGAGCGCGTGAGCACAACCTGCGTAACATCTCCGTTGACCTGCCACGGGACAGCCTCATCGTCTTCACCGGACTTTCCGGGTCGGGCAAGTCATCCCTGGCCTTCGACACGATCTTCGCCGAGGGCCAGCGCCGCTACGTCGAGTCGCTCAGCGCCTATGCGCGCCAGTTCCTCGGGCAGATGGACAAGCCTGATGTCGACTTCATCGAAGGCCTGTCGCCGGCGGTCTCGATCGACCAGAAGTCGACCAACCGCAACCCCCGCTCGACCGTCGGCACCATTACCGAGGTCTACGACTACCTGCGGCTGCTGTTTGCGCGGGCGGGACGGCCGCACTGCCCGGTCTGTGGTCAGGCGGTCACCCGTCAGAGCCCCCAGCAGATCGTCGACCGGCTCTCGGAGCTGCCGGAACGCACCCGCTTCCAGGTGCTCGCGCCGGTAGTGCAGGCTCGCAAGGGCGAATACGTGGACCTGTTCAGCGAGCTCCAGACCAAGGGCTTCTCGCGCGCTCGCGTTGACGGTGAGGTCATCTCGTTGACCGAGCCACCCTCCTTGGCGAAGCAGAAGAAGCACACCATCGAAGTTGTCATCGACCGTCTCGTTGCCAAGGGCGATGACACGGGCGCCAAACGCCGGTTGACCGACTCGGTGGAGACCGCACTCGGTCTGGCATCCGGCGTCCTGATCGTCGATTTCGTGGATCTGGACCCCAAGGACCCCGGGCGCGAACGGCGGTACTCGGAGAGGATGGCCTGCCCCAACGACCACCCCCTGGCCATGGATGAGGTCGAGCCGCGCTCGTTCTCATTCAACTCACCGTTCGGCGCCTGCACCAAGTGCACAGGTCTGGGCGTCGAGCTGGAGGTTGACGCTGACCTGTTGATCCCCAACGAGGATCTGTCGATCAACCAGGGCGCCATTGCTCCCTGGTCTCAGGGATCCGGTTCTGCGGAGTACTTCCTGCGGCTCCTGACAGCGCTGGGCGAGGACCTGAAGTTTTCTCTGGACATGCCGTGGAGCTCCTTGCCAGAGCGGGCGCGCGAGGCGATCATGCACGGTCAGGATTACAAGGTCCACGTCAAGTACCGCAACCGTTTCGGCCGAGACCGTTCCTACACCACCGGGTTCGAGGGGGTGGTGCCGTTCGTCCAGCGGCGGCACTCCGAGACCGACTCAGAGTGGTCGCGCGAGCGGTATGAGGGCTACATGCGAGAAGTGCCGTGTCCCCAGTGCGGTGGGGCAAGGCTCAAGCCGGAGTCACTTGCCGTCCTGGTCGGTGGTCAGAGCATCTCCCAGATCTGTGCGCTGGCGATCGCCGACTGCGCCAAGTTCCTGGCCGAGGTCGACTTCACCTCGCGTGAGCGTCAGATCGCCGAGCGGGTCATCAAGGAGATCGAGGCCCGGCTGGGCTTCCTGCTGGACGTCGGTCTGGACTATCTCTCGCTGGACCGTCCGGCCGGCACCCTGTCAGGTGGTGAGGCGCAACGGATCCGGCTGGCAACGCAGATCGGCTCCGGGCTGGTAGGTGTTCTCTACGTTCTGGACGAGCCGTCGATCGGTCTGCACCAGCGAGATAACCACCGACTGATCGAGACGCTCACCCGCCTGCGGGATCTGGGCAACACGGTCATCGTCGTCGAGCACGACCAGGACACGATCACTGCCGCCGACTGGGTCGTGGACATCGGCCCGGGGGCCGGGGAACACGGTGGGAACGTCGTGCACTCTGGCTCGGTCGCAGACCTTCTCAGCCACCCTGACTCCATCACCGGCGCGTATCTATCGGGCCGCCGTGAGATTCCCATCCCTGCGGTCCGGCGCCCCCAGGATGGCCGCGTCGTCACCGTGGTCGGGGCTCGCGAGCACAACCTCTATGACGTGGATGTCAGCTTTCCACTCAACAATCTCGTTGCGGTCACAGGGGTTTCGGGCTCCGGCAAGTCGACGCTGGTCAATGACATCCTCTACATGGTTCTTGCCAACAAGCTCAACGGCGCGCGGCAGGTGCCCGGTCGGCACAAAGCCGTCGAGGGGCTCGAGCACCTCGACAAGGTCGTACACGTCGACCAGGGGCCGATCGGACGGACCCCGCGGAGCAACCCCGCGACATACACCGGTGTCTTCAACCACATGCGCAAGCTGTTCGCAGAGACGACGGAAGCGAAGATCCGCGGGTACCTGCCCGGACGCTTCTCGTTCAACATCAAGGGCGGTCGCTGCGACAACTGCTCCGGTGACGGCACGATCAAGATCGAGATGAATTTCTTGCCGGATGTGTACGTGCCGTGCGAGGTCTGCCATGGCGCGCGCTACAACCGTGAGACGCTCGAGGTGCACTTCAAGGGCAAGACCATCTCCGATGTCCTGGACATGCCGATCGAGGAGGCATCGGAGTTCTTCGCTGCGGTTCCGGCCATCTCGCGCCACCTTCGGACGTTGGTGGACGTCGGTCTCGGTTACGTCAGGCTCGGCCAGCCGGCGCCCACGCTTTCTGGTGGTGAGGCCCAGCGCGTCAAGCTCTCCACCGAGCTGCAGAAGCGTTCGACCGGCCGGACCATCTACGTCCTGGACGAGCCGACGACGGGCCTGCACTTCCAGGACATCAACAAGCTGCTCGGGGTGCTGCAAGGCCTGGTCGACAAAGGCAACACCGTCATCGTCATCGAGCACAACCTTGATGTCATCAAGAGCGCCGACTGGATCGTGGACATGGGTCCCGAGGGTGGCAACGGCGGTGGCCGGGTGATCGCGCAGGGAACTCCTGAGCAGGTCGCGCTGGTCGAGGAGAGCTACACCGGGCAGTTCCTCGCGCCGGTCCTGGCCGGTGGCACGCGGGCGCCGAGCCGCCCCAGCGTCACCGCGTCGACGGCCCAGGCGCTGACGGCCAAGAAGACCAAAGTGACAAGGACTGCGGTCAAGAAGACTGCGGCCAGGAAGACCGCGTCAGGTTCTGCTGGCTAGTCTTCGCCGAGGTAGGCCTTGCGGACGGCGTCGTTGACGAGCAGATCTTTGCCTGTGCCCTTGATGACGATCTTTCCGACTTCCAGGACGTAGCCGTGGTCTGCCAGGCTCAACGCTGCTTGTGCGTTCTGCTCCACGAGCAGAATTGTGGTGCCCTGGGACTGCAGCGTCCTGACCGTCTGCATGATCACCTTCATCATCAACGGCGACAGGCCCATCGACGGTTCGTCAAGCATGAGCAGCTTGGGTCGACTCATCATGGCGCGGCTCATGGCCAGCATCTGCTGCTCACCGCCCGAGAAGGTCCCGGCCAGTTGGCTGCGTCGCTCCCCGAGGATCGGGAACAGGTCGTATGCCGCGTCCAGGTCGTTCTTGACTTCGCCATCCTTGCGCGCGAAGGCCCCAAGAAGGAGGTTCCCCTCGACCGTCATCTTGGGGAAGATCTTCCGGCCCTCGGGGGAGTGCGCCAGGCCCATGGAGACGATCTGATGAGCAGGGACCGTGTCGATACGTTTGCCCTGGAACAGGATCTCGCCGCTCGCAGGCCGGATGAGTCCGGAGATCGTGCGCAGGGTCGTCGTCTTGCCGGCGCCGTTGGTGCCGATAAGGGTGACGACCTGACCCTCCTCGACCGAGAAGCTGATCTTCTTGACCGCGAGGATCTTGCCGTAGGCAACCTTGAGGTCCTTGACCTCAAGCATGGGGGTCATAAGGTGTCCTCTGCATCGTCGTCGTCGGTGCCCGTGCCGAGATAGGCCTCGATGACCCGGGGGTCGGACTGTACCTCGACTGGGGTTCCCACGATCAGGGTCTCCCCGCGGACCAGGCATAAGACGCGGTCACACAGGTTGAAGATGAACCGCATGTCGTGTTCGATAACCACCACGGCCAACCCCGTGTCCCGGATCTTGAAGATCAGCTCGCTGGCCTGACGGGTCTCCAGCGGGTTCATGCCCGCCGTCGGCTCATCTAGCAGGACGAGCTTGGGGTCGGTGGCCAGTGCCCGTGCGATCTCCAGGCGACGCTGGTTTCCGTATGGCATGTTGCGGGCCAGGTGTTCGGTGGAGTCCCCGAGGCCTACGAAGTCCAGCAGTTCCTGGGCCCGCGCCCGGGTCTCCGCCTCCTCACGCTTGAACTTGGGTCCGTGCAGGATCGAGGTGATTGCCCCCGAAGAGGTACGGCAGTAACGGCCCACCATGACGTTCTCCAAGGCCGTCATGTTGGCGAACAACCGGATGTTCTGGAAGGTGCGCGCCATACCGGCCTGGACCACCGCCCGGGGTTTGGGGGGCAGTTCTACACCGGACAGGCGGACCTGGCCCTCGGTCGGCTTGTAGAGCCCGGTCAGACAGTTGAAGAAGGTCGTCTTACCAGCACCGTTGGGGCCGATGAGTCCGAGGATCTCGCCCTCGTTGACGGTCATGCTGACGTTGTTCACTGCGGTCAGCCCGCCGAATCGCATGGTGACGCCGTCGGCCTGCAGTATCGGGACGCTGGTCGACTGCGGGACCTGTTCGGCTTCTGCGGTCGCTGTCATGCCTGCACCTCCTCGGCGATGTCGCCCTCAACCCGGGCAGCAAGCTCCTCGTCTTGCTCGTGGAACTCCAGCTGTCTTCGCCTGCTGGCCACCAGGCCTTCAGGCCGGAAGCGCATCATCAGGACGAGCAGCAGACCGAACAGCAACAGACGGTAGT
>DAITND010000002.1:0-60086 GCA_036834825.1 Dermatophilaceae bacterium
CCCTGGCACCCATACGGTCTGCGTGTACGGGATCAACACCGGCCCCGGCACCAGCACCAAGCTCGGCTGTCGTACCGTCACCGTGTCCAGTAACCCGTTCGGGGCGATCGACGCGGTCAACGCCGGGCCGCAAAGCGTCACCGCCGGCGGATGGGCGATAGACCCCGACACCAGCGCACCCATCATCGTCCAGATGTACATCGACAGCCGGGCAAATGCGATGACCTGGGCCAACCAGTCCAGGACCGACGTCGGTGCGGTATACCCCGCAAGCGGGCCCAACCACGGCTACAACCTCAAGATGGCAACCACGGCCGGCACCCATACGGTCTGTCTGTACGGGATCAACACCGGCCCCGGCACCAGCGTCCAGTTCGGGTGCCGTGCCGTCACTGTGCACTGACAGCCCATGGCAGGGTTCCACCGCAAGGTGGAACCCTGCGCATCCATCAGGGTGGTCAGTAACTGGTGCTGGCATGCACAGGTGAGGATGTCCTGTCGGACTACTCGTGTACGGGCCAGCCCAGAGAGCTCAACGCCGCGATCAGGGGTTGGACCGCGGCCGGAAGCACGGAAAGCTCGGCAAGGCCGAACGACTGGCCGATCTCGTGTTCCAGGTGCAGGTCCTCCATGTTGACCCCGGCTTCGCCGACGTCGTGAAGCAGTCGACCCAACGCACCAGGCTCATCCGGGACTACGACAATGACCGTGGCGTATGTCGTCGGGGGCGCGCCATGCTTGCCCGGGATCAGGGCGTGCCCGGCGTTGCCATCGGCGACGGCTCTGGCAAGGACCGCCCGGGCGCCCACGCTGCCTACGCCCGGGTCCGACTCCAGGTGACGTAAGGCCACTAGCACTGCGTCAAGCTCCTCGGCGAGCGACTCGAGAACGCTGCGGACGGCCGGTGCATTTCCGGCCAGGATCTGGGTCCACATGCCCGGATCACTGGCCGCGATGCGTGTGACGTCACGGATTCCCTGCCCTGACAGAGCAATGGCGTCCGACGGCAGACCTCGCAGCCGGCTAGCCACCAGACTCGCGGCTATCTGCGGCACGTGTGAGACGGCGGCGACGGCAGCGTCGTGCTCATCTGGGTTCATCACGAGCACGACTGACCCGGCGGCTTCCGCGATCTCGCGCACCTTGTCGACAGCGTCGGCCGATGCTTGTGGCCCTGGTGCCACGACCCAGGAGCGGCCCTCGAACAGATCCCCCTGTGCCGCCATCGCCCCTGACTTCTCCCGGCCTGCCATCGGGTGCGACCCGACATAACGTGAAAGGTCGGCTCCCCTGTCCTGCAACGAGCTCAGCACCGCACCCTTGACGCTGGCCGCGTCGGTCACCACGGCGTCCGGCCACCGTGTCAGCTCTACCGCGACGACTTCGGCCACGACGTCAGGAGGCGCGGCGACCACGACCATTTCCGGTGCGGCTGCGGAGTCCTCCGCGAGAACACCGGCGCCGAGGTCCCGTGCAAGCGCGGCGGCCGTAGGCGACGGGTCAGCCAGCGACACCTGAAAGCCCGCTCGCGACAGGGCTATTCCGAGGCTAGTTCCGATCAGACCGGTTCCGACGATCCTGACCCGCCGTCCGTTCGGGGCGGCGGCACTCATTGGGCGAGGTCTCGACGCAACGCGGTGGCCCCCCGCAGGTAGACGTGCGTGATCTGGTCACGGGGCAGCGTGGTGTTGACGTGAGCCATCAACCGGATCACCATCGGCATCGCGCCGACAACGTCGAGCTCTTGCGCGCACATCAAGGGGACGCCACCGAGGCCCAGCTCGCGCGCCGCAACTGCGGGGAACTCGCTGTGCACGTCGTGTGTAGCCGTGAACATGATGGAGATGACGTCATCCTTGCTCAGCGAGTTGACCTCGAGAACCGACGAGACGAGCTCGCGCGTCGAGGACAGCACGTGTTCGCGCTCGTCCACATCAAGCTGGATCGCACCTCTGATGGCACGAACGGCACTGACAGGTATACCCGTATCCCTCACCTGGGTAACCGTAGCGACGAAGCGAACCTAGCGCATCAGAGTCCAGCAGCTGAGTAAAGCTGACCGATCTCGGGTCGGTTGAGCGAGCGCATCCGGCCTGATCGCAGGTCGCCGAGCCGGATGGGCCCGACATCGGTTCTGACCAGTGTGATCACCGGGTGTCCCACTGCCTCGAGTAGCCGTCGCACGATGTGTTTGCGGCCTTCGTGCAGCTGGACCTCGACCAGCGCCTTGCCTGGGGCGGAGTCCACGAGCTTGAAGGAGTCGATCTTGACCGGCCCGTCATCGAGGTCGATGCCGGCACGTAACCGCTTGCCCAGATCGCGAGGAACCGGCCCGGGGATCTGGGCCAGATAGGTCTTCAGGACGCCGTATGACGGGTGCTGCAGCCGATGGGCGAGCTCGCCGTCGTTGGTCAGCAGTAGCAGGCCCTCGGTATCGGCGTCCAGTCGTCCGACATGGAAGAGCCGCTCCTTGCGGTTGCTGACGAAGTCTCCGACGCAGGGGCGACCGAGGTCGTCGCTCATCGTCGAAACCACGCCCAGCGGCTTGTTGAAGGCAAGGTAGACGCGGGACTCGTCCAGCTGGACCCTGGACCCGTCAACGTGGACAGTCTGGGTGTTGGGATCGATCCGCACACCCAGCTCGGTGACCAAGTGTCCGTCGACCGCGACTCTGCCTGCGGTGATCAGGTTCTCGCATGTTCGCCGGCTGCCCACGCCGGCCGCCGCCAGGAGCTTCTGCAGGCGCACGCCATCGGGATCATGAACATCGACCTCGACCGATGGCTTCTCAGGCTGTGGAGGTAGACGGGTGGGCTGACTGGGTTTGGTGGTGCCACTGCTGCCGCGCTGTGGCACGGCGCCACGCGGGGCAGCATTGCCACGTCGAGCGGCGCTTCCGCGCTGCGGGGCGCTCGACGTGGAGCGTTTGCGGGTTCCGTCGAAACCGCTGCGGGCCGGGGTTCGGTCGCTCACGCCCGGCCACGTTCTGCTAGTTCGTCGAGCACATCAACCTCGGGTAAGTAGGGGGCGAGGGCCGGGAGCTCATCCAGTGAACCGAGGCCAAGTCGTTGCAGGAAGTAGGACGTCGTGCCATACAGGGTCGCACCACTTTCGCCTTCTTCCCTCATTTCCTCGATGAGACCGCGGGTGAGCAGAGTCCGAACGACGCCGTCGACGTTGACGCCGCGAACGGAACTGACCCGTGAGCGGGAGACCGGCTGTCGATATGCGATAACCGCCAGGGTCTCCAAAGCCGCTTGCGTGAGCTTGGCCTGTGCTCCATCCAGCAGGAACTTCTCGACGACGGGTGCGTACTCTGAGCGGCTGTAGACCCGCCATCCCCCGGCGATCCCCTTGATGGCGAATCCACGGTTGCTTTCGTCGTACTCGGCTGCGAGGGCGTGTAGGTGTCCGAGGACATCTTCGACCGGCAGCTCCAGTGCGGAGGCCAGCGACATCTCGGTGACCGGTTCGTCGATGACCATCAGGACAGCCTCTATCGCAGCGCGAGCGCCTCCGGCAAAGTCGTTGATGTCGAAGGCGACCTGCTCCTGCTCGAAGGCGACCTGCTCCTGCGGGATCTCGGTCGGCATGTCACTCAACTGGTTCCACCATCTCCTGGTCGACTCCGTCATCCTGGCTGACGCCGTCGTTCTCCTTGACCCCTTCATCTTCGTCGAACTCGTCACTGACCCCGATTTCTCCGTCGTCCCGACCGGTCCACTGAACCGTTAGCTCTCCGAGCGCCTCGGTCTGGTCGAAGATGATGACGGACTCATGGAACAGCTCCAGCAGGGCAAGGAATCGGGCGACAATCACCAAGGTGCTGTCGGCGTCGGCAACCAGAGACCGGAAGGAGCAGCTGCGGGAGGCTCGCAGCCGCGCCACGAGCACGGCGGCCTGCTCGCGGACGTTTACCGCCGGCGCATGCAGGTGCTCCAAACCCACGGTGGGCACCGGCTTGGGCGTGATCGCCCGGGCGGCAATCATGGCCAGCTGCTCGGGCGTGATGCCCATCACCAGCTCGGGTAACAGAGCAGCGAAATGAGGGTCCAGACCTGCTTGGCGGGCCGTCATACGGCCTGCCGTAGCGATCCGCTCCGCGAACGCACTGGCGACCTGCTTGAACGCGCGATACTGCAGCAACCGGGCGAACAACAGGTCCCGAGCTTCGATCAGCGCCAGATCTTCCTCGTCCTGCGGGTGCAGCTGGGGCAGCAGGTGGGCCGACTTGATGTCGAGCAGGGTGGCGGCAACCAGCAGGAACTCGGAGGCCTGACTCAGGTCCCATTCGGTGTCAGAGGCCTGATGGGCCCTGATGTGGGCCATGAACTCGAACGTAACCTTGGCAAGGGCTATCTCCGTGATGTCCAGCTTGTGTTTGGAAATCAGGCCCAGGAGAAGCTCAAAGGGGCCCTGGAAGACGTCGAGATGCACCTCGAAGGCTTGGCCTTCTGTTCTGCGCAGTACGCCGCCCGGCGTCAGGTCGGAGCCAGCGACAGGCATCGCCGCGGCAGCGTTAGATGGTTCAGTCGGCTCGGTCAATGACTTGCTGGGCCCGGTGGACTCAGCGGGCACGGTGAAGACACTGGCGGTGACCTCGGTGGTTGAGGTCTCAACCATGGTGCTCAGGCCGCCCCACCCCGGGCGATAAGCTCGCGCGCCATCTGCCGGTAGGCCTCGGCTGCTGAGTGGGTCGAGGCATAGGTGGTGATGGGCTCGGCAGCCAGCGATGAGTCAGGGAACTTCACCGTACGGCTGATGACAGTGTGGAAGACCAGATCGCCGAAGTGGTCGACCACGCTTCGCACGACCTCCCTGCTGTGGAGCGTGCGGCTGTCGTACATGGTGGCCAGAATTCCATCAACCTGTAGTCGAGGGTTAAGGCGGTCACAGATCTTGTCGATGGTCTCCACCAGCAGTGCGACACCACGCATCGCGAAGAACTCGCACTCCAGCGGGATGATCACGCCGTGGGCAGCCGTGAGCGCATTGACGGTGAGCAAACCCAGCGAGGGCTGACAGTCGATGAGAATGACGTCGTAGTCGTCCACAATCGGACGCAGGACGCGCGCCAGCACCATCTCTCGGGCCACCTCGCCCACCAGTTGCACCTCAGCCGCCGAGAGGTCGATGTTGGCCGGGATGATGTCGAGGTTCTCCATGCTGGTGTGCTGGACCACGTCATGGATGTCGTGTCCGCGTTCGACCAGGAGGTTGTAGATTGTGACCTCGAGCTCATAGGTCGGGACGCCCAGACCGACGGAGAGGGCGCCTTGCGGGTCGAAGTCGATCAACAGGACCTTGCGGCCACACTCGGCCAGGGCGGCGCCGAGGTTGATCGTGCTCGTTGTCTTGCCAACGCCGCCCTTCTGGTTGCACATTGCAATGATCCGCGCGGGACCATGGCTGCGCAGCACTGACGGGTCAAGGAAATCGGGCATGATCCGCCCGGTCGGACCCATCTGGCCGGCCCCGACGTTCTGGGTGCCAGGTAGCTGGGCCGGATTTCGCTCTGGCGTCTCCACCACAGCAGTGGCCAGCAAGCCATTCGCTGTCGCCACCCCGGTGGTCGGACCATCGGCGGTCGGACTATCGGTGGCCGTTGTCACCACGTAAGTCACAGGTGTTCCCTCCCAGCGCGGTCGATAGGTCATCGGTCAGTCTCTCGCTGATCGCGTCGACCCTAGTCGCGCCGGGGGTGCGGATTCAAGACAGAGCCCGGCCTGTCGCGGACTGATCGTAATCAACGCGCGCGCGGATGGGCCTCTGCATAGACCTCGCGCAGGTGCTGGACGGTGACCATAGTGTAGATCTGCGTCGTGGTCACCGAGGCGTGACCGAGCAGTTCCTGAACCACCCGTACGTCGGCTCCGCCCTCCAGCATGTGTGTGGCAAAGGAATGCCTCAGAGTGTGCGGGCTCACAGTGTCCCCAAGGCCAGCGCGTTCGGCTGCTGCGTGGATCGCGGCCCACGCACCCTGGCGAGAGAGTCGTCCTCCACGCAGATTCAAGAACAGTGCCGGTGTCCCCTTTCCTCGCAGCGCGATGGATGCACGTGCTCGGACCGTGTATGCCGTGACCGCGTCCCGCGCGTAGCTCCCGAGAGGAACGACGCGTTCCTTGCTGCCCTTGCCGAGCAGACGCACCGACCCTGGCCCGCGGTCGATGTCATCCAGACTCATGTCACCAAACTCGATGTCGTCGAGGTCGAGGCCGACGACTTCACTGATTCGCGCGCCGGCACCATAGAGAACCTCCAGCATCGCGCGATCGCGCAAGGCTGCCGGAGTATCCCCCAGACTCGCCGCTGACAGCAGGTTCTCGACGTCCGTGATCGAGATGGCTTTTGGCAGCCGTTTGGGCACCTTTGGTGGCGCCACCCCTTCAGCGGGGTCAGTTGCTGTGGCCCCCTCAAGGGCCATGAACCTGTGGAAGCCGCGCACCGCGATGAGAGTCCGTGCCGCCGAGGATGCTGACAGCGGTGGACGTTCGGGTGTCCCCTCTCGAAGTGAGGCGAGGAACTCGGTGACGTCGGACTCGCGCACCACTGCCGGATCGCTGATCCCCCGACCGCTCAGGAACTGGCCATATCGTGCCAGGTCCCGCCGGTAGGAGGTCAGCGTGTTGTCGGCGGCCCCGCGTTCGACCCGCAGATGGTCCAGCCATCCACGGGTCGCCCGCGTCAGCGGTGAGTTGGCTTCGGTACCAACGTCTTTGGTGTTTTCATCTGTGATGGCCTCGCACCTCATCGGATGAGGGTGCCGGATGTCAGCGCAGCACGTCGTCGAGGCTTAGCGAAGGCAGTCCGTGCGCTTCGGCGACGGGGCCGTAGGTGATCTGGCCGTCGCAGGTGTTCAGGCCGAGCGCCAGTGCGGGGTCGGCCTGAAGTGCCGTGCGCCAGCCGTGGTTGGCGAGCTCCACGGCATAGGGCAAGGTCACGTTGGTCAGCGCGTAGGTCGAGGTGTGGGGCACCGCGCCCGGCATGTTCGCCACGCAGTAGAACACCGAGTTGTGGACCTTGTATGTCGGGTCGGCGTGCGTGGTGGCGTGGGAGTCCTGGAAGCAACCACCCTGGTCGATGGAGATGTCCACCAGGACCGAGCCCGGTTTCATCCGCGAGACCTGCTCGTTGGTGACCAGCGTCGGAGCCTTGGCGCCGGGAACAAGGACTGCTCCGATGACCAGGTCAGCGTCGGCGATGGCCCGTTCCACCTCGTAGGCGTTGGAGGTGATCGTCTGGCAGTGGCCCTGGTAGATGGCATCGGCGACCCGCAGCTTGGCCACGTTGCGGTCCAGCAGCAGGACCTCGGCCTGCATGCCCAACGCGATAGCGGCGGCATTCATACCGGACACACCCGCGCCGATGACCACGACCTTGGCGGCATAGACACCGGAGACGCCGCCCATCAGGACACCGCGGCCACCCTGGGCTGCCATGAGCGTGTGCGCACCGACCTGTGGTGCCAACCGGCCGGCCACCTCGCTCATCGGGGCCAGCAACGGCAGCGAGCGGTCGGACAGCTCGACTGTCTCGTAGGCGATTCCGGTCACCTTGCGCTTGACCAGCTCCTGGGTCAACACCCGGTCGGCAGCCAGGTGAAGGTAGGTGAAGAGGGTCTGTCCCTCACGCATCAGGGGGTACTCGGAGGCGACAGGCTCCTTGACCTTCAGGATCAGCTCACCGGTGGCCCACACGTCAGCGGCGGTGTCCAGGATCTTCGCCCCGGCAGCGACATAGTCCGCGTTGATGATCGAGGAACCGACGCCGGCATCGGTCTCGACAAAGACCTCGTGGCCGTTGCGCACCAGCTCGTGCACACCAGAGGGCGTGATGGCCACCCGGTACTCGTTGTTCTTGACTTCGCGTGGAATTCCGACCTTCACGTTTATCAACATCCTTTGCCGATGCACCACCGCCGAGGCAACCTCATTGTCACGTCGATCGGCCGCCCTAGGGCTGCGAATCCGAGTCTAATCCCGCCGGATCACCCACTCCGGATCAGGCCGTCACGCGGGGCCATAGGTCCTCGGCCGGGGGCATCCACGACGCAGCATTCGCCTCGGCCTGGTCGCCACTGCGGATGTCCTTGACCGAGTCAGCGCTCTGCTCACCCGAGGCCGGAAACCACACGAACGGTATGCCGCGCCGCTGCGCGAACATGATCTGCTTGCCGAACTTGGCGGCAGCCGGCGCCACCTCACATGCGATCCCGCGTTGGCGCAATGCAGCGGCAACCCCCATCCCGCGGTCGCGGTCGCTCTCGTCGGCCAGGGCCACCAACACGCACGAGGGGGTGGACCGACTGGCCGACAGGGTGGGCATGATCTTGGCCAGCAGTCGCGAGAGCCCGATGGAGATGCCGACTCCGGGATAGGTCGTCCGCCCGTCCGAGGCCAGCGCGTCGTAGCGACCACCCGAACAGATCGATCCGTAGGACTCGGCCCCGATCAGCTGGGTCTCGTAGACCGTGCCGGTGTAGTAGTCCAGCCCGCGGGCGACCTTCAGGTCGGCGACCATCAGCCCGGAGGCATGTTCTGCTCCGATGCGGATCACCGCTGCCAGCTCGGCCAGCCCTTGTGCGAGGGTCTCGTGCTGAACGCCAAGGGCATGCACCTGTTCGACGAAGCTTTCGTCAGGGGCGTTGATCTGGGCCAGGGCCAGGGCCGCTCTGGCCTGCGCGGCCGTCGCGCCTGCGGCGACCATGAGGTCGAGGACCGCATCAGGGCCGATCTTGTCGAGCTTGTCAACGATTCGCAGCATCGTCTGGACGTCGGTGAGCCCGATACCCAGATAGAACCCCTGCGGGATCTTGCGGTTGTTGACCTGGATCCGGAATGGTCCGATCGGTAGTTTGCTGAACGCGTCGGCGATCACCAATGGCAGCTCGGCCTCGTATTGCGGGGCAAGCTCGTCGACGTCGACGATGTCGATGTCGCACTGGGTGAACTCCCGAAAGCGACCCTCCTGTGGGCGCTCTCCACGCCATACCGGCTGGATCTGATAACGGCGGAAGGGGAAAGTCAGCTTGCCGGCGTTCTCCAGGACATAGCGTGCGAAGGGGACTGTCAGGTCGAAGTGGAGGCCAAGCTTGGGGTCACGGGCCGAGGCGTCGGCGCCGGCGGCAAGACGGCTGATCGCGTAGATCTCCTTGTCGGTGTCCTCACCCTGGCTCGAAAGGCGTTCGATCGGTTCTACCGACCGGGTCTGGATCGAGGCGAACCCATGCAGCTCGAACGTCTCGCGGATCACGTCCAGGAAGTGCTGCTCGATGATGCGTTCGTTGGGCAACCACTCCGGGAAGCCGCTGATCGGGCGGACTTTGCTCACGAGGCCAATCCTTGCAGGTACGGGTTGGTGGCGCGTTCACGTTCCATCGTGGTGGCTGGACCGTGTCCGGGCAGTATGAGCACGTCATCGGCAAGTGGTAGGACCACGTCGCGCAGGCTGCGGTTCATGACAGCCCCATCACCGCCCTCGAGGTCCGTCCGTCCGATGGAGCCGGCGAACAGGACATCGCCGGACAGCACCGTCGACCTGGCGCCAACGTCGGCAGCAATGCCCTCTGGCACCTCCGGCAAGGCAAACATCACTGAGCCCTGCGTGTGGCCGGGCGCGTGCAACACGCGCAGGTCGAGGCCGGCGATCGTCAGCTTCTGGCCGTGGGCCAGGTTGACAACGTCGGTGGGTTCCTGCCACTCGGCCTGCTTGCCAAACTGCTGCTCGAACATGGCGATCAGCTCTGGTCCTACCGCAGAGAGGGGGTCCTTGAGTCGGTAGCGATCCTCGCCGTGGATGTAGGCGGCAACGCCGGCGGAACCGCATACCGGCGTCACCGAGTACACGTGGTCGAAGTGCCCGTGGGTGAGCAACACGGCTGCCGGCCTGAGCCGGTGCTCGTGCAAGAGCTCGGCCAACTGGCCGATGACACCCACGCCAGGGTCGACGATCAGACAGTCCTGACCTGCGGCGGGAGCGAGGATGTAACAGTTGGTGCCGGCGACAGCGGCCGGGAATCCGATGGTCAACACGCTTGTGAGCCTAACAATCAAGGACTCGTGACCCTGCCCCCGCGCTTCCCCGTGTGGCCCGCCTAGACTGAGCCACTGCCCCATGCGCCTAAAGCCAGCGTCTTCCTCTACTGTCCCAAGGAGTGCCCAGGTGTCGCCCCAAGCACGCGACCGAGCTCGCGAGAAGCGCCGCAACAAGAAGCGTCAGTCGGTGCTGGATCGGCGTGCGATGGAGTCCAAGCGAAACAAGCAGGTCCTCGGCATCGTCCTGGTCATGGCTGTTCTCATCGGTGGATTCGTGGCACTGACCTTTGCCTTGAACAACGGCAAGAACACCGCGGCAAGCGCCTCGGCATCGGCTCCCGCGACCCTCGCCAAGCCGGTCGCTGGCTGTGTTGCCCCTCCGGCAGTCCCTACCGACAAACGAAGTGGCACCCTGCCCGACAAGAAGACCGCAGCCGGAAAGACGTTCATCGCGACAGTCATCACCAACTGTGGCCGAATCACGGTGGAGCTCTATGGGACCAAGGCTCCCCAGACCGTGGCCTCTTTCCTCAGCCTGGCCAAGAGTGGCTACTGGGCCGACAGCCCGTGTCACCGGCTGACCACCGCCGCACCGCTCTTCGTCCTGCAGTGTGGCGACCCGACGGGCACTGGCACCGGCACTCCCGGATACGGCTACGGCGTCGAGAATGCGCCGGCCAACTTCACCTATCCGGCTGGCACGCTAGCCATGGCGCGCACCAGCGACCCCAAGAGCAACGGTGGCCAGTTCTTCGTCGTCTACAAGCAGACCACGCTGAATGACCCCACCGGATACTCAATCTTCGGCAAGATCACCTCCGGTTTGGATATCGTCGAGAGGGTCGCCGCAGCGGGAGCCACTCCTGTGGATGCCCATCAGAACACCGCGCCGTTGCAGCCCATCAGCATCATTGCGGTGAATGTCACCGAGAAGAAGGCCTGACAGTGACCGAGCAGACGCCCGAGAACCACCCCGCCACGGACACGTCCGAGGGGGTGGAGACAGTGGAGGACGCACCAACCGTGCCAACTGGAGACGCGCCGGCGCAGGAGTCGCCCCCTGTCCCGGAGCCCGACCCTGCGGTCCCGACCTCGGCTTCGGAGGCTGAGGCTGCGGTCCCGGCCTCGGCTTCGGAGCCTGAGGCTGAGGCTGCGGTCCCGACCCCTGCAACCATTCACGTTCCCAGTCCCGCGTCTCTGGCTGGAAGGCTTCACGGCAATGCGGCGCCGAAGCCCTCTCAGTACGGTCGGGTGGACGAGTCGGGCACGGTATTTGTCCGCACTGCTGACGGTGAGCGAGAGGTCGGTTCGTACCCCGGCGCCACTCATGCAGAGGCCTTGGGATACTTCACCCGGAAGTACGACGAGCTGCTGGCCTCCGCTGATCTGCTTCTGCAACGGGTGACTCACACCGACCTGCCGGCGCGGGAAGGGTCGGAAGGGCTCGCCAAGCTGCGTGAGCAGACTGCCGACGCGCGTGTCGTCGGCGACCTTGTCGCCCTTGACGCCCGGGTCGCTGAGATTGCCGCGGCGGTCGAGGCCAAGAAGGCCACCGAGAGAGTCGAACGCAGCGTGGCCCGTGAGGCAGGCAAGGCCAAGCGCGAAGAGCTGGTCCGGGAGGCCGAGACGATCGCGGGTCAGCCGGAAGCGAAGATCCAGTGGAAGACCAGTGGCACGCGTATGCGGGCTCTGCTGGACGAGTGGAAGTCCTTGCAACGGAACGGTCCTAAGCTTGACAGGGAGGCTGAGACCGCCCTCTGGCAGCGCTTCAGCGCCGCTCGCAACTCTTTTGACAAGGCCCGACGGGTCTACTTTGCCCAGCTCGAGGACACCCAGTCAGAAGCCAGGTCAATGAAGGAACAGCTGGTCAAGGAGGCCGAGGCGCTCGCAGCGAGCAAGGACTGGTCCGCGACCGCGACGGCGTTCAAACGATTGATGGACCGCTGGCGGGAGGCCGGTCGCACCTCGCGCGCCGACGACGACGCGCTTTGGGCTCGTTTCAAGACGGCGCAAGATAGCTTCTTCAATGCCAAGGACGAGATCGTCGCGGCTGAGAACGAGGAGTTCAAAGCCAACCTGGTGGTCAAGGAGGCTCTCCTCGCCGAGGCGGAGTCGCTGCTGCCCGTGACGGATATCGAAGCTGCAAAGGCGAAGTTGCGGGTCATCCAGGAGAAGTGGGAGCGCGCCGGCAAGGTCCCCCGCCCGGATGTGGAACGTCTCGAGAAGCCCATGCGCCGCATCGAGCAGACCGTGCGAGAAAATGACGAGAAGCGTTGGGCCAGTGTCAATCCAGAGGCTGCAGCCCGCGCACAGAGCTTGGTGGACCAGCTTGAGACGGCGGTTGCCGGCTTGCGCAAGGACCTCGAGAAAGCAGAGGCCTCCGGCAATACCAAGAAGGTTGCCGACGCGCGATCAGCTCTGCAGGCTCGCGAGCGGTGGCTGGCACAGGCGCGTGCTGGCGTCCAGGAGTTCGGCGGCTAGTCAGACTGCTCCGTCTTTTCGGGTGACTTGCCACCGGTGATTCGATACACGTCGAACACACCGTCGATCTTGCGTACGGCTTGAATCACGTGGTCGAGGTGTCCCGGGTCGCCCATCTCGAAGGTGAACCGGGACAGAGCCACGCGGTCACGCGAGGTGTGCACGGTGGCCGACAGGATGTTTACGTGCTGATCCGACAGGACGCGCGTGACGTCCGACAGCAGCGCGTTGCGGTCCAGCGCCTCGACCTGTAGCTGAACCAGGAACACGCTCGCGGCTGACGGGGCCCATTCGACCTCGATCAGCCGATCGGGTTGTGAAAGCAGCGACTCGGCGTTGGTGCAGTCCGAGCGGTGCACCGAGACGCCTCTGCCCCGCGTGACGAAACCCATGATGGGGTCCCCCGGAACAGGTGTACAGCAGCGTGCCAGCTTGACCCAGACGTCATCAGTTCCGACAACGACGACTCCGGGGTCACCGTTGCGCGGGCGTGGTAGCCCGGACGAGGGCATAGTGGCGTCAGCGAGGTCATCGGTGGCCCCTTCCTGCCCGCCCAGGTGCGCCACCAGGCGGCTCACAACGTGTTGGGCGGACACATGACCGTCGCCCACTGCGGCATACAGGCTGGAGATGTCGGGGTAGCGCAGCTCACCGGCGAGGTCGGTGAGCGAGTCATGGGTCATCAGTCGCTGCAACGGCAGGCCTTGCTTGCGCATGGCCTTGGCGATGGCGTCCTTGCCGACGTCAATGGCCTCTTCGCGGCGCTCCTTGGAGAACCACTGACGGATCTTGTTGCGGGCTCGCGGGCTCCGAACGAAGGTCAGCCAGTCGCGTGAAGGCCCGGCTCCCTCGGCCTTGGAGGTCAGGATCTCGACGACGTCGCCGTTCTCCAACGGACTCTCGAGCGGGACGAGTCGACCGTTGACCCTGCCGCCGATGCAGTGATGACCGACCTCGGTGTGCACGGCGTAGGCGAAGTCGACGGCCGTCGAACCGGCTGGCAGAGCGACCACAGACCCTTTGGGGGTGAAGACGTAGACCTCTTGGGCGCTGATCTCGAAGCGCAGGGAGTCCAGGAACTCGCCTGGGTCGGAGATCTCGCTCTGCCAGTCGAGCAGTTGACGCAGCCACGCCATGTCGTTGACTGGACCGGCATCAACCTTGCGCCCCGAGGCCGCCGAGTCAGCTACTCGGCCGGGGGCGTCCTCTTTGTACTTCCAGTGTGCCGCCACGCCGTACTCGGCCCGGCGGTGCATGGTGTGCGTCCGGATCTGGATCTCGACTGGCTTGCCCTGCGGACCGATGACCGTAGTGTGCAGGGACTGATACATGTTGAACTTGGGCATCGCGATGTAGTCCTTGAAACGCCCCGGCACGGGGTTCCAGCGAGCGTGCAAGGCACCCAGCACGGCGTAGCAGTCGCGCACCGACTCCACCAGGACCCGTACTGCGACGAGGTCGTAGATCTCCTCGAACTCGCGGCCTCGCACGATCATCTTCTGGTAGACGGAGTAGTAGTGCTTCGGCCGGCCGGTCACGACAGCCTTGATTCTGGTTGCTGCCAGATCCTTGGTGATGCTATCGCGAACGCTTGCGAGATACTCCTCCCGTGCTGGGGCGCGTTCGGCTACCAACCGCACGATCTCGTCGTAGACCTTGGGATAGAGGGTCGCAAAGGACAGGTCCTCAAGCTCCCACTTGATCGTGTTCATCCCCAGCCTGTGGGCCAGTGGCGCATAGATCTCGAGCGTCTCGCGAGCCTTGCGCTGTGCGGACTCCTCCGAGACGTAGCGCCAGGTGCGGGCGTTGTGCAAGCGGTCGGCCAGCTTGATGACCAGGACGCGGATATCCCGGGCCATGGCGACGACCATCTTGCGGACGGTCTCGGCCTGAGCTGCCTCCCCGTAGGTAACCTTGTCCAGCTTGGTCACGCCATCGACGAGCATCGCGATCTCGTCACCGAAGTCGCTGGTCAGGGATTCCAGGCTGTATGGCGTGTCCTCCACCGTGTCGTGCAGCAGAGCTGCGGCCAACGTGTCGGGGGTCATACCGAGCTCGGCCAGGATCGACGTCACGGCCAGTGGGTGGGTGATGTATGGGTCACCACTCTTGCGCAGCTGTCCCTGGTGAGCCTTCTCAGCCACGGCGTAGGCCCGCTCGATGATCGACAGGTCAGCCTTGGGATGTGCGGATCGAACAGTGCTCAGCAAAGGCTCCAGCACGGGGTTCGTGTCGGTGCGTGGCCCGCCGAAGCGCGCGAACCTGGCTCTGACCCGCGATGACGTGGGGACAGAGCTGGTCGGCGGGTCAGCCGTCGGAGGCCTCTGAGGCGGTTTGGGCGTCGGAGGCTTCGGAGGCGTCGCCGTGCCGGGGAACTCCGGCACGCTCTCCTGGCTCATGGGTGCAGTCTATTGGCCCTACAGCGAGAGCATGGCGTGTACCGGGCGACCGGCCAGCTTGCTACGACCCTGCAGGAAGGACAGCTCCAGAACCACCTCGACCGCTTCCACGCTGGCTCCGGCGCGCTCAACCAGCTCGCAGGCGGCTCGCGCCGTGCCGCCGGTGGCCAGGACGTCATCCATGATCAGGGCCCTCTTGCCGCCCGTGAAGGCGTCGGTGTGAACCTCGATGACGGCGCTGCCGTACTCCAGGTCGTACCCAGCACTGTGCGTCTTACCGGGCAGCTTGCCAGCCTTGCGGACCGGGACGAACCCGATGCCCAGCTCGTAGGCCACGGCCGCACCCAGGATGAGGCCGCGCGCCTCAACGCCCACAATGACGTCGACATGACCGGCGTACCGGCCCGCGATGTCCTTCACGACGGCCCGCAGTGCAGGGCCATCGCTCAGCAGGGGTGTGAAGTCCTTGAAGGTGACCCCTGGAACCGGAAAGTCCGGGATGTCGCGCAGGCGAGTGGCAACGATCTCACCGATCGGAGCGGTGAGCGGGGACGCTTTGGTTGGGATTGAGGCCGCCAATACTGGGTTCGAATGCGCGGGTCCCGTCATCGCTTCGACTTCGGCGGGCGTTTGGGTTGGTTGCGCGGTCCGCTCTGCACGTTACGGTGCACGGGCCGTCCGGTGGACGCGGTGCCGCCGCCTCGGCTGGACGCGTGCACCACGTCCCTCGTGCCTGCATCGTCTGTGCCGCCCTGGTCACTCTCAGATGGGTCGGTGCCTGCCTTGCGAGCCTGGGTCGCCTGGTAGCGAGTGGCCCGCTTCTTGAGCTCCTGCATTGCCGGCTCGCGCTCGCGTAGATCCGCGAGCACCGGGGTGGCGATGAAGATGGAAGAGTAGGTACCGACCGCGATGCCCACGAACAACGCGAGGCTGAGGTCCAGCAACGTCCCTGGCCCGAGCAGGAAGTAGCCAATGCCCAGGATGGAGGCGACCGGAAGCAGGGCCACCACTGAGGTGTTGATCGAGCGGACCAGCGTCTGGTTGACCGCCTGGTTGGCGGCCTGCGAGAACGACAGCCGACCGTTGCCCTCCGCTTCCTGCGTGTTCTCGCGCACCTTGTCGAACACGACGACGGTGTCGTAGAGCGAGTACCCCAGGATCGTCAGGAAGCCGATCACCGATGCCGGGGTGACCTCGAAGCCGGCCAGCGCGTAGATACCAATGGTGATCACGAGGTCGTGCGCAAGGGCAATAAGTGCCGCGATCGACATCTTCCAGGTTCGGAAGTAGGCGGCCAGGACGAGCGAGACCAGGATGAGGAACCAGATGAGTGCAGTGATGGCCTGCTGACTCACCGAGGCGCCCCAGGACGGTCCGATGGTGTTCGCGCTGATGCTGTTCACACCGACGTTGAACTCGCGGGCCAGCGCGGACTTGACCTTGTCGGTCTGGAGGGTGCTCTGGAACTTTTCAGTCTGGACCCGGACCGTGTCGGTGGTCTTGGTGACCACGACGTTGGAACCGGGGTTCACGGTGCCGAGAGCTGTCTTGGCGCGGGCTTCGAAGCTGTTGAAGTTGGTGACCGATGAGATCCGGAACTCAGAGCCTCCGCGAAACTCCAGCCCGATGTTCAGGCCGCGCCCGAACAGACCGATGGTCGCCAGAACCAGAAGGATCGCCGACACCGCGTACCAGGTCTTCTGACGACCCACGAAGTCGTTGGAGCGCTTGCCGGTGTAGAGGTCGTTACCGAAGTCGGAGAAGCTCCTCATGACTTGTTCCCCTCGGCCGCGGCCCGCCGGGCGGCAATCGTGACCCGGCCGCGCCCGGTATAGGTGACGGTTCTGGCCCCCAGACGATTCGGATCCAGACCGGACCACTTGTGTCCCTGACCGAAGAACTTGGTGTTGGCCAGAATCGAGAGCAGGGGGTGGGTGAACAGGAACACGACGACGATGTCGATGATCGTGGTCAGCATCAGCGTAAAAGCGAACCCGCGAACGTTGCTCGCTGCCAGGGCATACAGGACGACCGCAGCCAGGAAGTTCACTGCGTCGGAGATCAGAATCGTGCGCCGGGCGCGACCCCAGCCCGTCTCGACCGCTGCCCGGAGCGCCCGTCCGTCGCGAACCTCATCACGAACGCGTTCGAAGTACAGGATGAACGAGTCGGCGACAATACCGATGGAGACGATCAGGCCTGTCACCCCGGCCATCGTCAGTCGGAAGCCCTGGGACCAGCCGAAGAGTGTCACCGCCGCGTAGGTCATCGACCCGGCGATGATCAAGGAGCTGACGGTGACCAGACCCAGAGCACGGTACTGGAACAGGGAGTAGGCAACCACGAGCAGCAGGCCGATGCCTCCGGCGATCAGACCGCGAGCGAGTTGGTCCCCGCCGAGCGTGGGACTGATCTGGTCGCTGGTCTGCAGCGCGAAGGACAGGGGCAGAGCGCCGAACTTGAGCTGGTCGGCCAGCGCTTTGGCGGACACACCGGTGAAGTGGCCCGTGATGCTCGCGGTGCCCGCGCACAGAGACGCCTGGGCGGATGGAGCCGAGATCACCTGGTTATCCAGCACGATACCGAACCGGTTGCGCGGGTTCGGCAGCGATACGATGCGCGAGGTCACGTTACAGAATGCCGTTGTGCCGGCTCCGTTGAAGTCGAGTCGCACCTCCCATTGGCCGTTGCTCACGCCACCCTGGCCAGTCTGCTGATCAGAGGTGGCGTTAGAGATCTGGTCACCGTTCACCTCTGCCGGACCAAGGATGTATTTCTCCGGTTGGGTGGGGTCACTCGAGCAGGTCACCATCGGTTGGGACGCGATGTCCTGGATGGCCTCGACTTGTTTGGGGTTGGCGCAGTTAAGTCCGGCAAGCTGTTTCTCCAGCGCCGGGGTGACCCACGCCAGGTCGCTCGCGTTCTTCGGCTTGGCGCCAGGTGCGGGCGTGGCGGCCGTGGCAAGGGGTGTGGCAGTGGGTGTGGCAGCCGTGGCAAGGGGTGTGGCAGTGGGTGTGGCAGCAGTGGGCGCCGGCTTCGTCGCCGCGGTCAGCGCGGATGGGAATCCTGACTTGGGAGCGGTTGTCGCTGTGCCCGTCGCCTTCGGTGCGCTGGTGGCGGGGGTCGAAGGCTTGAGGGGGCTCGACCCGGTTGACGTGGGGGTGGGGGTCGGCGTCGGCGCGGCAGAGGCCGCAACCAGGACAGCCCGCATCCGCAGCTGCGAGGACTTCTGCAGCGAGTTGACGGTGGCGGCGTCGGGGGTGCCCGGCAACGAGACCACGATGTCTTTGCCGCCCTGTGTGGAGACTTCAGCCTCGGTGACACCCGATCCATTCACTCGCGCGCGGATGATGTCGACCGCCTTCAGGATCTGGCCCTGGTTGATCTGCTGGCCCTTCTCGAGCTTGGGCGTCAGGATCAGCTGGGTGCCGCCCTGCAGGTCGAGCCCAAGCTTGGGGGTGCGCTGAGCCGTGCCCCAGGTGCTCACGGCGCCAAGCAGACCGTAGATGCCGATAATGAGCAGGACAAGCACGGACAGCGTGCGCAAGGGCCCGCGATTGTGCGGATTGATCGCCACGGGGGTGTCCTAGTCGGTTTCGTGCGCTGGATCCGACACAGCGCCGGTCTCCGACTCGCTTGATGCTGCGGCGCTGGGTGCCGGACCGGCGATGGCGCGGCGGTTGAAACGGATGGTCACCCCGGGGCTCACCTCGAGGGTCGCGACCTCGTCCTCAAGGGCGGTGATCCGGCCGAGAAGACCTGACGTGGTCGTGACCTCGTCGCCGACTCCCAAGGTGGACTGCAACCTCTGCGACTCCTTCGTCCGGCGCCGTTGCGTGTAGAACATCCACCCGATCAACAGCAGCGGCAAGGCGAATATCAGCAGGTTGCCGGATGAGCCGCTCGATGAAGCCGCGACAAGCGAATACATGAGTCAATCCTTTTTAAAAGAGTTGGCGGGCGCATCCGGGCAGGTGAGCCGGACACGCACAAGAGCAACGGCGCAAGCCGCGGCGTCGGCTTGAGTCTAGGTGAGGCGCCGCGAGGGGACCAATGCGCCGCACCCATCCGAGCCTGATTGTGATCAGGTCGGCCCGATCGGGCTCCCATTCACCACGGTCAGCCGCCGAAGCGTCCGTCCCCGTCGCCGAGTGGCAAAGGCAGGGCCTGAGGGGTTCCGGCTTCGGGCGCCGGCGGGGTCAACCCCAGATGAGTCCAGGCCAACGGGGCTGCGGCCCGTCCGCGTGGGGTGCGGATCATGAAGCCCTCGCGCACCAGGAACGGCTCAGCGACGGTCTCGACGGTCTCTGGCTCCTCCCCGACCGCGACGGCAAGGGTGCTCAGACCCACCGGACCACCACCGAACCGGCGACACAGGGCCTCCAGCACCGCACGATCCAGCCGGTCCAGGCCACGGTCGTCGACGTCGAACAGGGCTAGCGCAGCGTGCGCGGCCTCTTCGTCGGCCACACCGCGGCCATGCACCTGTGCCCAGTCCCGGACCCGGCGTAGGAGCCTGTTCGCTATCCGGGGGGTCCCCCGCGATCGACGGGCGATCTCGGCGATAGCCGCATCTGTTGCCTCCACCTTGAGCAAGCCTGCCGAGCGGTGCAGGATGCGGATCAGATCGGCCACGGCGTAGAAGTCGAGGTGACCGGTGAATCCGAATCGGTCTCGTAGCGGTGCTGGCAGCAGACCAGAACGCGTGGTCGCACCAACCACGGTGAATGCCGGCAGCTCCAGCGGGATCGCGGTGGCCCCCGGGCCCTTGCCGACGATCACATCGACCCGGAAGTCCTCCATCGCCAGATAGAGCATTTCCTCGGCGGCCCGGGCCATCCGGTGGATCTCGTCAAGGAAGAGCACCTCGCCCTCGGCCAGCGAGGACAAGATCGAGGCCAGGTCACCGGCGTGCTGGATCGCCGGGCCACTGGTGATCCGGATGGGCTGCTCGAGCTCGGCTGCAACGATGAGAGCCAACGTGGTCTTGCCCAGACCGGGAGGTCCAGACAGCAACACGTGGTCTGGAGGCGTGCCTCGACGTTTGGCGGCCTCGAGAACGAGCGCCAGCTGGTCGCACACCCGGGTCTGGCCGGGGAACTCGCTGAGCCTGCGGGGACGCAGCGCCGCTTCGACCCTGCGTTCGTCATCATCGCCACCGGCATCAACGATTCGCGCCGTGGCTTCGATCATCGAGGCGTTCTCTTCGTCGCTCTGGTCGAAGTACCCGGTCATCGTCCGAGCTCCCGCAACGCGGCACGCAACAGGGTCGACACGTCTGATCCGTCGCCGGTCTCAGGTCTCACTGCCTCAACCGCGTCATCGGCCTGCCTGGACGACCAGCCAAGGCCGACCAGTGCGTCGTGCACCTGTGCGCTCGCCTCATCGACAGCGGGCCTGCTCAACTCTGACGACGTGGTGCCGGACGGAATACCGAGCTTGTCGCGAAGCTCGAGGATTATGCGCTCGGCTCCCTTCTTGCCGATTCCGGGGACCTTGGTCAGCGCGGCAAGATCGCCGCCCCCAATGGCACGGCGCAACCCGTCGGGCGCGTGAATGGCCAACATTGCCAAGGCAAGCCGGGGGCCGACGCCAGAGACTGTCTGGACCAGAGTGAAGATGGCCCGCTCGTCCTCATCAGCGAAACCGTAGAGGGTCAGCGACTCCTCGCGAACCACCAGTGTCGTCGCTAACGCCGCCTCTTCACCTGGCCGAAGGGATGCTGCAGTCCCTGCGGTGGTGTGCAGCAACAGACCCACTCCCCCGACGTCGATGACAGCCGAGTCCAGACCTGCGGACAGCACGACGCCGCGCACCGAGGCGATCATCGGCTGCCTGTCTTTGACGTCTGTGGGTGTGTAGGGCGTTGGGGTGCAGAGCCTCGGTGTGCCAGCTGTGCTGCCACGGCTTGCTGCAAGCGTTTCTGGGCTGTGCCACGCCACACCTGGCAGATGGCCAGTGCGAGCGCGTCAGCGGCGTCTGCGGGCTTAGGCGGGGTGTCCAGTCGAAGGATCCGGGTGACCATCGTGGTGACCTGAGCCTTGTCGGCACGACCGTTTCCGGTCACTGCAGCCTTGACCTCCGTAGGAGTGTGCAGCGCCAGCGGCAGCCCGAGGCGGGCGGCAGCGAGCATGGGAACGGCGGAGGCTTGCGCAGTGCCCATGATCCCCTTGATGTTGGCTTTGGCGAAAACCCGTTCCACTGCCACGGCGTCAGGCTCATAACGCGCCATCCACTCGTCGATCTCGATCTGCAGTGCCAACAGCCTCATGGCCGGGTCATCGGATGTCGGAGTGCGAATCACCCCGACGGCGATCATTCGCAGCGGCTTGCCCAGATCGCCGTCGACGATGCCGAGGCCGCACCGGGTTAGGCCGGGGTCGACACCCATGACACGCACGCTGAGAGCTCCTCACTATCCGAACACCTGTTCGGAAGAAATTTACAGTGTCCGGTCGGGATCTTGGAAGCGACGCGCCGCAGCGGGAACCCGGAATGCCGGATTGGCCGCTGACAGGTGCCTGTTGTTCGTCGTGCTATTCGTCGTCTTCGAGCTGAGCCAGGATCTCATCGCTCACGTCGCCGTTGGCCCAGACGTTCTGAACGTCATCGCTGTCCTCGAGGGCCTCGATGACCCGGAACATCTGGCGGGCACCGTCCAGGTCGAGCTCGACCTCCACCGTCGGGATGAAGGAAGCCTCAGCTGAGTCGTAGTCGATGCCGGCCCCCTGCAGGGCAGTGCGGACGGCCAGGAAGTCGCCCGGCTCACTCACGATCTCGAAGGCCGCACCGATGTCGTTGATCTCTTCCGCGCCGGCATCCAGGACGACCTCGAGCAGATCGTCCTCGCTTTGGTCGCCCTTGGGGACGATCACGACGCCCTTGCGGGTGAAGACGTAGGAGACGCTTCCGGGGTCGGCGAACTGGCCACCGTTGCGGTTCAGTGCCGTTCGCACCTCGGCGGCCGCACGGTTGCGGTTGTCGGTGAGGCACTCGATCAGGACCGCCACACCGTGGGGGGCGTAACCCTCGTAGGTGATCGTCTGCCAGTCGGCTCCGCCGGCTGTCGCACCGCTGCCGCGCTTGACGGCGTTAGCGATGTTGTCGTTCGGGACGCTGAGCTTCTTGGCCCGCTGGATGGCATCGAACAACGTCGGGTTGCCGGCGACGTCACCGCCTCCGGTCCGCGCAGCCACCTCGATGTTCTTGATCATCTTGGCGAACAGCTTGCCGCGTTTGGCGTCGATGACCCCCTTCTTGTGCTTCGTCGTCGCCCATTTGGAATGACCGCTCATCGCTTCTCCCTCGACGGCCGAACCGTCATCGACATCGTGGCTGATCCTACTGATCGGTGCCCTGGTGTTCAGCCCAGTGTTGGTTCAAACGCAGCGTTGCTTCAGCCCAAGTGGGTTCGGCGGAGCTTGGTTCAGCGCAGCGCCGCACGAACCATCTGCGTGAAGTACTCATGGATACGGTGGTCTGCGGTGACCTCGGGGTGGAAGGAGGTGGCCAGCAGGTTGCCGGCCCGGATCGCGACGACCCGGCCCGCGGCCGGCCCGGTCTCGACCCTGGCCAGCACCTCGATGCCATCACCCATCTCCTCGACCCAGGGAGCCCGGATGAAGACGGCTTTGAAGGTCGACGGGTATCCCTGCGGTGCAGTCGTCAGCTCGGCGATCGCCGGGATGTGAAGATCGCCCTCGAAAGAGTCCACCTGACGTCCGAAAGCGTTGCGCCGCACCGTGATGTCGAGACCGCCCAGCGTCTCCTGGTCCGGTCGGGCATCAGCGATCCGGTCGGCCAGCATGATCATGCCCGCGCACGACCCGTAGACCGGCATTCCGCCGGCGATCCGCTTGCGCAGCGGCTCCTGCAGGTCGAACGCCCGAACCAGCTTGTCCATGGTGGTCGACTCGCCACCTGGGATCACCAAGGCGTCGACGTCATCCAGCTCGCGCGGCCGCCGGATGCCCATGGCTTGCCCGCCGATGCTGGACAGCGCGTTGATGTGCTCACGCACATCGCCCTGGACTGCCAGAACGCCTATGCGGATAGGGGATGTGCTCACAAGGAGAGCTGGTGACTACCAGCCGCGCTGGGACAGATGCTGACCCTCGCCCAGCTCCTCGACGTTGATGCCCACCATGGCCTCACCCAGACCACGGGAGACCCTGGCGATCACTTCGGGGTCGTCGAAGAACGTCGTCGCCTTGACGATCGCCTCGGCGCGCTGGGCGGGGTTGCCGGACTTGAAGATGCCCGAGCCCACGAACACACCCTCGGCGCCGAGCTGCATCATCATGGCCGCGTCGGAGGGGGTCGCGATACCGCCGGCGACGAACATCACCACGGGCAGCTTGCCGGTCTCAGCGATCTCCTTGACCAGCTGGTACGGGGCCTGCAGCTCCTTGGCGGCGACATACAGCTCGTCCTCGCTCATCGAGGACAACCGGCGGATCTCACCGCTGATCTTGCGGATGTGCAAGGTGGCATTGGAGACGTCACCGGTGCCGGCCTCGCCCTTGGAACGGATCATCGCGGCACCCTCGCTGATCCGGCGAAGGGCTTCACCCAGGTTGGTTGCGCCACAGACGAAGGGGACGGTGAACTTCCACTTGTCGATGTGGTTGGCATAGTCCGCCGGTGTCAGGACCTCGGACTCGTCGACGTAGTCCACGCCCAGGCTCTGCAGGACCTGTGCCTCGACGAAGTGACCGATCCGGGCCTTGGCCATGACCGGGATGGAGACGGTCTCGATGATGCCCTGCACCATGTCCGGGTCACTCATCCGTGAGACCCCGCCCTGGGTGCGGATGTCGGCGGGCACGCGCTCAAGAGCCATCACGGCAACAGCGCCGGCGTCCTCGGCGATCTTGGCCTGCTCCGGCGTGACGACGTCCATGATGACGCCACCTTTGAGCATTTCGGCCATACCACGCTTGACTCGCGAGGTGCCGGTGGCAGGAACGTTGGTGGTGGTCTCTTGCGCAGACAAGACAGTGCCTCTTCCAGGTGACTCACATGGTTTGCTGGGGTACCTACCTATGTTAGGGCGTCAGAGACCCCGCGCGAGCATCGGCAGTTCGTCGTCGATCTCGAAGGTCTGCGGTAGCTCTGCGTGGCCGGCCAGCCTCAGCAGACGTACGCCAGGCCTGCGCCTCACCCGGCGTACGTCAGTCACGGCGTCATTGAGAAACCGGCGGGCCAGCTCCACCCGCTGGTTGGCTGCTGCCACCCGCCCGAGCACGGGGGTGCCAACGGCCTCGTCCCCACGTAGTCGTCGCAGAGCCTCTTCGCCCAGGGCCAGCTCGAGGGCCTGTGTCAGGTCGCTCTCGATGGCTTCACGGGACCGTTGGTCCGTGGTGTCAGCCTCGAGCGAGTCGGTCGCTGCGCCGGCAAGGATCAGAGCGCTGGCCGCGTCCAAGGCGCCGCAGTTCGCCAGCTCGAGGGTGGCTTCAGCACGACGCACCAGCTGGGCGTCCAGGACACTGAGCGCGCCCTCGACCCTGGTGTGCAACCGATCGAGCCGGGCGGCGCCGTATGAGACGTACCAGGCGATCAACGCCATGACTGCTATTGCGCCGACGATCCAGCTGAGGTCCATCACGTGCCTCCTGAGTTTCTACCGGTACGTCGCAGGCGTGCCCACCGTGAATCGTGTTCGCTCGAGGTGCGCACCGATGACGCACCGGAAACGACCGTCTCGTAGACCGCCAGCACGTCTTCGCCGACCACTGACCAGTCAAAGGCGTTGGCGCGATCGCGGCCTGCGACGGCGAGCTGTTCGCGTCTGATCGGGTCGCGCAGCAACGCCACCACGGCCCTCGCCAGGTCAACGGGATCCTCGTTGACGAACATCTCCCCGGCGTCCCCGCCCTTCAGGACCCTGGCGAAGGCCGGCAGATCGCTGGCCAACACCGTCGCCCGGGCACTCAAGGCCTCGATCAGGATGATGCCGAAGCTCTCCCCTCCGGTGTTCGGTGCGACGTAGACGTCCACCGACGCCAGCAGGCTGGCTTTGTCCGCTTCACTGACCGGGCCGAGAAACTCGCACGCAGCAGCCGCCTCCGGGGTCATCTTCTCGCGGATGGGGCCGGGGTCGCCGGGACCTGCGATCAAGACCCGGATACCGGGGATCTCGCGAAGAATGTGGGGCAGGGCCTGCGACAGGACCGGCATACCTTTACGTGGTTCTTCCATCCGTCCCAGGAAGGCGATGGTGGGTCGCGCCGGCGTACCCTCCCAGTCGGGGCGGCGTTTGGCGGACGCGAACCGTTCGACGAACACGCCGTTGGGGATCACCACGGCGTCGCCCCCAAGGTGTGTGGTGACCGTTCGCCGCGCGTCTTCGGAGACCGCGATGCGCGCACTGATCTTCTCCAGGCTGGGACGCAACAGAGGGTAGGCGGCCTGCATGGCCCGCGAGCGCAGGTTGGATGTATGGAAGGTGGCGACAATCGGTCCTTCGACGGCCCAGAGGGCAAGGACCGAGACGCTGGGGGTCACCGGTTCGTGCAGGTGTACGACGTCGAAGCGACCCGCCTCCACCCATCGGCCGACACGGGCGGCTGTCAGTGGCCCGAACGAGAGTCGAGCAACGGAGCCGTTGTAGCGCACCGGAACCGCACGGCCGGAGCTGACCACGTAGTCCGGCAGGGGCGTGTCGTCATCGGCAGGCGCCAGCACGCTGACGTAGTGCCCCAGGGAGATCAGGTGCTCGGCGAGGTCGCGGACGTGAAGCTGCACTCCGCCGGGCACATCGAAGGAGTAGGGGCTGACGATCCCGATCCTCATTCTTTGTCGCCAGCCTGCGCAGACGCATGGTCGCCGACCAGGTCCTTGGTGAACACCCGCTGCATCATGTGCCAGTCCTGGGTGTGTTCGCGGATGGCTTCGGTGAGCACATCGGCGCAGGCCTGGGTCATCACCTGGATCTTCTCCCGGGAGGTGCCGCTGGTGGGTGGTGCCACCGCCTCGTGGAACGTCACGACGGTCCGCCAGCCGTGCCCTTGTGGGTAGGGCTCGTAGTGCATGATGCAGGGGTAGAGGACGGCGCCGGTGTTGACTGCCAGTGCGGCGGGACCGACGGCCATCCTGGCCCGCTGACCGCAGAGGTCAACCTCGATGCCTCCGTGGGTGAGGTCCCTGTCGGCCAGCAGCGCGACCAGGGCCCCGGAACGGCAGGCTGTGGTCAGCTCCCGGAAGACGTCACCACCACCGGTGAGCGGGATGATCCGCATGCCCAACCGCTCACGGAAGGCAAGGAACTCATCGAAGAGCTTCTCGGGCTTGAGCCGTTCCGCAACGGTAGTCACGGGAGCCAGCTGAGTGGTGGACCAGGCGCCGCCGAAGTCCCAGTTGCCCATGTGTCCCAGGAAGATGACCGCCGACCGGCCCGATTCCAGCTGGGTACGGACCGGCTCGTCGCCGACCGCCCTGACTCCATGGACCAGGTCTTCGACACTGCGGTCGGGAAGGCGGAAGCTGTCGCACCAGTAGCGCATGTACGAGCGCAGTCCGGCGCGCACCAGGGCATCGAGCTCAGCCGGGCTGAGCTCTGGGCGGACGGTCGCAAAGTTGCTGCGCATCCGTTGCACGCTCTTGCCGCCACGTCGCCATACGACATCGGCGAGGAGGTCGAACAAAGAGTAGGCGACACGACCGGGCATCCGGCGGACGAGTAACCACCCTGCGCGGTAGCCAACGAGTGCGGCACGCTCAGTCAGACCAACGAGCGTCGTACGCTCACCCAGCCTGCTCACGCGGCCGTGAACGCCTGACGGCGTACCTCGAGCATCCGCTGGATCACCGTGATCAGGCTGGCCAGCGCCAGCAAGGACAGCACCACGGTCAACAGCGCTTCGGGCAGCCCCAGACCGACCAGACCAGTGGCCACCAGCACGACGACGACTCGCTCGGCTCGCTCAGCGATGCCGACGTTGGCGGTCATCCCCAGCCCCTCCGCCCGGGCCTTGGCGTAGCTCACGACACTGCCCAGGATCAGGCACGCGAGCGCCAGAGCTGCCAGGTAGGGCGTGCGCCCGTCCCCGGAGTACCAGAGCACGAGTCCGCCGAAGATTGCGCTGTCGGCCACCCGGTCCAGGGTTGAGTCCAGGTAGGCGCCCCACTTGGTCGAGCGCTCGGACAACCGCGCCATCACACCGTCCAGACTGTCGGAGAGCGCAAAGACCGCGATGAGGAACGAGCCCCAGAAGAACTCATGGCGCGGGTACAAGACCAGCGCGCTGAAACAGACGCCGAAGGTGCCCACGATGGTCACGACATCGGGGCTGATGCCGAGTTTGAGGAACAACCTGGCCAGCGGCGTGAGGAGCCTGGCGGCGAAAGTGCGCGCGAATCGCTTCAGCATGATGCCCCCCAGAGTACCGATGCCCCTGACGGGGTTGTGCCGACGCTCGTGACGCGCGATCGTGTCGCCATGACCGCCAAAGCCCTTGCGAGTACATCTGGCCCACAGGCCAACGTCCCCACCGAGATCCGCAACGTGGTTCTGGTGGGGCACAGCGGAGCCGGCAAGACGACCCTTTTCGAGTACCTCATTGCCGCCACGACCCCGCAATACCGGGCCAAGCCAGTCCTGGATGAGCGCTCCGTCCAGCTTGCTGTCGCATCGGTTTCCCACGAGGGCGTGGTGCTGAACCTCATCGACACACCCGGATACCCGGACTTTGTCGGTGAGCTGCGGGCGGGTCTGCGCGCCGCGGATGCCGCCCTGTTCGTGATCTCGGCTGCCGACGGCGTCGACGGCGCCACCATGTTGTTGTGGGAGGAGTGCGCCGCAATTGGTATGCCGCGGGCTGTCGCGGTCACCAAGCTGGATACCGGACGCGCCGACTTCGAGGACACCGTGGCGATCTGCCAGCGGGTCTTCGGCGAAGGTGTCATGGCGATCTACCTGCCGCTGCACGGGAACGACGAGGTGATCATCGGCAACCTCGGGCTCCTTTCGCAGCAGATCTACGACTACAGCTCGGGACAGCGGGTCGAACATGGTGCCGAGGCCGAACATCGCGACCTGATCGAGGCGAACAGGTCGGACCTGATCGAGGCGATCATCCAGGAGTCCGAGGACGACACGTTGCTCGACCGCTACCTGGGCGGGGAGGAGATCGATGTCGATGTCCTGACGGGCGACCTGCTGACCGCAGTCTCACGCGGCCGGCTCTACCCGGTGATCCCGGTTTCCACCGAGACCGGCGTCGGCACCGACGAGCTGCTTCATCTGCTGACTGCAGCCTTTCCGGCGCCGACGTTGCACCCGCTCCCGGCGGCCACGACTCCCGACGGTGATCCCCTGCCACCCCTTCAGTGCGATCCGGACGGGCCACTGGTGGCCGAAGTCATTCGTACGACCAGTGACCCGTATGTCGGCCGGGTCAGTATCGTGCGCATGTTCAGTGGCACACTCCGACCCGACTCGGTCGTGCACGTCTCGGGGCATCTGGCGCGCTTCACCAGAAGTGAGCGGCTCGAGGGACATGTGAGCCACGATGCTGACGAGCGGGTCGGGATGCTTTCCTCATCTCTGGGAGACCTTCTGCGACCCAAGGGGTTCGTCATAGCCGGGGATCTGTGCGTGGTGGCCAAGCTGACCAAGGCCGAGACGACGGACACGTTGAGCAGCCCCGACGCGCCGGCGCTGGTCGAGCCGTGGATGTTCCCTGACGCTCTGCTGCCCGTGGCCATCACCGCGGCCAGCAAGTCCGATGAGGACAGACTGGCCGGTGCTCTGGCGCGGCTGGTGGCCGAGGACCCCACTATGCGGCTCGAGCACAACCCCGAGACCCATCAGGTAATCCTCTGGACCATGGGCCAGGCACACGTGGACGTCCTGCTCTCACGCTTGCGGGATCGGTACGGCGTCCAGGTCGAGTCCGAGCCGCTGAGGATGGCGCTGCGTGAGACTTTCGTCACTGACGCGAAAGGTCACGGGCGCCATGTCAAACAGAGCGGCGGGCACGGTCAGTACGCCATCTGCGACATCACCATCGAACCGCTCGAGCGGGGTGCCGGTTTCGAGTTCGTCGACAAGGTGGTCGGCGGGGCCGTCCCACGTCAGTACATTCCGAGCGTCGAGAAGGGCATTCGCGCCCAGCTCGCGAAAGGCTGCCTCGCCGGCTACCCGATGGTCGACCTGCGAGTAACCCTGACCGATGGGAAGTCACATTCCGTGGACTCCAGCGACATGGCTTTCCAGGCCGCCGGAGCCCTGGCCATCAAGGCTGCAGCCTCGCCGCAGACCGTGACGTTGCTGGAACCGGTCGATTCCGTGTCCGTGGTGGTCGCCGACGAGTACGTCGGGGCGACGATGACCGATCTGCAGATGCGCCGCGGCCGGGTCATCGGTACCGAGCCCGACACCTCTGGACGCACCACGATCTCGGCTGAGGTGCCGGCCAGCGAGGTCACCCGATACGCCATCGAGCTGCGTTCGGTATCGCATGGAACCGGCATGTTCAGCAGGACTTCGATCGGCTACGAGCCCATGCCTGCCAACCTGGTCAAGGACCATCTGCCTGGCTGACCGAACGGCGCAGCCGCCCGAGGTCGGCGGCGAGTAGTTCGTCGAGGCGCTCGTAGCCCTCGCGGACGCCCTCCTGCATGCCGCTGGCGACGAAGGCGTCGCGACCCTCAAAGGAGTCGACCAGCGACGTCGAGGTCAGCCTGGTGCGGCCGTCGCCAAGGTCCTCGAAGGTGAGTTTCTCGAGCGCGACGCCGTCCGGCTCGCCTTCGAAGGTGAAGGTCTGGACGATGAGCTTGCAGGGGTGCACTTCGTGGAAGGAGCCGTGGAAGCCGAAGTCGTTGCCGTCGCTTTCCATTACGTAGCGATAGGACCCGCCGGTGCGGCAGTCGTAGTGCTCGATGTGCGTCGTGTGACGGCGGGGCCCGAGCCATTGGGCGAAGAGCTTGGGGTCGGTGTGGGCCCGGAGCACCTTCGCCGGCGGGGCGTCGAAGTCTCGGGTGATCCGCACGAGCGGGACGTGGGGGTCGACAGCGATCTCGGCCTGGTGGGTGCTGGTGGGGGTCATCTTGTCCCTCCTGTGTGGGGTGGTTGGGGTATTGAGGTGGGGTCGACTTCGTCCGGCATTGACGCGAGGAGGTCATCGAGGCGGCGGTAGCGCTCCTCGGCCTGTCGGCGAGAGCGCTCGATCCACTTGGTCATCAGGTCGAAGACCTCCGCTTCGAGGTGCACCGGGCGGCGCTGGGCATCCCGGCTGCGGCTCACCAGACCGGCATCCTTGAGCACCTTGAGGTGCTTGGAGACGGCCTGGACGCTCACGTCGTAGGGCTTGGCGAGCTCGTTGACGGTGGCGTCGGCGACCGCGAGCCTTGCCACCATGTCGCGCCGGGTGGGATCGGCCAGGGCCGAGAACACCAGAGAGAGCGGGTCAGCCGCCACGGTCATCCTTCATGTGATCAACCATTCGGTTAAACACAACCTAAAACCCACAAGATCCGTTGTCAATCAGTTGGTTGACAACGCTTTGAGAGCGGACCAGTGAGAGTGGACTGACGCCACCCATATCCGTCAACCCACAGATCTATCATGTCAGTTTAGATTGACAGTCTTGGGCGCGTCAGTCTAAGCTGACAGCCGTAGAGCTAGTGAGGTGGGAGTCAGCCACATGGGAATCGATGACATGGGAATCAGTGACATCTCGGCCGGTGGCCTGACGGCCAAGCTGGAGTCGGATGATCCCGCCGTCGGTCTGCGCGCGGTGGGCGCTCTGCATCGTCTCGCGGAGAACGTCGAGGCTAGCAGCGTGAAGCTCGCCAGAGACCGCGGCTGGTCCTGGGAGCAGATCGGGGACGCCCTCGGAATCTCCCGTCAGTCAGCGCATGCGAAGTACGGACGGAGAGGTTGACGATGCTCAAGAGACTCAGCGCCGATGCCAGGAAGATGGTGTTGACATCAGCCGCGCAGGAGGCGCGGCGACGCGGTGATCGGCGCCTGGGCACCGATCACCTTCTGCTCGGGCTTCTGCATGACGTCGACTCCGACGTGGCTCAAGCTCTCGGGGTCGACCTTCAGGCCGCCCGGACCGCCTCTGATTCGCTCGACCGAGCCGCTCTGGCCGCCGTCGGCGTCAACGTCGCCCACATCAGCGACCCGCCGGCATCGGCTTTTGCACGCCGGCTTCCGCCGCTCACCTCCGGTGCGCGGGCAGTCCTCAAGGGCGCCATCGACCAGACGCGTCGTGCTAAGACGCCGCACATCCAGGCACGCCATTTCCTGCTGGCACTCCTGGCTCGTGATCGCCCCGATCCCGCCGCCGAGTTGCTTGTGGCCCTGGGCGTTGATCGTTCGCAGGTACGCGGCCGGCTCGAGGAATCCAGCGGATGAGTCCGCAGAAGCAGTCTCCCATGTCCGGCTAGGGAGAGTGGCTAGTACCGTCGGCGCGGCAGGCCGGTGTCCCGCCGGGCAACGCATAACGGTGGTCGGCGATCCAGCAGTAGATGCGCTCAGCCAGCCAGGAGAAACCGGGGGCCACGAGCAGCGCGCCGACAGGACGCCATACCGCGTGACCTTTACGTAGGGCGGCTGCGATGGCCGAGTGGCCGCTGGCCACCTGACCATCCTCGCCAACCCACCGCACCGCCTCTCGGCACTGATCGGGTGTGAGGGCGAGCTCAGCCAGGTCCAACTGCTGCCACGCCATGACGTGGGCGGAGCCGGCGCTGATCACCCAACGTGCCAGGATCCCGGCGCTGGTGGTGCAGAACCCGCAGTCTCCATCGAAGACCAGGATCGGCAGGCAGGCGTGCGTGCTCACCTGATAACCGTAACCCGTTCGCTCACCCGCGCGGCCACCCGTCGATGAGCTGCAGGCGGACGTCCTCGAGCAACATGGGCAGAGCCTTGGTCTGGGCGATGATGGGCAGGAAGTTCGAGTCGCCGCTCCACCTCGGGACAATGTGCTGGTGCAGGTGGGCCTGCACGCCTGCACCGGCAACAGCACCTTGGTTGATTCCGATGTTGTAGCCCATAGGCGAGGACGAAGCCTCCAACGCGGCGATGCCGGCCTTGGTCAGAACCCCGAACTCCAGCGTCTCCTCGTCGGTCAGGTCGACGTAGAGCGATACGTGACGGTAGGGACAGACCAGTAGGTGACCGGGGTTGTACGGGAAGAGATTCATCACCACGTAGCAGGTCTGGCCACGGTGGACGATCAGGCCTTCGGCATCCGGCTTGCCGGTGACCGCACAGAAGGGACAACCCTCGCCGGCATGCTCAGTCGGGCGCGCGCCGTTGATGTAGACCATCCGGTGTGGCGTCCACAGACGCTCGAAACCGTCGTCGACGTACGTGAAGTCGTGTGGCGACTCGAGCTCCGGCCCCTGGCTGCTCATCTCCTGCGTCATGGGCCCGATCCTACGCATTTGGTGTCAGGCCGCCGCGATGACCATCCATCGCGCGCCGAGGGCAAGTGCGCCCACCGTCACCACCAGAAAGAACCCGACCCACACGATCGCAGGCACCTTGGTGAGCCGCGCGAGCTGATCGGCGTCAGAGCTCGTCGTCCCGGTGCCGCGTCGCTGTGTTACGAGTTCCAGAACCGGGCGTGGCGCGGCCAGGAGCAGGAACCAGGTCAAGCTGTAGGCAAAGGCGGACTGCACCTGTGGCTGTAGCCACCACGACACTGCGAATACCACGGCTGCGCTGAGCAGGATGGACCAGAGCCCGAACCAGTTGCGGACCTGGATCAGCAGTAACGCCAACAGGATCAGCAGGGCCCACAGCAGTCCAACGGCTCGGTGATCGGCCAGCAGAGCGGCGGCTGCCAGGCCAAGCAGCGCTGGACCGACGTAGCCGGCCGCGGCCGTGACGATCATGCCCGGCCCTGTGGTCCTGCCGGCCGAGACGGTCAGACCGGAGGTGTCAGAGTGAAGCCGTATCCCATGCAGCTTGCGCCCTGACACGAGCGCAGCCAAACCATGAGCCGCCTCGTGCGCGATGGTCACGACGTGGCGGGTGATCGGCCAGGCGCCCGGAGCCCAGACCAGCAACAAAGCAAGGAGTGCGGTCAACAGGATGAACCCACCCGATGGAGCCGGCTGAGTCGTCAGGGCGCGATGCCATACCTCACGAATAACGTCCATGATGAAGGCGCTCAGACCTGTCGGCGGCTTTCGACAGCCTTCGTGATCTCGGTGATCGCCTCGGCGATCGGGACACCGTTCTTCTGCGAACCGTCGCGGTAGCGGAACGAGACCGCTCCTGCGGACCGGTCGTCCTCCCCCGCGATGAGCATGAAGGGCACCTTGGACTTCTGGGCGGTCCGGATCTTTTTCGGGAACCGGTCGTCGGAGGTATCGACCTCGACACGAATCCTGCTGGCCTTCAAGCGATCCGCGATCTCGAGAAGATAGTCGTCATACTCCTGCGCCACCGGGATGCCGATCACCTGGACCGGGGCCAGCCACGGCGGGAACGCTCCGGCGTAGTGCTCGGTCAGCACGGCGAAGAACCGCTCGACCGAGCCGAACAGCGCACGGTGGATCATCACGGGACGCTGGCGCGACCCGTCGCTCGCGGTGTACTCGAGCTCGAACCGCTCCGGCATGTTGAAGTCGAGCTGGATCGTCGACATCTGCCAGGTGCGCCCGATCGCGTCGCGGGCCTGGACTGAGATCTTAGGACCATAGAACGCGGCGCCCCCCGGGTCGGGCACCAGATCGAGGCCGGAGGCGGTCGCGACCTCCTCGAGGGTCTGGGTTGCCTCGTCCCAGATCTTGTCCGTGCCCACCGACTTCGCCGGGTCGCGCGTTGACAGCTCGAGGTAGAAGTCCTCCAGCCCGAACTCCTTGAGCATGGCCAGGACGAAGTGCAGCAGGTCGGTGAGCTCGCCCTTCATCTGCTCGCGCGAGCAGTAGATGTGGGCGTCGTCCATGGTCAGCCCGCGAACCCGGGTCAGGCCGTGGACGACCCCCGACTTCTCGTAGCGGTACACCGCACCGAACTCAAAGAGCCGCATGGGCAGCTCGCGGTAGGACCGGCCTCGGGCGTTGAAGATCAGGTTGTGCATCGGGCAGTTCATCGGTTTGAGGTAGTAGTCCTGGCCGGGCTTGTGCACCGTGCCGTCCTCGTTCAGCTCCTCGTCGACGTGCATCGGAGGAAACATCGCGTCGCGGTACCAGTCCAGGTGGCCAGAGACCTCATAGAGGCGGCCCTTGGTGATGTGCGGGGTGTTGACAAAGGAGTAGCCGGCGTCCAGGTGCTGCTGGCGCGAGTAGTCCTCCATCTCCTTGCGGATGATTCCGCCCTTGGGGTGGAAGACGGGCAGGCCCGACCCCAGCTCCTCAGGGAACGAGAAAAGGTCGAGCTCCGCCCCGAGCTTGCGGTGGTCACGCTTCTCCGCCTCGGCCAGCCGCTCGAGATACGCCTTCAGGTCTTCCTTGGTCGGCCAGGCAGTTCCGTAGACCCGCTGCAGCTGGGGGTTCTTCTCCGACCCCCGCCAGTAGGCAGCGGCCGTGCGCATCAGCTTGAAGGCGTTGCCCAACACCTTGGTGGTCGGCACGTGGGGGCCCCGGCACAGGTCGCCCCACGCGCGCTCGCCGTCCCGGCGGATGTTGTCGTAGATCGTCAGCTCGCCGGCGCCAACTTCGGCGGAGGCGCCTTCGACCGACGACACCTCTTCGCCGGCGCCGCCCTTGAGCCCGATGAGCTCGCACTTGTATGGCTCGTCTGCGAGCTCTGCACGAGCGGCCTCGTCGGTGACAACCCGCCGTTTGAAGGTCTGGCCCTCGTTGATGATTCGTTGCATGGCCTTCTCAAGGGCCTTGAGGTCCTCAGGGGTGAACGGGGTCTCGACGTCGAAGTCGTAGTAGAACCCGTCGCTGATCGGCGGGCCGATACCCAGCTTGGCCTTGGGGTGGATCTGCTGAACGGCCTGGGCGAGCACATGGGCTGCCGAGTGACGCAGCACCGCGAGGCCCTCGTCGGAGTCGAGTCCCACCGGCTCAACGAGATCGCCATCAGTCAGAACGTGGGCAAGGTCGCGCAGCTCCCCATTGACCCGGGCCACCAGGGTGGCCTTGTCCTGGCCGAACAGGTCGGCAGCCGTGGTGCCGGCCGTTACCGATCGCTGGCTTCCGGCGACGGAAACGGTGATGTCGGCAGACAAAGACGCAGACGGCGATGACACTGTTGGCTCCTGCAAAGTTGATGCGGTATGCCGCCCGGCAGGGCGGCGAAGGTCGGTCACCTACGCAAGGTGTCCGGCTCCGATGCTATCGGCCCGACGTCTCAGACCGGTCGCCGACGCTAGTCTGGCCCGTCGCCGGACCCAGGTGTGTTCCTGGGAAGGGAGCCGCCCCGTCGTGCGGAGGCGCGTTGTCGATGTCGGTCGAGGGAGGTCATGGCCTGCCAGCCACGACCGATCTGACGCCTCGCTGCGTAGCCCCCGGCATTGTTGCCGGGGTAGAGCCACAGGCGGCCTGCGCAGTCCCGCGGCAGCACGTCCCCAGATACCTTGGCAGTCACGGCCGCCGTCGTTGCGTGCAACCTGCGCGAGCTCACCTGGTAGGTGCCAGCGAGCAAACCAAACGAGCCTTCACGCTGGGCGAGGCTCCGCCGGCGTGAAGGGTCGCGGCACCCAGACCAAGGCTCGTCTCGCCGACTACGCCGCAGACCCGCTCCCCCAGCAGACAGGCCACCAGTTCGGCTTCGTCATGCTTACCCCAGCCCAGCAAGAGGCAGTCGACGTGGACACATCTCAGGATCGGTTCCAAACCTCCAGATTCTCACCCGGAGGCGACAGAGGTCACGGCGCCTGGGCCCCGCCAGAAACAAAGGGCAGGCCCGTTCACCCGCCTGGCTCAACAACCGGGGGCCGGGGATTTCGGGGAGGAGTTTCCCCCATTTCGGGGAAGACCCCAGTGTGGACGTGAAGGGACTCGAACCCCTGACCTCTCGCGTGTGAGGCGAGCGCTCTAACCAGCTGAGCTACACGTCCGAACTGCGCCGCCCGGCATACAGGTAGCGGTGAGGAAGAATAGCCGTTCCTCTCGTTCGACCGCCAATCGGGTCGGCCCGAGTGCACCTGGTCGGCCGACCATGGCCCGGAATACCTCATTGGCCCAGGCCGGGG
The DNA here is from genome assembly GCA_036834825.1 of Dermatophilaceae bacterium. Lineage (GTDB taxonomy): Bacteria > Actinomycetota > Actinomycetes > Actinomycetales > Dermatophilaceae > UBA4719. The sequence continues at coordinate 36,028 of DAITND010000002.1, forward strand.
ACCCTCCTGAGCCACTCCTCGACACTGTCGGGGAAGTAGCTGGGGACCCCGCTGATCAGGAACAGCAGCCAGAAAATCGCAGCGACTGACGCGATGGTGAGCAGGAGCACGAGCCCCTTCAACCACCAGGGCTGGGGTTTGAGCCAGTCCGTCCAGATGTTGAGTGTGCGCTTGGCACGACGCAGTAACCGCTGTGCCCATTCGAACTCCGAGGCCCAGACCGCCAGGCCGATGAAGACCACGAGCCAGCCGGGACCCGGGAACGGCACCATGATCAGACCGACCACGACGATAATCAGTCCCACGATGCCTACGACGATGCGGTAGATCAGGTGGGAGTGCGGGTTCGAACGGAGCTTGCGCCGCCACCGCCAGTCGTCGTCGGCGGCGTCCAGGGTGACGTTGTGGTCTTCACCACCCCAACGAGCTCGCCAGTTCATGGGTCGAGACGCTCGGCGGACAGACGGGCGAAGATCTCGGCGGCACGCGCGGTCACCGGGCCTGGGGCGGCGATCGGCCGGTCGTCTATCGCGTGGACGGCCAGCACGTCTTTGGTCGAGGAGGTGATGAAAACCTCTGCCGCCTGCTCCAGGATCGACATCGGCAGGGGCTCGGCTCGCACGGTGAGACCTTCCAGCCGACACCACTCGATGACGAGCTCACGGGTCACCCCGGCCAGTGGCCCGGATGCCAGGTCAGGGGTGAGGATCTCGCCATCAACGACCACGAAGACGTTGGACCCGGTGCACTCGCACAGGTTGTCGGCTGTGTTCGCAAAGAGGGCCTCCACTCCCCCGCGCTCCTTGGCATAGGCAAGGGCGACGACGTTTTCCGCATATGACGTGGTCTTCAGCCCCGCGGTGGCACCACGTTCGTTCCGGGTCCACGGAACGACGACCAGCTTGGCTGTGTCGGGGTTCGGGCCCTGCGGACCTGCCGTGACGATGTACGTCAGCGGTGAGTCGCGACGCTCGGATCCGAGGGGACCTGCCCCGCCGGTGACGGTGTAACGAAGTCGTCCGAACGGGATCTGCTCCCCCGCTAGTACGGACTTGATCCCAGCCTTGATGACGCCATGGTCGGCCGGGGGCAGGCCGAGTCCGGCCATCGAACGGTCCAGCCGTTTGGCGTGCCGATTCAGGGCGAACGGCACCCCGTCAACGACCTTGCACGTCTCGAAGACGCCGTCGCCGACAGTGACGCCATGGTCGAGCGCGGCGATCGACGGAGCTGTGGGGTCCACCTGTTGGCCGTTGACCCACACCCTGACCTCATCGGCCGGCCTGCTCTCAGCCTCGTTGACGCTCTTGGCCTCGTTGACGTCGTCCAGTTCGCTCACAGTCTCACCCTTTTCACAGTCTCACCTTCCCAGATGCCAGCCCGATCAGGCGAGCCGCCTTGAGCTCCGTCTCAGCCCACTCCCGGGCGGGATCCGACCCCCCGGTGATCGCGCCGCCGGTGCCGAACCTGAGCCATTGTTGTCCGGTGGCGTCCCGATCCGTCCAGAAGGTCCGGATGCCGACGGCAAGCTCCGCCTCGCCGGTGTCCGCATCCACCCATCCGATCGCCCCGCAGTACGGCCCACGCGGCACATTCTCGCTCGGCGATGACTCGCAGCGCCGACGACTTGGGCGCCCCTGATACCGATCCGGGCGGAAAGGTCGCCGATATGACCTCTGCCCAGCCCACTCCCGGGCGCATCTGCCCCGAGATCCTGGTGACCAGATGCGTCAGTCCCGGTTGCTCTTCCGGCATGCACAGTGCGTCCACGCCTACGGTGCCCGGACGGCATACCGCTGAAAGGTCGTTGCGCACCAGGTCGGTGATCATCACGTTCTCCGCGTAGTCCTTGGCCAGCATGGAGGCCAGGGTCGTTGCGGTCCCCTTGATGGGACGGGACTCGATCCGCCCCGCCCGCCGGATCAGGAAGGCCTCGGGCGAGGCACTGAGTACGTCCAACCCAGCTCCAGGGACATAGATGCGGCCCGCATGGGGCGCTGGGTTGCCCAGCTCGACGAGTGTCTTCAGGCCCTCAAGGTCGGCGTCGTCAGCCAGAGGATGGCTCATGACCCGGCAGAGACACACCTGGTAGACCTCGCCCGCCGCAATACGATCGCGGATCTGCCCGACGCGGGACAGGTTGCCGTCTCCTCCAGCGACGAGCTCCAGGCACCTGCCAGAGGCACCCACTCCTGGGGTGGCTGGGGCTGCGCGCCGGTCATCTGAATGTTGGTCTTCTGCTCACTGCCCACCTGCGCGAACCGAACACAGGTGACCTCACCCTCGAAGGTCACCACGACGGCCCAGAACCCGCCTTTGTCCAGGCAGCCGACATCGTCGCTGATCTCGACCACGTCGCGGGCCAGGCGACGGCCGAAGTGCGCATAGTCCACGCTCAGGGCAGCCAGGGTTTGCCTGCGAGCTGGGTGACAACCAGCGCGTGGGAGACCCACGGGACCTGCAACCCCAGACCGATGAGGGACACGATGACGACCAGGGCTGCCCGCTTGCGCGGGATCGCGGCTGGCGGCGGACTTCCGAGTATCAACAGTCCCAACGGGAATGCGAGCAACAGGTACCGCAGCGTGCCGGTATGCACGCCGGCGACGAACAACAGGAAGATCGGGTAGATCGCGAACCATGTGCGCACCTCCAGACCCCACGTCCGGGTCAGAGGGCTGAGCGCCAACACCACGAAAACGACGACCAGGAGTGCGAGGCCGACGACCCCGATCCAGCCGATGTGTGCGTATGCGTTGGTGAACCAGCCGAACCTGCCGACGACCACCGCGTTGGAGACGCTCCCGCGGTTGGCGCCGGTGGTCTGAGCCCCGCCCGTGATCACGGATGTGATCGTCGACCAGAACGAGACCGAGGCCGCGGAGACGACCGCCAGGGCTGCCATCCAGACGACCTCGCCACGGCGGACCGGATCCTGAGCCCGGCCGCGGTAGCGCACCAGGGCATGGATTAGCACCACGACCGCCAGCGGCGGGGTCACCGGCCGGGTGAGCGACAGCAGGATCACGGCCGTCATCGCCCAGGCGTATCGGCGCTGCGCGACCAGTAGCAGGACCGTGCACACGATCAGCAGCGACAAGCTCTCGGAGTAAGCCGCCTGGAACAGGGGCGCCGCGACGGAGCAGCAGGTCAGCAGGACCGCAGCGCTGGCCACAAAGCGGCCGGCCGTGCGCTCGAGCAGGGCAAACATGACAACCATGGCGGCGCCGCCGGCGATGAGGTTCACGACCGTGACGCACACGGGGAAGCTCAGGCCTGTCAGCGCCATCATCGCGCCCACGACGGCTGGGAACCCCGGTAGGAACGCGTACGTCCAGAGCGTTTCCTTGGCACCGGAGGCCCCCGGTCCCGGAAGGTGATACCAGAGGGTGGCGATGCGTTCGAACCACTGGCCGTCCCAGTTGGTGATCAGGCCCAGATAGCCGGGCGAGGCCGGATGCGCCGTGAACTGGTATATGCCCGGGTGGGCGGGTGAGGGAAGGGCGATCTGCTGGCGGGCTGCCAGGGCGATGACCACGAAGCCATAGAGACGGGTTATGGCGAAGATGGCCAGCGGCAACCAGATCTTGAGGGGGACCCTGAGCCGGCCGATGCGCAGCGTCGCAGGCGAACGCGTCTGCGCAGGGGCTTGCGCAGGTCCTGCTACCGCCGCCATCGCACTCCCCATGAGGGTCATCTGGTGAACTCAGTCAGCAGGATGTTACCCGGGTTGGTCAGTTCGTCACCGTGATCCGGGCTGAGGCGCCGCTTGCCGCGTCCGGACCCACTATGACGAGGGCTTCACCAGGGTCGATCCGCAGGCTCATGTTGCGGTCATAGTCGGATGCGTCGCCGCCTCAGACCGGCTCGCCACCTCAGGACACCTGGATCTCGAGGGTGTTGACGCCGGAAGTCTTCATGGCCGCCCTTATCAGCGCCATGTCGATGGCCACGCCTGCGGGGCGGTACGGATTCGAAAGTGGGGTCGTCGCCATGGTGACGCCGTTCAACGCCACTGCCACGGGTCCAACACCGCGTGGGCCGACCCGGAAGGTCAGGTCCAAGGGTGTTCCATCGCACGGGACGGTCGCCTGCAGTCCGTCCAGGTCTGGAGCCAGGACCGGGTCGATCTCCAGGAGATCGCCGCGCCTGCGCACGCCCAAGAAGCACTCCACCACCAGGCGCAGGAAGATACCCGGGCCGGAGGAGTAGACCCGCCAGCCTCCCTCGAACGGCACTGTGGCCGCCATGACCTCGCCGTAGCGTGCGGCAGCCTCGTATCGGTCCGCGAACGTCGCGTCCGAGGAGGAGTAATAGCACGTGGACTGCCGGGGCCGTGCGTTCGGAACGCGTTCGGTCACGCCGATGGGGTTGGCCAGGGCCAAGGTCTTCAGCAGTTTCTCCGCATCGCCGTGGCGGGCGAGCGCCTCGGCATAGCGCAGGTGGGCATGCGTATACATGATCCCGATCTCACGGCCGAAGAAGGTACTGGCCTCGGCACGTTTGAAGACCTCCATGGGGCCACCGTGATAGCGGGCCGGCCGGTCGAAGAGTCGAGCCCCGTCGGGCCCGATCAGGTGTTCGTCCAGAACATCGAGGTGCTCGCGTGCCTCACTGGGGGTAAGCAGGTCGCCGGAGATCGCGTGGATGATCTGTAGGAGGCCGTAGCTCAGACCCGTTCGTTGGTCGGAGGGGTGGACGAGGTGCTCGATCGACCCGTCGCTGCCGAACAGGCCGTAGCCGGCGAGCACACCGTCTCGCATGAGCAGGGTGTGCATGGCTTGCGCGGTCTGTTCGGCGACCCGTTCGCACTGGTCGGCATACTCGACGGCGTCGACGGCATCCTTACCCTCAAGCCGGGCGCTCACGGTCCGCAAAGGTGCAGCCAGTGTGCGCAGCGCCTGCACCTTGAGTGTCGCTGTCCACGTGGAGCTCAGGGCCGCGGCCAGAAGTGGGTCGGCTGGTTGCAACGAGTCGTTCCAGTCGCCGTGTCCATACGCCGGCAGTGGACTGCCGGGCACCGTACTGGTGGCGATGATGGCCAGTGCGCGACGGACGTGTTCCAGCAGCGGCTCGCCCGCGGTTGCTCCGTGGTCGTCCACAAAGGTAACCCGTTCACTGAACAGGCTGGCATCGCCTGTTACTGCCAGATACTCCCCGAGCGCGAGAACAGGCCAGAAGACGACATCACCGTGAGCGTCTTGTTGGCCGCCACGAAACTCACGCGGGTAGAACTCGAAGGCCTGGGGCCAGTCGCCTCGTGCATTCTGGGCCCCAAACACGCGCAGGATGAGGTCGCGCAGGGGGGCGGTCTGTCCCAGGGCGATGAGCAGACCCACGGGTCCCTGACACACATCCCGGGTGCCCCAGCTACCGCCGGTGGACTGTTCCAGCCCTCGCGGTGACAGATAGTGGACGAGTGCGTCGTGGGCAAACCACGGCAGCACTGTGTCGAGCTGCGAAACCTCCGCGGCCAGCGGTGAGCCAACGGGCGGACTCAGCCGCACGGCACTGCTAATTCCCTCCCAGAACTGCTGAGGGGCGTCGGTGACGATGTGCTGCCCGACCACGCCATGTCCGACCAGGTCCTGTCTGGCTAGGTCAGCGGCCGGAACCAGATCGGCGGTCAGCGTCAGTCGCACCTTTGTGGTGGGTGCCGTCCGCATAGTGATCCATGGCAGATCTCGTGAGCGTCCATCCATGAACAGGGTGTCGTCGCGGCCAACCTGATCGATCGACCCACGCTCCCATGAGAATCGGAAGGACCCTGCGGGGAATCGGGTCGACGCCACAGAGCCCTCCTGAGGTCGCGCCGTGACCCCTTCGTCATCGTGGTCGAGTAGAGGCGGCTCGGGGTCCTGGCCGTCATCCCCGTCCAGGGCCACATTGGCGCAGATCAGAAGGCGGACCGGCGCTCCGTGAACAACGCGGATCTGTAGACCGAGTTCATGGGACCGTGCTGGCGCCGTGGACACGACCTCGAGCAGCCCGCCCTCGTGCCGATACCACCAACGGCAGCAGTCCAGGCCCACCGCCCAGGCGCTGGGTTCGTCGAGCAGGGTCCATCCGCTGGAAGCCTCATTTCCTGCATTGGCCGGGTGGCCGGAGTCCACGAAGATTCGCAGACCCTGGGCCTGCCGCAGCCCCAGGTAGCTGCGGCGGGTGGACAACATTCGGTTGAGGCTGACGTGGCCCTGGGTGACCTGTGAGTGGAAGGTCCCAGCCATCCAGGAAGTGGTGGTGAGAGCGCCCTCGTCGGGCACCAACGCCGTTCCCGTCCGCATGACGTGGCCGTGTGGACGCAAGACGGCGGCTTGTTTAGCACTGGTGACGACGTGACTCCCGTCGTCAGTGAAGTAGCTGAGCAGGGTCTGGCCATCCCACTCGGCATGTCGGCGCTCATCCCCGGTGAGCATGGCCAGCTGCTCATCATCCAGCGGCGTGCATTCCAGTACCGGGGCTGAGGAGAACAGCGACGACACCGCAACATGCGTGCTCTCGGAGGGACTCTGCGCTCCGAGAGCGTGTGCGGGCAGAGGATTTGGCGGGTGCTGCGCCTCTGGCTGGTCCAGCACTTCGTCAACAACTGCTGTGTCGTGGCTGGACGTGGCGGCAGGGTGATCCGGCTGGTAGGCCCCGAAGAACCCTGTGGTCAGGGTCTGGCCCCCGGCCAACCGCCCGGGCCGGGCCTGAAGAAGGGCAAGGGTGTGCTCATGTTGCAGACGAGTACTGGGCAGGTCCTTGGCGGCCAGCCCGGGCAGCTCGGCTCCGGCATGGTGGGCGCGCCCCACGAGCTGGAGGGCGTCGGTCGCCCAACCCGTGCCTTCGCTGAGGCAGCCGATGACTGCCCAGGGGGCGGTGGGGCCGGGCATGTTCTGGCGTACTGCCAGGACGGTGCCCGCAGATGTGGTGTCGACCGGCGTGAGGTCGAGATACTGACTCACGTAGTACTCGCACATTCGCACGGCGTCGTAGGGTGCCAGGGCAAGATCCTGGGCGTAGACGAGGTCGATCTCGGTCGGGACTGCCCGCAGACTCTTCACCGAGACGTGCCAGAACCATGCGGCCATGGTGTCGGCAAGTGCGAAGGTGACGGTGTACTGGAGGTCGAGCCAGGTGCCGCTGATAATGGGCCCGGCCTCGCTCCAGCTGACCTTGCTGGCACTGCCAGGCCCGACCAGCGCCACGGCCTGCGCACCTTCTTCACCTCGAATCCGCAGGTAGATGTTCGCCGGACCGGCTTCCAGCTCGTCGGCCGGGTACATCAGCAGGCTTCGACCGCCGACCTCCAGTCGCCGCAGGACACCGCTGGTCGTGAACTGCGCCTGCATGCCGGATCGGCTGCTGACGCAGTTCATCACGGACGGCTGGCACCTGTGCGTGACTGTGCCCGTCGATGTGGATGTGCCCGCCGCTGTGGATGTGCCCACGTGCTTGCCGCTCAGGAGATCACTCCGGCCCCGAACTCTTCGATCCCGATCAGTGGCTTGATGGTGGACTGGACCTCACCCTCGATGAAGTTACGTCTGATCAGGTTGTCGCAGAACACATTCCCGATCGCGCCCAGCACCATGGCCTGGTCAAGGGACAGGTACCGCTTGGCGACGACTCCCGACTTGACGGCAACAGCGTCAAAGAAACCGCCCTCGCCGTAGGCCTTGAGCTCGCGCTCGATCTTCACGAGGTTGTTGTAGGCCTGGGTGGGTTCGTAGGCCATGGCAAGGAACGCGGCGTGCGGGGTGACCACCCCGTCACCCCAGGTGGGGTTGGGGGCACTTCCCACCCGACATTGGCCGAAGCCGGGGTCCAGGACGGTGCCCTCCATGTCGGAGGGGTAGCCGCCCGGGCTCATGCCGATGGCCTCGACGCCCCAGGCGCTGTAGTCGGGGTTACCACCGGGACGGCTGGCTGGTGAGAAGCCCCAGTAGCCGTACTTGGCGTCGTCCAGCCCGAACTCACGGTGCGCGCGCACCGTCAGTGCGTGGTTGATGCCCCAGGACCGTGGCGCCCAGCTGGCCTCCGGGACGAACAGGTCGGGCATGAGTGCCTCGAACATGTCGCCGCCCCAGCTTGGCACGATGTGCATGCCACGGTAGGTGAAGGCGCCCTCGAAGACGTCTGTCCCGTAGTAGGTGCGATGCGCCCCGACCGCCTGCTCTTTGAGCCAGTCCCAGTCGCAGGAGGCCGGGAACACCCGCTGGGTGGCGAAGTAGTGGGCCGGCGGGATCTGGCCGTGGGCGATGCCGATGTAGCTCGCGATCCGCGGCTCGGTGACGTGGATGTCGTAGTGGTTGAGGGAGTAGAAGACGTCCGGACCGTTGGCCAGGTAGTTACCTTCAACGGTGCCCACTGCCGGCTTGACGTCATAGAACCCGCCGCGCAGCAGGCCGGCCGCGATGCCTTTGCGAGCGTCCTTGTCGTAGTACATCCCGAAGTTCATGGTGCTCAGCAGGGCGTTGGCCTGGCTGGCGACAGCCGGCTCGGCGTTGCGCACGACCATGAGCGCCGCGGCGAACCAGCCGTTGTCCACGCTGGACAGGAACGGGTAGATCTTGCTGTTGTCCGTGGGCCACACGGTGACGACGTCGCCGGTGGCCTCGTCATACCAGTTGTAGAACATCCCGCTGGGCTCATGGCGCTTCAGCCCTGACAGGGTCGTCAGGGTCTGGCTCAGCCGCGTGAGGCACCCCCCCTCGCTGATGATCCCGAGCTCGCGCGCGACGACGGTGCTCCACAGGTAGCCACCGATATTGGTCGGCGAGGTGTAGCCGCTGCGTATCGGCGATGCCAGAGGCCCGCTCATGTTGTCGGTGGGCAACCCGGTGCGTGGGACCACCATGGCGACCATCGAGGCCCGGGTGTCGCGTGCCCAACGGTCAATGGTGGCGCGGTCGATGCCACCTTCCTGCCCTGATGCAGACCCGGTCGACGCGGGAGTGGTCGAGGCCGTCGCGGCAGCGGTGGCCGCGTGGGCGGTGGTCAGCGTGACAGCGGCGACTGCCGCTCCTTGCGCAAGCAGCTGACGGCGGGTGGCGACGAACGGGTTGCGGGTGAGAGCAGAGTCAGTCATGTGCGATTCCCTTGAGTAGCCAATGCTTTGTGTGGGTGCGGGCTATACGGTGCGGGCGATGCCTTGACTGCGATGCCTTGAGGGCGATGCCATGAGGGTGATGGCGTGAGGGTGATGGCGTGAGGGGTGATGCGCTGACGGTGATGCGCGGAGGGCGATGCGGTGAGGCTTCAGCTCCGGGTCTACTTGATGCCAGTGGTGGCGATGCCCTCGATGAACCGGCGCTGGAAGATCAGGAAGACGACCAGGACGGGTATGACGACCACGGTCGCCCCGGCCAGCAGGAGGCCGTAGTTGGGGGTCACCTGCTGATTCTTCGAGAACAGCGCCAGCGCCACGGGCAGCGTGTAGTGGTCCTGAGTCTGGGCGACCACGAGCGGCCACAGAAAGTTGTTCCATTGGCCGAGGAAGGTCAGGATCCCGAGCGTGGCAACACCCGGTCCGCAAAGCGGAAGGATGATCTGGCGGAAGATGCGCAGCTCGCTGGCCCCGTCGATCCTGCCTGCGTCGAGAAGGTCGTCCGGCAGCTCGATGATGAACTGACGCATGAGGAACACGCCGAAGGGTGTCACCAGGAACGGCAGGATCAGCCCCGGATAGGTGTCGACCAGACCTAGATTCGCGACCAGCACGAACAAGGGGACCAGGGTCACCATGCCGGGGACCATCAGGGTGCCCATGACCAGGCCAAAGACCATCTTCTCACCACGGAAGTGCAGCTTTGCCAGGGCATAGCCAACCATGGAGCAGAAGGTGACGTTGGCGGCCGTCACGACGACGGCAACGATGACGGAGTTGAGGAAGTAGCGCGGGAAGCTTTGCTTGGTGAACAGGGTCCGGTAGTTGTCCAGGGTCCACGCCTTCGGCCACCACGTCGGCGGGACCTGGAGCAGCTCTCCCGGGTTCTTGAAGCTGCCGAGGATCATCCAGACGAACGGTGTGACGACGGCGATGAACCCCAGGGTCACCACGGTGTACAGCAGCCATCCAGAGGTGGCGGATCTCTTCGTGTTCAGCATGTCGCGCCTCCCTCAGGTGTTGGAGCGGAAGAATCGGAACTGCATCGCGGAAAGGGCGACGATGATCACGAACAGCACGTAGCCGGCCGCGGAGGCGAAGCCGTAGTTGCCGAAGCCGAACTGCTCGTAGGTGAACATGGACATCGACTTGGTGGAGTCCAGCGGGCCACCATTGGTCATCACGAACGGCTCCTCGAAGAACTGCACGTAGCCGATGGTGGTGGTGACCATGACGAACAACATGGTCGGGCGTAGCAGGGGCAGGGTGATGTGTCGGAATCGCTGCCAGCTCGAAGCCCCATCGATGGCGGCCGCCTCTTGCAGCATCACCGGCACGGACTGCAACCCCGCCAGGAAGATGATCATCGCGGTGCCGAAGTTGCGCCAGGAAGCCATCGCGATCAGCGAGGGCATCGCCCACGTCGTGGACCCGAGCCAGTCCGGGCCATGGATGCCGACCCAGCCGAGAATGGTGTTGAACAGCCCCACATCCTGTCGGAGCAGGAAGCGCCAGACCACGGCCACGGCGACGATCGAGGTGACCACAGGGGTGTAGTAACCAACCCGGAAGAGCGTGCGGAACCTCGTGATCCCCTTGTCCAGGGCCATCGCAGCGGCCAGCGCGATGCCCAGCGTCAGAGGGACGCCAATAATCACGAAGTAGGCCGTGTTGTACGCGGACTGCCGGAACGAGCTGTCACCAAGGATGTGGGCGTAGTTCTCAAGCCCCACGAAGCCAACGGCGAACGGTGAGCGCAGGTCCCTGGACTTGATATCGGTCAAGCTCATGTACAGCGAGGAAATGATCGGCCCCGCGGTGAACACCACGAAGAGCAGCATGAACGGCAGGGACAGGATCCAGGCGGCCCTGCTCTGTCGCGACGAGCTGCCCTTGTGGCGGCCCGGCTTCCGGGGCGATGGGCGGTCCTGGTTGAGGCCGGCCCCCCGGCGCGCAGTCGGGGGCCCGGAGGCCTCAGGACTGCGCGCCGGAGCGGTGTTGGACAACGTCAGCTGCCGGTGCCGGTGGAGTCAGCCTTGGCCTGTACGGCCTTCAGTGCGGCAGCCGGGTCCTCGCCGGACTTGGCGACCTTCTCCATCTCGGAGTCGAAGGCTGCGGCGACCTGCTCCCAGGTGGCGGTTGCCGGAGGAGCCTTGGCGTCCTGGAGCTGCTTGCCGAAGACCGCGAGCTTCGGGTCTGCGGTCAGTGAGGGGTCCAACCAGGCGCTCTTGACGGACGGCAGGTCGGTCGACAACGCGAAGAACTTGACCTGGGTCTTGGGGTCCGAGAGCCACTGGACGAACTTCCAGGCGCTGTCGCGGTTCTTGCTGTTCTTGAACACTGCGAGGTCCGAGCCGCCAACAAACGAGGTGGCGGTCTTCTGCTTGGGCATCTGCAAGACGCCGTACTTCGCCTTGAAGCTGGGACCACCGAGGGTGTCGATGCCGCCGCTCTCCCACGGACCGGAGATGAACATCGGTACGGAGCCGTTGACGAAGCTGGCAGTGCGTGAGTTGAGGGGAAGCTGCTTGGCGGCGATGCCATCGGTGAAGTAGCTCTGGTAGTACTTCACAGCCTCGGCCATCTGCAGGGTGTCGAAGGTGTACTTCTTGTGGTCAGCGGTGGCGACCTCAGCTCCGTTGGACCAGGCGAAGGGCAGGATCGTCTGCCAGGAGCCCTGGCCGCCGGGCTGCAGGTCGATGCCCCACTTGGCCCCGGCCTTGGTCTGCATCGCCTTGGCCATGGCCTTCAGGCCGGCCCAGGTAGTCGGCATCGTCGTGATACCCGCCTTTGCGGCCAGGTCCTTGCGGTAGTAGACCAGACGGGTCTCGACATACCACGGGACCCCGTATGAGGTCCCGCCAACTTCAGTGGTTTTCTGGGCTCCGTCGAAGAAACTGGTCTTGTCGATCGAGGCAGGCGTCGGGTCCAGCGCCTGGGTGGCGAACTCACCCATCCACGTCGTGCCGATCTGGGAGATGTCCGGGGTCTTGCCGGCGGTGATGGCCGTGGCGAGCTTGTCGTGCGCCGAGTCGAACGGGATACCGGTCACGTTGATCTTCACGCCGGGGTTCTCGGCTTCGAACTGCTTGGCCAGCGTGGGGAGCTTGTCTCCCTCGCCGCCCATGCCCCAGACGTTGATGGTCCCGGTCGCCTTGCCCGAGCTGATGGACCCGGCCTTGTCGGTCGGGGTGGCGGCCTTGTCTGTCGACCGACCACAGGCAGCGAGGCTCATGGTCGTCGTGAGGCAGAGCGCGACCACTGCTGTGGCGCGGGTGTTGCGTTTCATCGTTGTTCTCCTTGGTCGGGTCTGGGCCCGAGTGCAGTGATCTGTCTCAGCTCGTGACCCACGGCTCGTCGCGGTCGTCCTTTTCGGGACAGCCACACGAGGTCCGCAGAACCAGCTCGGTCGGCAGGATCAGTGGTTCCGGGACCGTGGGGGCACCGGCAATACGTTCGTGGAGTCGGGTCGCCGCAGCGCGGCCAAGCTCATAAAGGGGCTGACGTACGGTCGTGAGGCCCGGGCTGATGTAGCGCGCTGTCATGACGTCATCCCACCCCACGATCGCGATGTCGTCCGGGATACGGATTCCGGAATGCTGCAGCGCCTTCATCGTCGCCAGCGCAAGCTCGTCGTTTGCGCAGACCAACGCGTCTGGTGGCGTGGGGTGCCCGGTGACCTGCGCGGCGACATCGGCACCAGAACGTTCGCGGAAACCGACCTTCACGATCGGCCCGACGCAAGAGGTGTCCGACGTGGACAGGGCGTCCATGAAGCCGAGATAGCGCTCCTGGACGTCGGGTGAGCCGTCAGGATCACCAACGAAGGAGAGTCGGCGTCTGCCGTGGGCAAGGAGGTGCTCGGTCAACGTCCTTGCGCTGTGGAAGTTCTCGGCAGAGACCGCGTCACATCCAGCCACGGTCGGTCGCGCGAGCAGCACCACCGGGGTCCGCTGAGCCAGGGATCGTGCCGCGTCATCGGAGATTGTCGAGTTGGCAACGACGATGCCGTCCACCCGGCTTGACAGGCGGACCGCCCGAGTCGCTTCCTCACTCGGGTGCGCCACGACGATGACCACACTCTGACCGAGCTCCGCTGCAGCCGACTCGTACCCCATCAGCAGCTCGGAGTAGTAGGGGCCGATGAGGTCAGGCACGATGATTCCGTGGGCCTCGTGCCGGTGGAACGCCAGGCTGCGTGCAGCCTGGAGCGGCACGTAGTCGAGTTCCTCGACGGCCGCAAGCACGTTGGCCCGGGTTTGTGGTGAAGTTGCCCTGGTGCCCTGGAGTACCCGCGAGACGGTGGCGATGGACACTCCGGCCAGCTGCGCGACGGAATATATCGTCGTCGGGCGCCTGCCCTGCTTGCGTGTTGTCATTTCCGTCACCGCCTCGCGGGTAAGCGCTTACAGCGTCCCGCGCGGAACACGATCGCGCAAGCCCCCTGGCACCTGTTTGTTCCGTATGAGGTCACCCCGGAACCTGTCCGGTGGCCACTGGGAACCCGCGCAGGAGTGTGACTGGCTCCCGGCTGGCCTCCGGGGCAGTGCCCGTGCCATGGCCAATGTCCTTGTCCGGCAACCGTTTCAGGAGATTCGCACCCGATGAGCCGAAGGCTGCTGGATACGACGGGTCAGCCGTGGTCACAGTGGAACGGGTGTATGTCTCGATTTGGTACACAGCCTCATGCGCACCATGGGAATGGCCGCCAACGCAAGGCACGCCCGACCTTGGATGGCCGGGCGTGCCTTGGGGTGGGTGACTCAGTCGTGGCGAAGCCCGATCTTCGAGCCCAGCCAGACCAGCGGGTCGTACTTCTTGTCCACGACTCGTTCCTTCATGGGAATGATCGCGTTGTCGGTGATCTTGATGTGCTCGGGGCAGACCTCAGTGCAGCACTTGGTGATGTTGCACAGGCCGATCCCCTGCTCGTCCCGGGCGAACTCAGCACGATGGGTATTGCTGTCCAGCGGGTGCATGGAGAGCTCGGCTGCCCGGATCAGGAACCGCGGCCCCGAGAAGGCTTCCTTGTTGTCGTCGTGGTCGCGAACCACGTGACAGACGTCCTGGCACAGGAAGCACTCGATGCACTTGCGGAACTCCTGAGAGCGCTCGACATCCAGCTGCGCCATCCGGTAGTCCCCCGGCTTCACACCCTCCGGCGGCGCGAATGCCGGAATCTGGCGGGCCTTCTCATAGTTGAACGAGACGTCGCTGACCAGATCTCGGATGATCGGGAAGGTGCGCATCGGCGTCACCGTCACCGTCTCCTCCGGGACGAAGGTGTTCATCCGGGTCATGCACAGCAAGCTGGGCTTGCCGTTGACCTCGGCGCTGCAGGAGCCGCACTTGCCGGCCTTGCAGTTCCAGCGCACGGCGAGGTCCGGCGCCTGCGTCGCCTGCAGCCGGTGGATGACGTCCAGCAACACCTCACCCTCGTTGACCTCGACCGTGTAGTCCTTGAGGTCACCACCGTCGGCACCGCCGCGCCAGACCTTGAACTTTGACTTGTAGCTCATGCCTTCTCCCCTGACGCTGACGGAGTCTGCGGGTTGTCCAGTACGGCGAGCTCGGGCGCTGTCATGTACTTCTCCAGCTCGGAGCGGTCGAAGAGCGACAGCAGGTCGGGCCGGATGGTCGGAACCGGCTTGTGGGTCAGCTCGATGTCGCTGGTCCCAGGAACCAGATGACAAACCAGGTTAACGCCACGCCAGTTGGGGTCCATGATCGGGAAGTCCTCGCGAGTGTGCCCGCCACGGCTCTCATGGCGTTCCAACGCTGCCTTGGCCACGCACTCCGAGACGTCGAGCATGTTGCGCAGGTCGAGTGCGAGGTGCCAGCCGGGGTTGAACTGACGGTGGCCCTCGACGGCGGCGTGCTCGGCGCGTCTGCGCAACGACTTCAGCTCTTGCAGCGCCTCGGTGATCTCACCCTCGCGGCGGATGATGCCCACGAGGTCGCTCATCACCTGTTGCAGCTCGGTGTGGACGGTGTACGGGTTCTCGGGTGCGGGGGCCGTGGTGCCATCGGGCCCGGGGGCTGGTTCCGCGTGGAAGGGTGCGAGTGCAGCCTTCCCCGCAGTCTCGAGGTCAGACTCGGAGACGGTGGGCCGTTTGTCGCCGAGCCCGGCGACGTACGCCGCTGCGCCCAGGCCGGCGCGCCGGCCGAAGACGATCAGATCGGACAGCGAGTTGCCACCGAGGCGGTTGGAACCGTGCATTCCGCCCGAGACCTCGCCGCAGGCGAACAGTCCCGGGACGGCGGTGGCTTCGGTGTCCGCGTCGACCTCCACCCCGCCCATGATGTAGTGGGCGGTCGGGCCGACCTCCATCGGGTGGGTGGTGATGTCGACGTCCGCGAGCTCCAGGAACTGAGCATGCATGGCCGGCAGCTTCTTCTTGATCACATCGGGGGTCATTCGGGTTGACACGTCCAGGTAGACACCGCCATGGGGGGTGCCCCGGCCGGCCTTGACCTCGCTGTTGATCGCCCGCGCGACCTCGTCGCGCGGCAGCAGCTCAGGAGGGCGCTTGTTGTTCTCCTGGTCGTCGTACCAACGGTCGCCCTCTTCCTCGGACTCGGCGTACTGGCCGCGGAAGACGTCCGGGACGTAGTTGAACATGAAGCGCTTGCCTTCGGCGTTGGTCAGGATCCCGCCGTCGCCTCGAACCGACTCTGTCACCAGGATGCCCTTGACCGACGGCGGCCAGATCATGCCGGTCGGGTGGAACTGCATGAACTCCATGTTGATCAGGTTGGCCCCGGCACGCAGGCAGAGTGCATGCCCATCTCCGGTGTACTCCCAGGAGTTGCTGGTGACCTTGAAGGACTTGCCGATCCCGCCGGTCGCCATGATCACGGCGGGGGCTTCGAACAGTACGAAGTTGCCGGTCTCGCGGTAGTAGCCGTATGCGCCGGCTATGGCACTGCCGTCCTTGACCAGCTCGGTGACGGTCAGCTCGGCGAACACCTTGATCCGGGCTTCATAGTCGCCGTGCTCCTTCAGGTCCTCCTGCTGGAGGGAGACGATCTTCTGCTGCAGGGTGCGGATCAGCTCGAGCCCGGTGCGGTCCCCCACGTGGGCGAGCCGTGGGTACTCGTGCCCGCCGAAGTTGCGCTGGCTGATCTTGCCGTCCGGGGTGCGGTCGAACAGTGCGCCGTAGGTCTCAAGCTCCCAGACGCGATCCGGTGCCTCTTTGGCGTGCAGCTCGACCATGCGGGGGTTGTTCAGGAACTTCCCGCCGCGCAGGCTGTCACAGAAGTGGACCTGCCAGCTGTCCTTGGAGTTGACGTTGCCCATGGAAGCGGCAATGCCACCCTCGGCCATGACCGTGTGGGCCTTGCCGAACAAGGACTTGCACAGGATTGCGGTGCGCAGGCCCTGCTCGCGCGCTTCGATCGCCGCTCGCAGGCCGGCACCTCCGGCACCGATGACGATGACGTCGTAGTTGTGCCGTTCGAGAAGACTGCTCATCCGATGAACCTCAGATCAGAAATGACGTTTGCGGAAACCAGCGCGATGTATGCGTCGGTGAACACGAGCGTGGCCAACGTGGTCCACGCAAGCTGCATGTGCCGGCCGTTGAGCCAGCTGGCGCGCTCATAGAGCCAGTAGCGCACCGGGTGCTTGGAGAAGTGGTTGATCCGACCCAGTGTGATGTGCCGGCACGAGTGGCAGCCCATCGTGTACGACCACAGCAGCACGACGTTGACGACGAGGATGATGTTGCCCAGACCGAAGCCGAAGCCGGTCGGGGAGTGGAATGCCCTGATCGCGTCCCAGGTGTTGATCAGTGAGATCAGGACCGCGACGAACCAGAAGTAGCGGTGCGCGTTCTGGACGATGAGCGGGAACCGGGTCTCGCCGGTGTACTTGCCGCGGGGCTCGGGCACACCACACGCGACCGGCGACTGCCAGAACGCACGGTAGTAGGCCTTGCGGTAGTAGTAGCAGGTCAGCCGGAAGCCGAGCAGGAACGGCAGGGTGAGGATAGCCAGCGGGACCATCGCCGGAAACGCGCCGAACGTGCCGAACTCACTGGCTCCCTGTGCGCAGGTCGAGCTCACGCAGGGCGAGGCGAACGGCGACAGGTAGTGGTACGCCGACACGTAGTAGTCGCTCTGGCTGGCGGTCCGGATCAAGCCGTACAGCACAAAGGCCGACAGACCGATGAAGGTCAGTAGCGGCGACTTCTTCCAGTTGTCCTTGCGCAGCGTTGCCGCGGCAATCGGGGCTCTGCCGGGCGTGCTTACCCCGACCTCGAGCTTGGTGGCCACTCAGGCCACCCCACCGGTCGCGCGCAGGCCCGCCAGATGGCCGGGTCGCACCTCAACCGAGTCAACGGGATTGCCCCGCATCATCTCCACGCGCTCGCGCAGTTGACCGACGCTCGGTCCCGCGGCCCCTTTGTCATTCCTCGCCGACATCAGCGCTCCCGTCATCAGTGGTGCGCCGCGTTGCGCATCACAATCGGCATTGTCGCGCAACCGACACAAAAAGGCTCAACCGGGTCGTGTCAACGTCCTTGATGCCAACCGGGCCCCGGACACTCAAGTTCATGCGTTTGCGTTGCTGTGCAAGGGTTTTTGGTGTTTCGCATCGTCTCATGGTGGCCCACTGATGAGAGAATCATCACTCACTGGTGCCTTACCTCTCACGAACTGGCCGGTGGCTCCGAACGCAGCACGACGGGTGCCACGTCGCAGGCTGGCCAGCACAGGTCGTCCGGCGACCAGCACCAGGACGGCTGTGAGCACCCCTCGGGGGAGGTCCCAGCTCAGACTGGTGGCCAGGTAGAAGGCGGCGTAGTGCGAGATGTTGGCCGCCACGGGCTCTCCTGGCACGAAGGCCATCCCGGCTGGTGCACCCGAGGTGAGGAAGGGCCAGAACCACAGGTTCATGACAAGCCCGTACAAGAGGCCAGCCACCAGCCCGTAGCAGGCCAGGACCACCCGCTCGGGGCGCCCGCTCGCCCTTGGCAGGGAGCCAGCGCCGAAGCCGACCCAGCCGGCGGCGATCATCTGGAACGGTGCCCAGGGGCCGACTCCCCCGGTCAGGAAGGCGCCGACAAGCACGGCGAGTGCACCGAGTACGAAGCCCATCCCGCGCCCGAGCACCCGGCCGGCGATGACCACCAGGAAGAACATCGGCTCCAGCCCGGCGGTCCCGGCGCCGAGCACCCTCAGCGCCCCGCCGGCGGCAGCGAGCACGCCGAGCACCGCGACCGTCTTGGCGTCCATGCCGCCGCCGGACAGCTCGGCCATGACCAGTGCGGCCAGCAGAGCGACGAGCAGCACGAACAGCCATGGCGCGTCTGCACTGTGCGCCAGACCCGATCTGGGCTTTGCCAGGAAGGGCCACAAAAAGGCGGCCAGCCCCACCAGGGTGGTCCCTGTCAACGTGACCGCTGCCCGCCAGGGAACGGCGAGGACGGGCTCGTTCGGGAGCTGGGCGCGGGGGCTGGTCACGAGGCTTCCAGCGCGGCCGCGACATCGGCGACGGTGAGCCAGGGCTGCGGGTGCATCACCTTGGCCACCTGGGGTGCGAAAGCGGGTGAGCCGGCAAGCACAGCAGCGGCAGGGCCGTCGGTCACCACCTCGCCGTCCGCGATGACGATGACCCTGTCAGCCAGCTCGGCCACCAGCTCGACATCGTGGGTGGCCACCAGAACACCATGGCTGTCGGCTGCCAGCGAACGCAGCGAGGCGACGAGCCGGGCTTTGGCGCCATAGTCCAGCCCGCGGGTGGGTTCGTCCAGCAGCACCAAAGGTGGCCTGCCCGCCAGGACGATGGCCAGCGCGAGGGCCAGACGTTGCCCCTCCGAGAGGTCACGTGGGTGGGTGCCCTCCTGGACGTCGGGCGCGAGGTGCAACAGCAAGGCGCGCGTCGTGCCGGGTGCGGCCCGGACGTCGCTGTCGGCCGCGTGACATTCGGCGCCGACTGTCTCGGCGTACAACAGCATGCCTGGGTCCTGCGGGACCAGGCCAACGTGCCTCAAGATGTCACGGGGTTTCAGAGAGGCGGGGTCAAGGCCACCGGTGCGCACGCTCCCTGCGCGCGCGGGCAGCTGGCCGCACGCCGCGGCTAGAAGGGTGGACTTGCCGGATCCGTTACGACCCATCAGTGCCACAACTTCGCCCGCGCGCAGCTCCAGATCGATGCCGCACAGCACCGTCCGGCGCCCACGGTTGACCACCAGCGCCCGCGCGCTGAGCAGGGACTGGCTCTGGCCGCTCACGGTGACTGATCTGACCACCCGGGCGGGGGTGGCGCTGGCCAGCACCCGGCGCATCGGCCCGGAGAGGCGACGCGCGTCGCGTACTGACAGAGGCAGCGGCGACCAGCCGGCCAGGCGGCCGAGGTCGACGATGGGCGGCGACACCGGCGACTTGGCCATTGCGGTCGCGGGCAGGTCCGATCGGGCCTGCCCGTTCTCGACGACGACCACCCGGTCGGCGTACTGGACGACCCGTTCGAGCCGGTGTTCGGCAAGCAGAACGGTCAGGCCCAGGTCGTGGACAAGCCGGGTAAGTGCGGCCAGCACCTCCTCGGCTGCGACCGGGTCGAGCGCCGAGGTCGGTTCGTCCAGTACCAGGACCCGTGGGTGTGCGGCCAACACGCCTCCGATGGCCACGCGCTGCTGCTGTCCGCCCGAGAGCGTGCGCAGGGCTCGCTGACGCACCTCGGCAAGGCCGAGCAGGTCCAGTGTCTCCTCGACACGGCGTCGCATGACGTCACCGTGGACACCGAGGGACTCCATTCCGTAGGCGAGCTCCTCCTCCACCGTGTCGGTCACGAACGCCGCCGCCGGGTCCTGACCCACAACGCCGACGACGTCCGCGAGGTCACGCGGACGGTGGGTGCGTGTGTCACGACCGTCGACGGTGACCCGCCCGCTGAGGGTGCCCCCGCTGAAATGCGGAACCAGCCCGTTGACGCAGCGGAGCAAGGTGGTCTTGCCGCTTCCGGTGGCCCCCACAACGAGAACCAGCTCGCCCTCTTCGACGTGCAGGTCCACGCCGCTGAGCACGGGCCGGCCGCCGTCCTTGAACCTGACACCGACGTTCTCGAACCGGATCATGACGCGCTCCCGACACTCTTGTGGATGTCCTGCGTGCCGACGTCCTCAGAGTGGACGTTCCTGGTGTGGGCGTTGGGGCTGTGCTTGTCTTGCAGGCCACCGGCCCGTTCGAGCGCCCGCACCGGGGGCAGCGGAGAAAGCCAGGCGGGAAGCAGCCCCAGCAGCAGGCCGAGAGCCGGTAACCAGGGCAGGGTCGGCCAGACCGCCGGTGAGGTCTGCAGCATGATGCCGGGCACGCCGCGTTGTGAGGCCACGAGGACGAGCCCGCCGGCGATCGCGCCGCTGAGCGCCACGACCGATTCGGGGGCTGCCCATGGGTCGGGCCGGTAACGCGAGCGGCGCTCTCGGCGGGCGCCAACCGCCAGAGATGCGGCCGCCGCTGCAGAGCCCACCACCAACAGCGGCAGGCCGAGCAACGGTGCGGAGCCGCCGTCCAGGAGACCGTAGACACCGGCCACGACACCACCAAGGCCAAAGAGGGTCAGCGCCGTGGCCTTGCGCCGAGAGCCGGCGTTGCGGTGCACCGAGCGTCCGTACCCGCGCGACTCCATCGACGCCGCGAGGTCCAGCGAGCGTTCGAGCGCACTGTCCAGGACGGGTACGGCGAGTCGTGCCAGCTCGCGGGGACCGCGCCCGGCGTGTCCTCGCAACCGTCGGGCCGCGCGTACGCGTCGGGCGTCATCCACGAGCTGTGGGGCATAGGTGAGGGCGACCACCAGTGCCGTGCCCACCTCGTAGAGCGTGGCCGGCACGTAGCGCAGCAACCGCCGTGGGCTGGCGAGGGCGTTTGCGGCGCCGATGCAGGCGAGCACCGCGGCCAGTCGGGCCCCGTCGTAGGCGGCTGCCAGGACCCCCTCCAGGGTCACCGCGCCGCCGAGTCGTACGCCACCTGCGGGTAGGGGCACCTGCGGGAGGTTCAGGAGCACGGTGCGCCCGGGAACGCCGCCGCCCAACAACGCCTCGAACAGCACCCGCATCGCGATGACGAACAGGCCGAGGCGCAGGAAGGCGCCGAACGGTGACGCCGCGCCGATCTCGCGGCGAGCCGCCACGACGTAGCCGGCGACGGCCACGATCAGGGCGAGCAGCAACGGGTTCGTGGTTCGGCTCGCAGCCATCGCCAGGCCGATCGCCCACACCCACCACGCCGCCGGGTGCAGCAGACGCGGTAACCGGGGGTTGTGCAGGGCGCGGTTCACGGTGGTACCGCCATGCTCAGTCGTCCGTGGCGTCGCGGCCGCGACGCCATGCCGCGTACCCGAGAGCACCGACCAGGGCGAGGGCCCCCGCACCGCCCAGGACCAGCCCGCCCGAGCCGCTCGAGCTCTTGTCCGCAGGCCGGCTGGCCGCATTGGCCTTGGGTGCGGCGATCGTGATCTTGGTGTCCGGGCTGGCCGCAGCGGCTGACACGTGCGCGACGGCGTCGCCGCAGCCGGTGGACGGCCAGCCGTCGATGGCGCAGTTCAACGCCTTGTCCAGACGCAGGGTGGCGCCCCCGGCCACCAGAACGTCGTTGCCCGTGGCCTTGACGGGCACGCTCACGCAGGTGGCTTGCGCTGCGGGAGGCGTCACGCCGTCAGCGCTGTCAGCCGAGCGGCCGAAGTCCAGGACCAGGCCCACCCGCTTGCTGCCCGCTTTGATCGCCGTGCCTTTGCACAGCGCGGCGAAGGTGGGCGCCGCGCGAGGGGTGCGTACCGAGCTCTGGTCGGCGACCGCGAAACGCCAGCCCTCGACCGCGCCGTCGGCCGGCATGATCTGGGCAGGTCCGGTCTGGGCGAAGGTCCAGGCGCCCTTGGTGAGGTGGAAGTACCCCCAGTACCGGTAGGCGGCGGCCTGGGCCGGTGCGGCGAGGACTCCCCCGGCCAGGGTGAGCAGAATCGCGATGACGGCAGCGCGCCAGATGCGCGCGTGACGGGGGGACTTCATGGGTTGGACCTCTCTCGCGCCGGTGAGGGAGGTCGGGCGGGGTACGCCACAACGACCGACTCCGGACCGCAGACCTCGGCGGACGAATGGTGGAGCCTTGGGCCTGCGATCTGGTGCTCCGGCTTGCCGCGTGGCTTCGATCTGCGCCGATGAGGGCACGACGAGCGAAGGCGGCCTACGGTTGCGGGTCAGCGCCGGTGTCCGACCGGCTTCCCCAGAACGCAGGTGTCAAGTCCTCGAACGTTCCCACGTTGCAAGCAGAACAGTCAAGCCGGCTTGACTGTTCTGCTTGCTTCGGCCAGGACGGCGGCGAACTGGTCGACCATCCAGCCAAGGTCTTCCGCCTCGATCGCGATCGGCGGAGCGAGACGCACCGTGGACCCATGGGTGTCCTTGGCGAGGACCCCCTTGGCAAGGAGGCGTTCGCACATCTCACGGCCGGTCATCAGCTCAGGGTTGATGTCGACCCCGGCCCACAGGCCACGCGTCCGAACGGCGATGACGCCGTGACCGATGAGGGCCTCAAGGCGCAGGCGCAGCTGCTCACCGAGCACCTTTGCGCGTTCTTGGTACTCCCCTGCGGCCAGGAGCTTGACGACCGCGAAGCCCACCGCTGCGGCGAGCGGGTTTCCGCCGAAGGTCGAGCCGTGGTTGCCCGGCTTGATCACTCCCAGGATCGCCCGCGACGAGACCACCGCGGAGACCGGCACGATGCCGCCGCCGAGCGCCTTGCCCAGGATGTACATGTCCGGCACTACGTTCTCGAGCTCACACGCGAAGGTGGTGCCGGTGCGACCAAGGCCTGACTGGATCTCATCGGCGATGAACAGCACGTTCTGCTCGGTGCACAGGTCTCGCACCGCCGGTAGGTACTCCGCCGGCGGCACGATCACACCGGCCTCGCCCTGCACCGGCTCGATCAGCACGGCGACAGTGTTGGGGGTGACGGCTGCCCGCAGGGCCTGCGTGTCGCCATACGGCACTACGGTGAAACCAGGGGTGAAGGGCCCGAAGCCTGCCCGCGCCACCTCGTCGGTGGAGAAGCTGACGATTGTGGTCGTGCGGCCGTGGAAGTTGCCGTCGGCCACAATGATGTTCGCCTGACCGTCCGGGACACCCTTGATGTCATACCCCCACTTACGGGCGACCTTGATCGCGGTCTCGACGGCCTCGGCGCCGGTATTCATCGGCAGGACCAGTTCCATACCGGCTAGCGCGGCCAGATCTCGGCAGAACGGCCCGAGCTGGTCGTTGTGGAACGCCCGGCTGGTTAGGGTCACCCGCGTCAGCTGAGCTTGAGCTGCCGCGACCAGGTCTGGGTGGCCGTGACCGAAGTTCAGCGCGGAGTAGCCGGCCAGGGCGTCGAGATAACGCCGACCCTCCACGTCGGTCACCCAGGCGCCGTGGCCTTCGGCGATCACCACGGGAAGCGGGTGGTAGTTGTGTGCCATGACCTCCTCGGCGAGCGTGATGTGCTCGTCGGTCGAAACTGGGTGCCCGGCGGCCGCGGAATGGCTGCTCGGATCGACGGGTCGGATGTCAGTTGCAGTCACTGAAGGTTCCTTTCAGGAAATAGGTCGGCAGGTCATCTCATTGACAGGATATACGTCGGTTAACGGTTCCCCACGGCGAAGGGCCGGGGATTTCTGACTTGGATGGCACCCACAACCGGCCCGGAGGAAGCCAGTAGGTGTCTGACGTCGTCAGCATGAGCACGGATACGTTCACCCGTGGCCAGGATCACCCTGGCAGCGTTCAGGTCACGCCATACGGCAGGACCGCAGTTCGCGCACCGGAAGGTTCCGTCGAACAGGTCCATGCCTGCTTGTCTCTCCCAGCAGCTGGAACACGTCATCGTCGTATAAGTCACTCATGGCGGCTTGCGCCGCCACCCCGAAGGATGAAAATGGGGGGTGGACCGTCACTCGTGGCGACGTCGGCCCCTCTTTGGTGCCAAGAGCCCG
>DAITND010000003.1:0-50909 GCA_036834825.1 Dermatophilaceae bacterium
GACCTGGCACGTTCGTGGCCATCTACCTGGGCAACGCTTTCAGCTTCCTGGCACCCCTTGCGGTTCTTGTCGGGCCCCTTCGACACGTGAGCGGCAAGGTGGACCACCCGGTCAGCGAGCTGGACGGCTCACCGGTACAGACGTCGTACCTGGACGTCCTTCGGGACAAGGCGTTGGTGCCCGTGGCCGCGCTGACCTTCCTGTCAGCCTTTGTGGGTTACGCCCAGACGGAGGCGGGCTTCACCGCGTATGCGCGGCTGGTGGGCGGGGTCTCGACCCGAACCATCGGCTATGCCTTCGCTGCGAACACGGTGACCATCGTCCTGCTTCAGCTACTCGTGCTGCAGCGCATCGAAGGCCGCCGCCGCACCCGGGTGATCCTCGTCCTGTCGGCGTTGTGGTCGGTGTCGTGGCTGATGACCGGCTTCTCCGGCCTTCTGCCGGGCACGCCGTCGGCGGACGCGCTGATCATCGGCGGCATGGCGATGTTCGCACTCGGCGAGACCCTGCTGCAGCCGACCATCCCGGCCATCACCAACGATCTGTCGCCAGATCATCTGCGCGGGCGCTACAACGCGGTGATGGCTGGTGCCTTCCAGCTTGCGGCTATCACCGGGCCGGTCGTGACCGGAGTGATGCTCGGCGCCCGCTTCAACGTGGAGTTCATCGGCCTGCTGATCCTGGGGTGCGCCCTGATGTCCCTGATCGCAATCGCGGTCGAGCACCGGATCTCGGCGCAGGCCAACGGCATCACAACTGCGACGGCAGAGCTCAGCCGGGCGTGATCCCCCATGGCGCCGCGAACTCCTGCCCTGGCTCGAGGACGAGCAGGTCGTCGCCGGAGTTGAAGGCGTCCGGCGGGCAAGTCATCGGCTCCACCGCGATCCCGCTGGTCCGCCGGGAGGCCAGTGGCAGCGAGTCCCCCGTGAAGACCTGCAGCCACTGGTACGCCGAGGCGTCCGCCCAGAGAGTGACCACGCGGCCGGTGTGCGGATGTGCGAGGGTCACCCGCCAGCAACCATCGGCATCGGCGACGGCATCGGTGAAGGTGGTGTCCACGGCCAGCCCGCCCAGCAGTCGTGGCTGGCGGAAGTCCATATCCGTGCCACTCACTGCTGCCAACCCCACGGGCAGCAGGCGCTCGTCCACCTCGACAAGGGCAGCCGCCGGTACGCCCAGCTCGACCTCGTCAACCCGATCCTCACCAACGCTGAGATAGGGGTGCGCTCCGAAGCCGAACGGCGCGGCGCTGGTCCCGACGTTGCGGGCGCGCGGGGTCACGATCAGGCCTGAGGCCGTCAGGGCGTAGGTGACGGAAAGATCCAGGCTCCATTCCCAGCCTTGTTGTGGACGAATCCGGCAGCCGAGGGTCACCGTGTCCTCGGCTTGCTCCAGGACCGACCAGATCGCCCAGGCAACGAGCCCATGGATCGCATTGCCGCGTTCCGGCTCGGTGAGCGCGAGCCTGTGGCCCTGGCCGGCGAAGGTGTACCGGCCGTCGCGGATCCGGTTGGGCCACGGCATCAGCAGCTGTCCACGTCCAGCCGAGGAGCGGGCGCCCGGAGGGTATCCGGTTAGCACGTGCTGACCGCGAAAGACATAGGTGCGCAGACCGCCGCCCACCTCGACCACCACGGCTTCGTGGTCGCCGTGCCGGATGGTCCACTGCTCGCCGCTGGGAAGAACGCTCACGTCAGGACGATACGACCCACACAGCTAGTTGCTCGGCGCAACACCCGCATTGGCCGGCGTCGACACGATCGTGATGGCCACCTTGTCGGAGGCGCGAGCCAGGACGAGAGCCTGCCCACCCGTGACTGGGGCCGCCATCATCGAGTTAGTGGCGCTGCTGCGACCGTAAGTGCCTATGAAGCCGTCCGAGCTCTTGAGCGTGACCGACGTGGCACTGACCGCGCTGACAGCCCCCCGCTGGAAGACCAGGGCCTGGACTGAACCATTGACCATCGCGGTCACGTTGCCGTGCAGGGCCGTTCCACCCAGGAGGCCCCCGAGCCCGCCCAGCCCCTGGGCCCGACCGCGCAACCCCGGCCCACCAGGCAGCACGGGGTGGTAACCGTCGTTTCCGCGGGAACCGCGGCCGTTGCCCTGGCCGAACAGGCGGGAGAAGCCGCCCTGCCGTTGCCCAGTCATGCCGAAACGGTCGTGGTTGCGTAGCACCAGCAGGCCTGCAACACCGATGCCGAGCAACATCAGACAGGCGAGAACGCCCGCAGCTATGGCGATCGCCCACCGCCGGCCGCGGGTGAACGTCATCTGATGCCACCCGCTCTTTGTTGGCGCGACTGTCGGTGCACCGGCAGGGTTGGCTGCGGTGGGGATATTCGCGGAAGCCGTCATCGGCTGTGTCGGCGGGTTGGCCTGCCCTGGCGGTCGGGCCGGGTGTCCCGACGGCTTGTCGGGAGGCTGATCTGTCATGGCGTTCCTTTCGCTACACACCCAGGATCCCTCAGCAGCCCGTGAGATGTCAGCGAGCTCCCTGAGAGTTCCCTATGAGCCCTCGTCCGCAAGACCGAGGATCTCCGCTGCATCTGCCCGCATCTCCATCTTGCGGATCTTGCCGGTCACGGTCATCGGGAACCCGTCAACGACATGGACGTAGCGGGGCACCTTGTAGTGCGCAAGCTGACCCTGGCAGAAGGTGCGAACATCCTCGGTCGTCAACGGCTCTGCGCCCGCACGCATCACGATCCAGGCCATCAGCTCCTCGCCGTACTTGGGGTCGGGGACCCCAATGACCTGAACATCGGCGATATCCGGATGGCTGTAGAGGAACTCCTCGATCTCTCGCGGATACACGTTCTCACCGCCGCGGATCACCATGTCCTTGATCCTGCCGACGATGGACAGGTAGCCCTCGTCATCCATCGTCGCCAGGTCGCCGGTGTGCATCCAGCGAGCTGCGTCGATGGCCTCGGCCGTCTTGTCCGGCTGCTCCCAGTAGCCGAGCATCACGCTGTAGCCCCGGGTGCACAGCTCCCCCGGCTCGCCCCGCGGAACAGTGCGCCCGCTCACCGGGTCGACAACCTTGACCTCAAGATGTGGCATGACCCGTCCTACGGTCCCGGTCCGGCGAGCAAGGTCGTCGTCCACGCGGGTCATCGTGGACACCGGCGAGGTCTCGGTCATCCCGTAGGAGATGGCGACCTCTGACATGTGCATCTCGTCCACCACGCGCTTCATCACCTCGACGGGACACGGCGAGCCGGCCATGATTCCCGTCCTCAGGCTTGTCAGGTCGTAGGTGGCGAAGTCGGACAGCCCCAGTTCCGCGATGAACATCGTGGGTACGCCGTACAGACTGGTACAACGTTCCTGCTCAACGGCCCTGAGAGTCGCAGCAGGGTCAAAGGATGGGGATGGGATGACTGCGCATGCCCCGTGGGAGACCGCCGCAAGTGACCCCATCACCATGCCGAAGCAGTGGTAGAACGGCACTGGCAGACAGATCCGGTCCTGCTCGGTGTAGCCGACGAGCTCGCCGACGAAGAAGCCGTTGTTGAGGATGTTGTGGTGGCTCAGCGTGGCGCCCTTGGGGAAGCCCGTGGTGCCGGAGGTGTACTGGATGTTGATCGCGTCGTCGGGGCTCAGCGTCGCCATCCTCCCTGCCAGCTGATCCATCGAGGCGGCCGACCCTGCGGCGATCAGCTCAACCCAGCTTGCCTCGCCGATGTAGACGACTTCGCGCAGGTCGTGACACTGCGAACGCACCTCTTCGATCATGGCCCGGTAGTCGGAGGTCTTGTGAATCACGGCGCTGACGAGCATGCGCATGCCCGACTGCCCGAGGACATAGGCGAGCTCGTGGCTGCGGTAGGCCGGGTTGACGTTGACCAGTAACGCACCCACCTTGGCCGTGGCGTACTGCAGCAGGGTCCACTCAGGACAGTTCGGCGACCAGATGCCGATCCGGTCACCGGCCTCGATGCCCCCGGCCAGCAGGCCCAGAGCCAGCGCCGTGACGTCAGCATCGAGCTCGGCGTACGTCCACCGGCGACCGCTGGGCACGTCTACCAGCGCCTCGGCATCGGGCACCCGCATGACCGTGCGCGCCAGGTTGTCTCCGATCGTGTCGCCGAGCAGCGGCACGTCTGATGCCCCGGAGCCATAGGACGAGAGCTTTTGAGCCTGCACAGTTCCTCCGCGAGTACGAGGTGAGTGGTCGCTATCTTGGCACCGATGAGCCGACCTGCAGGCAAGAGTGCCGAGGCCAACTACCGTATGACGTGTGTCTACCTCCTCGTCCCGACCAGCCGCCGCCCGCAGCCTCGCGGATGACGTCCGAAGTCGAAGCGATGAGCAGCTCCGTGCGCTGGTCCGCCGTCGACCCGACCTCGCGCGGCCGGCACCGAGTGACCTGACCTCGCTGGCCGCTCGGGCAAGCACGCGGGCCAGCGTCCAGCGGGCCCTGGACGGGCTCGACCGTGGGCACCTGCAGGTCCTGGAGGCACTCGTTGTCAGCGGCGACCCAGTCGACCTCGCCGTGACCGCAAAGCTTGTCGGCGGCTCCGTGCGATCCCTTGGCGGATTCGTCACCGAGCTCTGGGATCGCGGGTTGCTCTGGCACAGCGGCGATGGTCAGCACGTGGTGCGGGCAGTCTCCGAGGTGCTCGGTCCCAATCCGGCCGGCCTCGGACCGGCCATTGCGGAACTGCCCGGCTCGACCCCTGACTGGTCTCTCTCCTGCGAGGCACTCGACCAGGTCATCGCCTCCGCGCCCGCCGGCGCCCGAAACATACTCGACATGCTCACCTGGGGACCGCCGATAGGGACGCTGTCTGCCGGAGGGCCGATGGCCGGCGCCGGCGCCTGGCTGCTGTCTCATCAGCTGCTCAGCGCACTGTCCAGCGAACGCGTCGCCCTGCCCCGCGAGGTGGCCTTGAGGCTGCGCGGGGGAAAGCTGCACCAGGAGACCGCGCTGACCGCGCCGAAGCTGGCCGTCACGACCCACGAGCAGTCCTCTGTGGATGACGCGGCCGGAGGTCAGGCTTCCGAGCTCCTCGGCCTGGTCGACGAGCTCGCCGCGGACTGGGGTCCTCGCCCACCGCGGGTCCTGCGCGCCGGTGGCCTCTCAGTGCGGGACTTCAAACGCCTGGCCTCGATCCTGGATGTCGATCCGGCGCATGCCGCATTCGTTGTCGAAACGGCCTACGCCGCGGGGTTGCTGGCCGACGATGGGTCACTGGAGCCGGTGTGGGCGCCGACGCCTGGATATGACGAGTGGCAGCAGAAACCCTCGGCAAACCGTTGGGTCCGGCTCAGCCAGGACTGGTTGTCCTCGGGTCGCGCTCCGCACCTGGTGGGCACGGTTCCTGCCGGCGGGGGCAGCCCCATCAACGCACTCAGCGGCGAGGTCGTCTATCCGCCGATGCGTCAGCTCCGCGGCGATGTGCTGACCGAGCTGGCCGCGATGCCCCAAGGGCACGCACCGGATCTGCCCAGCCTGGCCAACCGCATCAGCTGGCGCCGGCCGATGCGCCGGACCGAGATCATCCAAGCGGTCACGGCCGCAGTGTTGCGCGAGGCCGAGTGGCTGGGGGTCACAGGGCGCGGAGCCCTCAGCACCGCCGGGCGCCTCCTCTTCGAGGCCACGGCCAACCCGTCTGCCGCAGAGGAGGCGATCGACACCCATCTGCCCTCACCCGTCGAACACGTCCTCCTGCAGGCGGACCTGACAGCGGTCGCGCCCGGCCGGCTCGAAGGCAGCCTTGCTCAATTCATGCGCCTGGTCGCCGACGTGGAGTCGCGAGGCGGTGCAACGGTCTACCGTTTCTCCCCGCAAAGCGTTCGCCGGGGCCTGGACGCCGGTTGGTCTTCGGCGCAGGTCCTGGACGCGTTGCAGGACGCCAGCCGTACGCCAGTCCCCCAGCCACTTGAGTACCTGGTGGGCGATGTCGCCCGGCGTCACGGCCAGACGAGGGTGGGTCCGGTCTCGGCTTACATCCGCAGCGACGACACGGCGGTGCTGGACACCATACTGGCCGATCGCGGGCTTGCCGCACTGCAGCTCAGGCGTGTTGCACCGACAGTCGTCGTGTCGCAGGCACACACCCTGGTTGTCCTGGAGATGTTGCGCGAGAACGGTTTTGCCCCGGTCGCCGAGACGACCGAGGGCGGAGTCCAGATCCCACGCGTTCCACAGCACCGCACCCCCCCCCGCCGTCCGCCGGCCACGCCGAGAATCACGTCAGTGGTCGATGACGAGCTGACCGAGACCCTTGTCTCCGCCCTGCGCGCAGGGGAGGAGTCCGCAGCCTTCGAACGGGAGCGCGCGCGGTCCCAGCCCGGACCTCGACTGCCTTCCACTGAGCCGGCCGTCGCGCTGGCCCTGCTTCGCGAGGCGTCGGCCGACAGCCTGGGAGTGTGGATCGGTTATGCCGATGCCGATGGCCGAACCCAGCGAATACTCTTCTATCCCAGGCGAATCGAGGGCGGACGCGCCTACGGCTCTGTGGAGGGATCCAATGTCGAGCACACCTTCTCGATCCACCGGATCACCGGCGCAGCAGTCAGCTGACCGCTCAGTCATTTCACGCTGGCCGGTACGGCTCTCCGGTGACGGCTTTCGCACCAGCCTTCTGCAGTCGCTCGACCACACGTTCGGCACTGGCCTCACTGATCCCCGACACCACGACTGCCGGCGCATCCTGCGCGAACTTGCTGGCGGACATGAAGTCGAGCCCGGTCGCCTCGGTGATGACGGTGATGACGGTCACCGGGCTGGCTCCGGTCACCTGGAGGACGACCTGGCAATCCCCGGGCTCGGTGAGCTCGGGCAGAGCACGGCGGGGCTTGCGCAGCATGGCTTCGGCGCGCCTGGCCAGCCAACCCTTCAGCCCTCTTGGCGAGGTGGCCTCTGATGGCGTCGGATCTGTCGGCGTCGGATCAGGCGGCGTCGGATCAGACATTGTCACCGCTCGAGCTACCGGCCAGCGCCTTGACGACCCTTGAGGGCGACGGCCTGCCGAGATGCCCCGCCATCCACGCACTGGTTTGCACCAGCGCCTCGAGGTCGACTCCGGTCTCGATCCCCAAGCCGTCAAGGGCCCAGACGAGATCCTCGGTCGCCAGGTTGCCGGTCGCGCTCTTCGCGTAGGGGCAGCCGCCCAGTCCCCCTGTCGAGGCGTCGATGACGCTCACTCCGTGCGCCAGTGCGGCAAGGGCGTTGGCCAGCGCCTGACCATAGGTGTCGTGGAAGTGCACCCCAATGCGCTCGACACCAATCCCCCTGGCGTCCAACCCGTCCAGCAGTCGGTGCACGTGTCCGGTCGTGCCGGTGCCGATGGTGTCGCCCAAACTGAGCTGGTCGCAGCCCAGGTCCATCATCCGGGATGCGACGTCTACGACCTGATCAATCGGGACATCACCCTCCCACGGGTCACCAAAGCACATCGAGACGTATGCGCGAACCCACAAACCCTCGCGGCGGGCTCTCTGCACCACGGGAGCGAACATGGCGATGGACTCCTCCAGTCCGCGGTTGAGGTTCTTGCGGGCGAAGGTCTCGGTCGCGCTGCCGAAGATCGCGATGGCCTGGACACCCTGGGCGAGCGCCGCATCCAGCCCTCGCTCGTTGGGCACCAGGACGGGCCGGTTGCGACCACGGCCGACCTCGCCCAGAAGACCGAGCAGGGTTGCGGAGTCGGCGAGCTGGGGAACCCACTTCGGCGGCACAAAAGATGTCGTCTCGACCATGTCGAGCCCGGCGGCCACCAGGCGCCGGATGAACTCGGCCTTGACCTCCACCGGAACCAATGTCTTTTCGTTCTGCAGCCCGTCGCGAGGTCCGACCTCGTAGATGGTGACCCGTGCGGGCAAGTCAGTCTGGGCTTCACGCTGCGGTCGTCGCATTGGTACCTCCTGCTTGAGGTACCCATCGTGTCAGCAAGCCTCAGAGCCTTACCAGCCGCGAAGCACCTCACAGCCTTACCAGCTACAAAGCATCAGAGGAGACGCGGAGTTGGTACCTTGTCGTCGACGGGTCATGATGGGCAGGACGACACGGGAAGAGTGACCAGATGAGCGAGCCGACCAGCGGGGGTAACGAGCGGCCTGATCCGGAGCCGGAGAAGGACACGGAAAGAAATCAGGACGAGGTCCAGGACCAGCCCTCCGAGTCCGTCTTCAACGACCCGACTGCACCGGTCTGGTCCGATCCCACCGCCCCCATCCCCGCGCCGACTCCCCCCGGCCCGGCTCATCCGCAGAGCGACCAGCCTGCAGACCACCCTCAGGGGACGCCGCCGGTCACCCCACCTGTGAGCAACCCCTACGCCCAGCAGCCGCCGCCTCCGCCCTACGCGCAGCAGCCGCCGCCTCCGCCCTACGCGCAGCAGACGGCTCAGCCGTATGGCCAGCCACAGCCCGGCCCGCAGTACCCGGCATACGGCCAGCAGTCCTATGCGACCGGCACGCACACAGAGCCGAATGGCTCGGCCATCGTCCTGACGGTCCTTTCAGGAATCAGTCTCTTCGTCTGCAATATCTTGGCGATCGCTCCCCTGGTCCTCGGCATCGTCGCCCTCACCAAGAACGCCACGGACCGTGAGGGCTCACATCGGCTGACCAAGATCGGCTGGATCGTCTTCGCGGGGGTCTGGGTCCTCGGGGTCCTGGTCGTCATCGCCTACATCGTGCTTTTCGCCACCGCCATCAGCAACGGCTCCGGCCCCAACACCAGTGTCGGCAACTGACCGACAACGTCGATCGCGAGCGGGAACACCCAGGCCCAGGATCGCGTTGAGGGACACACCATGGTTGACGGACCCCTGATCGTTCAGAGCGACAAGACACTCCTCCTTGAGGTCGACCACCCTGACGCTGAGGCAGCGCGCCGGGCTATCGCACCTTTCGCCGAGCTCGAACGTGCACCCGAGCACGTGCACACGTATCGGCTGACCCCGCTTGGCCTGTGGAATGCCCGGGCTGCGGGCCATGACGCAGAGCAGGTCATCAACACGCTCATCACCTACAGCCGTTATGCCGTGCCGCACTCCCTGCTCATGGACGTCGCCGACACGATGGACCGCTATGGCCGGCTCACGCTGACCAAGGACGGCGACCTGCTCGTCCTGCGCAGCACCGATCGCCCGGTGCTGGAAGAGGTCTTGCGGCACAAGAGGATCCAGCCGCTCCTGGGGGAACGACTGGACGACTCTAGTGTCCTGGTGCACCCATCGGAGCGCGGCCAGCTAAAGCAGCAGCTACTCAAGATCGGCTGGCCGGCCGAGGACTTCGCCGGCTACGTCGACGGTGAGGCGCACCCGATATCACTCCTGCAGGATGACTGGGCGCTGCGCCCCTACCAACAGCATGCTGTCGATGGCTTCTGGCACGGCGGCTCAGGGGTCGTGGTCCTGCCCTGTGGCGCGGGTAAGACCCTGGTCGGCGTCGCTGCGATGGCCCAGGCAGGCGCCACGACCCTGATCCTGGTCACCAACACCGTCTCGGCCCGTCAGTGGCGCGACGAACTGCTGAAGCGAACCAGCCTGACCGAGGACGAGATCGGCGAGTACTCCGGTTCCCGCAAGGAGATCCGGCCGGTCACCATCGCGACCTACCAGGTGCTGACGACCAAGCGCAAAGGCGTCTACACCCACCTCAGCCTGCTCGATGCCCGCGATTGGGGACTCATCATCTACGACGAGGTCCACCTGCTGCCAGCGCCGATCTTCCGGATGACGGCCGATCTTCAGGCCCGCCGCCGCCTTGGCCTGACCGCCACATTGGTGCGCGAGGACGGGCGTGAGGCCGACGTCTTCAGCCTGATCGGGCCCAAGCGTTTCGACGCCCCCTGGAAGGACATAGAGGCCCAAGGTCATATCGCTCCGGCAGACTGTGTCGAAGTGCGAATCACCCTGCCGGATGCCGAGCGGATGAGCTACGCGATGGCTGAGCCCGAGGACCGCTATCGCCTGGCGTCCACGAGCACGTCCAAGGACGGGGTCGTCGAGGCGCTTGTAGCGAAGTACGCCGGCGAGCCGACCCTGGTGATCGGTCAGTACCTGGACCAGCTCGACCGGCTTGCCGCACGACTCAACGCCGACCTGATCACCGGCCAGACCACGGTCGCCGAGCGCCAGAAGCTGTTCCAGCAGTTCCGCACTGGCGAGGTCAAGCTGCTTGTGGTCAGCAAGGTCGCCAACTTCTCGATCGACCTGCCCGAGGCCAGCATCGCCATCCAGATATCGGGGACCTTTGGTTCTCGACAGGAGGAGGCTCAGCGGCTCGGGCGGGTCCTGCGGCCCAAGGGTGACGGACGTACCGCGCACTTCTACAGCGTTGTCTCGCGCGACACCGTCGACGCCGACTTCGCCGCGCACCGTCAGCGTTTCCTGGCCGAGCAGGGGTACTCCTACCGGATCGTTGACGCGGACGACGTGCTGACGCCACCGGAGCCAGACCTGAGGTAAGAACCGTCTGAGGAGAGCAGGGACCGAAGCGATCAGTTCCACCAACGCTGGCGCTGCCGGCGTCGCCAGCGAGCTGGCTGGCTGGCTGGCTGGCTGGCTGGCGATGATGTGGACCCTGGCGCACCAGGGCGAGGCTCTCCGGCGCTGCCCATCCCAGTACGACTGCCAGCCCATGAATGGTTGGATGCCTGACCGGCGGGACCGTTCCTGACGGGACTTCGGGACTTTCGTCCCTATTTCCGACGACGAGTCCGGTGCTTATCTGATGATTGGCACCCTGCGCAACTGGCGCGTCGTGATGGCTGAACCGAGTGGGAGGTTCATGATGACGACCCCGACGATGACGCCCGCGGGTTGGTACCCCGACCCCAGCCAGCGACATGATTACCGCTACTGGGACGGCACCGGCTGGTCATCACAGGTGTCTGACGGCGGTCTCACGACGGCCGACCCGGAGTTACGACCTGCCACGACCCCGGCCGCTGCACCGACGGTCGGTCCCCTTGCGCCTCCCGACCCCGATCTCGCGGCACCGGCCGAGCCAAGGTCCGCGGCACCAGCCGCTGCCCGCGCCGCACGATGGAAATGGGCCGTCCCTCTGGTCGCGATCATCGCGGTGATCGCGGTGATCGCGGGCCTGATGATCTGGTCCACGAGGGCGCCCACAGCCACGACGCTCTACCAGCAGATGCGCAAGAACGCCGCCGCGGCCAAGAGCGTACACATCAAGGGCGCATTCACCGACGCGGGACAAAAGCTGCAGATCGACATCGCCGGCGACCGGGGGGCAAGAACACCAGGGGGATTGTCAACGACGGCACTGGCGAGGTCGAGATCCTCATTGCCGGCGGCAAGACCTATGTCAAGGCCGACGCGGCGTTCTGGACCAAGAACGCCTCCGCGGAGGTAGCCACGTTGGCCGCAGGCAAGTACCTCGTGGTCCCGACCGGGTCGGCAGCCGGTACGGCCGGCTTCGAGGTTGGCACGCTGCTCGACCAGATCTTCGCACAAGACATGACCACCCTTCAGAGCCTTAACACCAAGGTCGCCAAGACCGAGGTCAATGGGATCCCCGCATACCTCATGACGGACAGGATCGGCAGCGACGGCAGCAAGATATACGTCTCGGCCGATGGACGGGCGCGCCTGCTGCGCCTCGAAAGCCCCAAAGCCCAAGGCTCGCTGGACTTCACCCAATGGGATGCTGTCCCGCCCGTGAGCGCACCACCGGCGGACCAGCTGGCCAAGATCCCGGGCATGTAGCCTCTGGGCCACAGGCGGTCGGCGGCGAGTCCGGAGGACTACTCAGGCGAGCCACTGGCCAGAGAACGGTTCTCAAGACATTAACAGGAAACTCCCAGACACGGGATACACAATTGGCTCCGTGACCACTGGCACCCCCGAGGCCCGGCTCCTTGTCGTCGAGGACGAGCCCAACATCCGCGAACTGCTCGCTACTTCCCTGCGCTTTGCCGGATTCCAGGTGCATGTCGCCGCCGATGGCGCCACGGCTCTCAAACAGGCGGCCGAACACGACCCTGACCTGGTCGTGCTGGACGTGATGCTGCCCGACATGGACGGTTTCACCGTCACCCGCAAGCTGCGCGAGGCCGGGCGGGTTCTGCCGATCGTCTTCGTGACGGCGCGTGACTCCCTGGAGGACAAGATCCAGGGGCTGACCGTCGGAGGGGACGACTACGTCACCAAACCGTTCAGCCTCGAAGAGGTCGTCGCCCGGATTCGCGCCGTGCTGCGACGGACCCGAGGCGGGATCGAGGAAGACGACGCCATCTTGCGCTTCCACGACCTCGAGCTGGATGAGGACTCCCACGAGGTCCGACGCAAGAAGCGGGTCATCGAGGTCTCCCCAACCGAGTTCAAGCTGCTGCGCTACCTCATGCTCAACCCCAACCGGGTGCTGTCAAAGGCCCAGATCCTCGACCACGTATGGGACTACGATTTCCGCGGTCAGTCCGGCATCGTCGAGTCCTACATCTCCTACCTGCGGCGCAAGATTGACGTGGAAGAACCTGCGTTGATCCAGACCAGGCGCGGCGTGGGCTACGTCCTGCGGCGGCCGCCAGAGTCGACCTGAGCGGGGTCGAACATGACGAACCCCACGACCCCGCACCGCCAGCGCCGATCCTTGATGGCAGGAGTCACCGGCCCGCTTAAGGTCCTGCCCATGCGGGTGCGGCTCGTCGCCCTGCTGGTGTCCTTGCTCTTGGTCGCTCTCACGCTCACCAGCATCGCCACGAGCGCCTTGATGCGCCGGCAGCTGATGGAAAGCACCGACCGTGACCTGAGGGCGGCCGCCGTGCCGACCGCCGCGCAGGTGTTGAGCCATTATCTCAGCCGTCGTGATGAGGGCGGAATCCCCACCAACTACGCGGTCAAATTTATCCCGACCGACGGCAGCGCCCCCTTTGGCAGCCTCCCCAGCGGCGAGCATCTGCAACCCGACATCCCGAACCTGACCCTGAGCGACCCCCGCGTGCAACGCGGCACCCTCTTCACCGTCAACTCCACCAATGGCGTGATGCGCTGGCGGGTGGTGCCAGGTGAGCTACGCGACCAATCGGCGACATTTGCGGTCGCCGTGCCGTTGCGCGGAGTCGACACCACCGTCCAGCGAATGTTGGACTTCGCCATCCTGATCGGCTTGGCGCTCATCGCGAGCTGCGCCCTCCTGGGATGGTACGGGGTGCGTCGCGCGTTCCGGCCGCTCACCCAGATCGAGGACACCGCCGCGGCCATCGCGGCGGGCGACCTGACCCGACGGATCCCCGAGCCGGCGGCCCAGGATGAGGTCGCCAGCCTGTCCCGTTCGCTGAACGCCATGCTGGCCCAGATCGAGCAGTCCTTCGCAGTCCGCGAGGCCTCCGAGGAACGGATGCGTCAGTTCGTCGCCGATGCCTCGCACGAGCTGCGCACCCCCCTTGCCGCAGTGAGAGGGTATGCCGAGCTGTACCGCCAGGGGGCGGTCACTGAGCCCGAGGACGTGACCGGCACCATGCGACGCATCGAGGACGAGTCGATCCGAATGGGGGGGCTGGTCAACGACTTGCTGCTTCTGACCCGGCTGGACCGGCAGCGCCCCCTGGAGCGAGGGCCGGTCGACCTCACCGTACTGGCCGCCGATGCAGTCCAGGACGCCCGAGCTCTGGACCCGACCCGCCAGGTGCGCCTGATCGGCCTTTCCGGAGACCTCGAGCCAACCAACATCGAGGGTGACGAAGCCAAGCTGCGCCAGGTTGTCACCAATCTCGTTGGTAATGCGGTGAATCACACCCTCGCAGGCACCGACATCGAGATCGCGGTGGGCAGCGAGGCTCCCGGTCGCGCCAGGCTTGAGGTGCGCGACCACGGCGACGGCGTCGACCCCGTCAAGGCACGCAAGGTCTTCGAACGGTTCTACCGCGCAGACCCCTCCCGTGGCCGCGGCCACGGGGGCGGCAACGGACTGGGCCTGGCGATCGTGGCCGCCATCGTGAGCGCGCACGATGGCCAGGTCGGGGTGGCAGCCACCCCCGGTGGTGGGGCCACCTTTGTGGTGGATCTGCCCACAGCAAACTCCCAGTCAGCGCCCAGCGTTGTTTGACGTTCGTGGGATTGACTAGACCCTATCGACCCAAGGAGATTCCCATGACGCAGCAGCCGCCGCCGCAACCACCGCAGCCTGCCGAGGGCACGCCGCCTCCGCTGCAGCCAGCCCAGTCATCCCAGTCACCGCTGCCACCCGAGGATGCTTCGCAGCACACCGCGCCGCTCTGGTACGAGCAGACACAGACACAGCCGCAGTACCCGGCATACCCACCGGTTGCCCCACCGACTCCGACTGAGTCGCGCCCCGCAGCGTTCGCGCAGCCCGGAGCAAAACCCGCTCAGTCGGCCAAACCCCGCAGGCTGGCCGAGGCCGGCGCCATCGCTCTGGTCGCCGCGGTCCTGGCCAGCGCCGGCACCTATGCCGTGACGCGCAACGACGTCACGACGACTCCAGCGGCCCAGACCTCTGCCAGCGCGACCACCTCCTCGTCGCCAGTGCTGCAGGCCAACGCTTCGGCCCCCAACTGGTCGGTCACCGCCGCGGCTGTGTCCCCCAGCGTCGTGGCCATCTCGGTGACCAGCAGCCAAGGCAGCGGACAGGGTTCGGGTGTCATCTTCGACACGAAGGGCCACATCCTCACCAACAACCACGTCGTGGCTGTCGGCGGGGCAGGCTCACAGATCTCGGTGACCCTGAACGACAAACGGACCTACGACGCGACCGTCGTCGGCACCGACCCGTCCACGGACCTGGCGGTCATCAAGCTGACCAACGCGCCCACGGACCTCAAGGCGATTGCTCTGGGGGACGCCAACGCCATCAAGGTCGGCGACCAGGTCATGGCCGTCGGCAACCCGCTGGGTCTGGCCGGCACAGTGACCACGGGCATCGTGAGCGCGCTCAACCGGCCGGTCACCACCTCGGACGCGCAGACCGACCCCACCCAGCAGACCACCAGTGACCCGGTCGTGACCAACGCGATCCAGACCAGCGCTGCGATCAACCCGGGCAACAGCGGCGGCGCCCTGGTCAACGCCAGCGGCCAGCTGATCGGGATCAACTCGGCCATCGCCTCGCTCGGGTCCTCCAACGGTTCGTCCTCCCAGAGCGGCAACATCGGGATCGGTTTCGCAATCCCGGTCAACGAGGCCAGGTCGATCGCCAGCCAGCTGATCACCTCTGGCAAGGCCACCCACCCCTACCTCGGGGTCGCGTCCAAGGACGGCGTCGTGGCCGACGGGTCAGCCAAGCGTGCCGCAGCCGTGCTCACCAATGTGGTGAGCGGGACTCCGGCCGACAAGGCCGGGCTGCAGGCGGGCGACGCCATCGTCGGCGTGGACGGCAACTCCATCGACGGTTCCCTGTCGCTGGTGGCCCAGGTGCGCGAACGCACGGTGGGCGACAAGGTGACCATCACGGTCTTGCGTGATGGTCAGCGCCGGGACCTCGAGGTCACCCTCATCGCCAAGCCGGCGACGACCCCGTAGCGCCGCAGTCCCCTGACAGACCGCGTTACCGGCACACGCCTTCCGCGGGCTATGCTGCACGGCTTACCCCTTGGACCTGCCCTCGGAAGGCGTTGTGTCGCCATGTCCGCTACACAGGAGCTGAAGCGCGAACGTGACTACCTCACTGGTGCCCGCGCCGAGCTCGCCCGGATGCGTGAACAGACGCTGTCGTTGAAGGCTGAGGGTGGGGACCGGGTCTCCAGCGAGAACTTGGCAACAGCGTTGTACCGCCGCGCGCAGTCGCTGGTCGACGACCCGAGCGCCAACCTGTTCTTCGGCCGGATCGACCAGCAGCGCAGCGACGCACCGACACCCGAGCGCTGGTACATCGGGCGACGCCACGTGGCCGACTCCTGCGGCGACCCCGTCGTCATCGACTGGCGCGCGGAGGTCTCCACTGCCTTCTACCGTGCCTCAACGGCCGAGCCCATGGGCG
Organism: Dermatophilaceae bacterium; assembly: GCA_036834825.1. Taxonomy (GTDB): domain Bacteria; phylum Actinomycetota; class Actinomycetes; order Actinomycetales; family Dermatophilaceae; genus UBA4719. The sequence goes on from DAITND010000003.1 coordinate 15,922, forward strand.
TGAGCCTGCGTCGCAGGTTTGGAATCGACCGGGGTCAGCTGACGGCCTATGAGGACGAACGGCTCGATGGCGGCGGCGGCGAGGCGGCGCCGGTCGGGTCCACCTTCCGGAGCCAGATTCTGGTTGGGGAGATCGAACGGCCGCGGGTGGGACCCATGCGCGACATCGTGGCCACGATCCAGCCCGAGCAGGACGCCATCGTGCGCTGCGACGTCGCCACGACGGTCTGCGTCCAGGGTGCGCCGGGTACCGGCAAGACCGCGGTCGGACTGCACAGGGCGGCGTGGCTGCTCTATGGCTTTCGCGAGCGCCTGGCCCGCAGCGGCGTCCTGGTGGTCGGCCCGAACCGCGCGTTCCTGGATCACATCGGCGCGGTGCTGCCCACTCTCGGCGAGGTCGAGGTCCGTCACTGCACGATCGACGAGCTGCTCGCGTCAGTGCCTGTCCGCGGCCGGGACAGCGTCGCCACCGCCATCCTCAAGGGAGACCCACGCCTGGCCGAGATCCTGCACGCCGCCGTGTGGTCGTATGTGCTGACACCCACCGAGGCGCTCGTGCTGCCACGCGGCGCCCACAAGTGGCGGGTGCCGGCATCCGAGGTGGCCGAGATCGTGCAGGAGCTGCGGACCCGGGGAGTCAGATACGACGCAGCCCGGCGGATGTTGCCCCACCGGCTCGCCCACGCGATCCTGCTACAGATGGAACAAGCCGGCGATTCCCCGGACGACCGCGTGCAGGACGCCGTGGCCCGCTCCGCGGCGGTCAAGAAGTATGCCGGACGGGTGTGGCCCGCACTCGACCCAAAGGCCGTGCTCTTCAGCCTGCTCTCTGACGCCACGACTCTGCAAAGGCACGGCGCCGATCTGCTCACGAACGCCGAACGCTCAATGCTGTTGTGGGCCAACCCTGCGGCTGGCCGCGGATCAGCCCGCTGGTCGGTCGCCGACGCTGTCCTGGTCGATGAGATCAGCGACCACCTCCAGCGGACCCCCAGCCTCGGCCATGTCGTCCTGGACGAGGCCCAGGACCTTTCACCCATGCAGCTGCGCGCTGTCGGCCGGCGCTGCTCGACCGGCTCGGCGACGGTGCTGGGGGATCTGGCGCAGGGCACGACACCCTGGGCCACCGACTCGTGGAAGGCATCACTGGGGCACCTCGGCAAACCGGACGCCGTCATCGAGATCCTCGAACGCGGGTTCAGGGTGCCGGCGAGCGTCATCGAGTATGCGGCCCGGCTGCTCCCCTCGATGGCCCCGGACCTGGGCCTACCGGTGTCGGTGCGAGACAACCCCGGACGCCTGGAGATAGTGCCGGTCGAGGGCGCCGGGCTGTATGACCGGGTCGCCGGATCGGTTGCCGAGACCCTTCTGGAGCCCGGGTCGATCGGGGTGATCGTCGCCGACGCTGCCGTGGGAGATATCTCGAAAGCGTTGTCCCGCAATGGAGTCGGCCACGGGGTGCTTGGCGCCAACCATGGCGATGTGGACCATCAGGTTGATGTCGTCCCGGCTACGGTCGCCAAGGGGCTGGAGTTCGACCGGGTCATCGTCGTCGAGCCCTCAGCCATCGCCGCGGCCGAACCCGACCGGCGCACAGGGCTGCGCAGACTCTACGTGGTGCTGACCCGAGCAGTCTCCGAGCTCACCGTGTTCCATTCCGACGAGCTACCTGTCGAGCTGGCGACCCAAGGACTGACAGACTGACGCCATGCCCGCACTGATCACCTGGTGGACCATGGATGTGCACGGCATCGCGCCGCACGCCCCCGGCGATGACGTCGTCGAACACGTGGGCGCCGATCTGCTGGCGCGCTGGAGCGAACCCACCCGCCGCTATCACACGACCAGGCACCTGGTGGAGATGTTCGGGGCGCTGGAGGAGATGGAGGAAGCCCACGAAATCGACGACCGTCAGTGCTCGGTCGCCCGTCTTGCCGCGTGGTTTCACGACGCGGTCTATGACCCTGCGTCACGTCCGGGATCCAACGAGGCCGACAGCGCCGAGCTCGCCCGGGACACGCTGCAACAGTTGAGGTTCGGGGTCGGCGACATCGAGGCCATCGACCGGCTGATCCGGCTCACCGCCAGACACGACGCCGATGCGGCAGAGCCCCTTGACGCGGCCTTTCACGACGCCGACCTGTGGATCCTGTCCGCGGCGCAGGAGCGCTTCGACGGCTATTGCGACCAGGTTCGCCAGGAGTACGCACACGTCCCGGACACGGCCTACCGCACCGGCCGTGCAGCCATCCTCGGGCCGTTGCTGCACCGTGACAGGATCTATCGGACCTCACACGCCCTGCATGGCTGGGAGACGCCAGCCCGGATCAACCTGGGTCGGGAGCTGACCCGTCTGCGCGTCGACGCCTGACGCCGTCGCGTCAGAGGCCGCGACCCCGGGAAATGCTGGTCCGACATGTGCTGGTCGTGCCCGAGCAGCTCATTGGCTCGAGTGTCACCGAATCACAGGGGTGCCCGCTGACACCACCACCCCTGTGCTTGAGGTCAATCCTCCAGCCTTCACGCACATCAGGAAGAGAACGAGGCCAACGGCTCCTCAGACGTACAGAGCCACAAGCTTGGGTCGGGCAGGTGCAGGCACCGCCACCTCCCAGAGAGCGAGTACGACCACGGCCGGGTGTCAGCCCGGACCGAAACCGTGGACGTGGGCGAACAGCGGCCACCAGAACTCGCTGCCGCAACGCCGCTCGGCCTCTGTCCGGCTCACCCACTCGGCCGCGTCGACATCCACGCCGTGCGGCGCAACCGGTGGCGCCGCAACCTCCAGCACCGTGGCAAAGCAGGCGACATAGTTGCGCCGGTTCGGCCATCGACCCGTCGCCTCCCCGTCAAAGGTCACCCGCTCATAACCGCACGGCCGCAGCGCCGCAGGGTCGACGCGCAGACCGGTCTCCTCCCATGTCTCTCTGGTCGCACACTCCAGCACCGTCTCGACGGGAACCCGCCCACCCGCCGGAGAACCCCAGGCATCGCGGGCAACGGTGCGCACCAGTAACAGTGCACCGTCGGCGTCGGTGACGAAGACCACTGCGGCCGCGGTGAGCTCGTCGGGGGTCGCCAGGGGTGAGGCAACGAGATGAAGGCTGTGGTCGGCTTCGAGCCGGGGCAAGACATTGCGGTATGCCGCCAACGGTCGCTCCCCCTTTCGTTTCTGGAACCGCAGCCCGCTGTCACGCAGAAAGCGAGCGAGCTCCTTGCCTTCCGCGGGCTGCGCGCCGGCTGCGACCAGTGCGGCGTACGACTCCTCGGGAACATCGAAGTGATCGCCGTCAAACCCCCGCGCAGGCATACCGGCCCGCAGAGCAAAGGCGTGCAGCTCGTCATAGGAGGTGTCACTGATCACATGCGACCACAAACGGCCGTGCGCAGGCCAGCTTGGTGGGTCGATCCAGATCGCCATCGCCTGCTCCTCATCTCAGGTGCCGACCCTAATCGACCCACCGCCGTCATTCGGTCATGATGGCCCGCAACACGTCGAGCCTGGCCGCGCGGCGCGCCGGCCAGACTGCGGCGAGGACTCCGACCAGCGCCGCCAGTGCCACGAAGATGAACAGCTGAACAAACGGTACCGACAACACCCCGATCCCCGAGTCCGCTTGCGAACGCTGCAGGGCGACGCCGAACACCAGACCCAGGCCCACCCCAAGGACAGCGCCCAGGATCGAGATGATGATCGACTCCAGCCGCACCATGGTCCGCAACTGTCGCCGGCTCAGACCCACGGCCCTCAGCAGGCCGACCTCGCGGGTACGTTCGATCACGGACAGGGCCAGCGTGTTGACTATCCCCAGGACCGCGATCACCACGGCCAGACCGAGCAATGCGTAGATCAGGCTGAGCATCTGGTCGATGGGCGCCCGTTGTTCGGCAGCGAACTCGGACTGGTCCTTGAGGGTGATCGTAGGCAGATCGGCGATCACTGAGTCGATCCCGGCATGGACTGTTGCGGGGTTCGCGCCAGGTGCGCGCACGACGTAGGCCAGGTTGTCGGCTGGAACCACACCGGCGGCGCTGACGGCTGCCATCGAGGTGAGGTATTCCGACCCGATGGTCGGGAGCCCTTCGAAGATGCCGACGACCGGGTAGCTGGCTTCCTTGCCCGCGATCGACATGGTGACCTTGTCGCCGACGGCAAGCCCCAGCGCCTTGGCCCGTTTGGACTCGACGAGCAGGGTCTGCCCCACAAGAGCGCCAACCGTCCCCCTGTCCATCTTGACCTTCATGGCCTCACCGAAGGGGATCGGCTCGATGCCGCCCACCTGGGTCGCGTCACCCCTCACTGTGGCCGCGACGTAACGGAACCGGGCCACAGCGCCGACCCCGGGCACCTTCGCGACCCGATCCGCAATAGCGGGCGAGAAGGGAACGCCGACGGCGTTGGAGACCACATAGTCAGCTGAGAAGCTCTCGGCGATCGTCTTGTCGACGCTTGCCTTGGTTGACTGCCCGAAGACTGCCATCATCGACACGAGCGTGAGCCCGACCATCAGGGCCGAGGCAGTGGCAGCGGTGCGGCGCGGGTTGCGCATGGCGTTCTGCTCCGCCAGACGGCCGACGGTGCCGAACATGCGTCGATAGGCCACACCGACGAGCGCAACGACGGGCCGGCCAAGCAGCGGGCTGGCGATCGCGACGCCCACCACGACGAAGGGCATCCCGGCCCCGATGTAGACGAGGGCGTTGGGGATGCTCGTGAACAGCCCCACCCCCAACGCCGCTGCACCAAGGGCGGTCATCACCATGCCGATGGCGGCCCGGCGCCCGATGGAGGACTCCGGCATCGCCACGTCATCTCGCAGGGCCTCCATCGGTGCGATCCGGCTTGCCCGACGTCCGGGTAGGTATGCCGCGAAGGCCATCACGAGGATGCCGACCAGGTAGGCGACCAGCGCTGTGCGCGGCTCAAAGACCAGCGGTGATCCGGACAGGTCGAGGCCGATCGCCGCGAAGAGCGCCTTGATACCCAGCGCCAGGGCGAAGCCGAGCGCCAGACCGACCGTGGACCCGATGAACCCGATGCTTCGAAGAGCACCGAACGGCTGACCTGTCGCCGACTCGCGCCGAGAGCCCGGAACAGGGCAAGCTCCCGGCTTCGCTGAGCGACCAGGATCGAGAAGGTGTTGATGATCAGGAAGATGCCGACCACGAGCGAGACACCCGCGAAGACGAGCAGGAACGTACTGATGAACGACAGCGCCTTGTTGATCGCGCTGGCGGCCTCATCGGAGGCTTTGTCACCGGTGACAGCCTCAACCCCGGCCGGCAGAAGGGCCGTGACGCGGTCGCGCAGCTCGGCCTGGCTGACACCGTCCTTAGCTGTCACCCAGATGGTGCTGTAGACGTCCTTACCGCCCTCAAAGAGCTGCTGGGCGGTCTTGAGGTCGAAGGTGGTCAGGCTGGCGCCGGCCAGGCCTCCGCCGCCGAACTTGCCAACACCCACCATGGTCGCCTTGAGGGAAGGTTGCGTACCGGAGGTCACCATGCGCACGGTGTCTCCGATCTTGTACCCGGCTTTGTCGGCCGTCAGAGGGTCGAGGGTGATCTCCCCGGCCTTGGCCGGTGCCCTGCCCGAAGTGATCGACAAGCCCTGGACGCCGTGTCCGGCCGGTGCGTCAGTGAAGTTCACCGCAATGCCGGGCGCCCCCTGAGCGCCGATCACCTTGCCGTTCTTGCCAATCACGAAGACGCCGACAGCGCTGAGGTTTCCGTCGACCCGTGCGGCACCGTCGACTGTGGCCAGCTCCCTGACCAGCGACGCAGGCAGGGTCTTGGCGCTCTGTGTGTTCTCGTCATTGACGGCATCGATCGGGCGCACGACCACGTCGCCGGTGCTGCCCGCCATGATCTTCGTGAAGGCCTGACCCAACGTGTCTGTGAAGATCAGCGAACCGGCGACGAACGCGACGCCCAGGACGATGGCGAAGCCACTCATCAGCAGCCTCAGCTTGCGTGCGAGCAGGCTCTTCCAGCTGGCATGCAACATGGCTCAGGACCCCTGCTGGACAATGCGACGATCAAGGCGCTTCATCTGCTCCAGCACGAGGTCCGAGGTCGGCTGGCGCAGCTCGTCCACGATCCGCCCGTCCGCGAGGAACACGACCCGATCTGTGTGGCTCGCGGCGACCGGATCGTGGGTCACCATCACGATGGTCTGACCGAACTCGTCGACGGATCGGCGCAAGAACTCCAGCACGTCCAGGCCGGACACTGAGTCGAGATTGCCGGTCGGCTCATCAGCAAAGATGACCTGGGCCGACTCAGCAGAGCCCGTGCACAGGCGACACGCTGCTGTTGACCCCCAGAGAGCTCCGTGGGGCGGTGGTCGAGGCGGTCACCCAGCCCGACCGTCTGGATGACCACGTCATACCACTGCGGTTCCGGCTTGCGACCGGCGATCGCCAGCGGCAGCAGAATGTTCTCCCGCGCACTCAGGGTCGGCACCAGGTTGAGCGACTGGAAGATGAAACCGATCCGGTCGCGCCGCAACTGAGTCAACGCCTTGTCCTTCAGACCGCTCAGCTCGACGTCGCCCAGGAACACCTGGCCGGCTGTGGCGGAGTCCAGAGCGGCTCAACAGTGCAGAAGCGTGGACTTGCCCGACCCGGACGGCCCCATGATGGCGGTGAACTCGCCGGCAGCGAGGTCGAGGCTGACGTCGTCCAGAGCCACCACCTTGGTCTCACCCTGACCGTAGACCTTCGAGAGCCCGACGGTCCGGACCGCCGGCACCCCACCGGCCGTCCCGGTCGAGATCGTCGTGGCCGACGTGCTCATGTCTCTCCCCTGACAGTTGGCGATCGGCCGCAGAGTGCGTCTCTGAGCCGTTTCCAGCCTAGGGCGGCGGCCACCGCCAGCACAGTCTGTTCGCAACCCTGAAAGAACCCTGAGCCGCCCTTGACCCACCCATGCGCCCTGCTCATCCCTGCCATGCAGTCACCCCTGCCCTGCGGATGGGGCAGCGCAAAGGGCGGCTCCCCCCGCCTTCTGGGGGAAACCGCCCTCTGCTCGTGACTTACCTGCGTGGGCTCAGAAGCCCATGCCACCCATCTCGTCGCCACCCGGAGCCGCCGGAGCGGCCTTTTCGGGCTTGTCGGCGATGACGACCTCGGTGGTCAGAAACAGCGCGGCGATGGACGCGGCGTTCTGCAGCGCCGAGCGCGTGACCTTGGCCGGGTCGATGATGCCCTCGGCGATCAGGTCGACGTACTCGCCGTTGGCCGCGTTCAGGCCCCAGCCGGATGGCAGGTTGCGGACCTTCTCGGCCACGACCCCACCTTCCATACCGCTGTTGATGGCGATCTGCTTGAGCGGAGCCTCGGCCGCGACACGAACGATGTTCGCACCCGTGGCCTCGTCGCCCTCAAGGTCGAGCTTGATGAACGCAGCGTCTGTCGCCTGCACGAGAGCCACGCCACCACCGGCGACGATGCCCTCTTCGACAGCAGCCTTGGCATTGCGGACTGCATCCTCGATACGGTGCTTGCGCTCCTTTAGCTCGACCTCAGTGGCCGCACCCGCCTTGATGACAGCAACGCCACCGGCAAGCTTGGCGAGGCGCTCCTGGAGCTTCTCGCGGTCGTAGTCCGAGTCGGACTTGTCGATCTCGGCGCGGATCTGGTTGACGCGGCCAGAGATCTGGTCCACTTCGCCAGCACCCTCGACGATCGTCGTGTCGTCCTTGGTAACAACGACCTTGCGCGCACGCCCGAGCTGCTCGAGCTCGGTGGTGTCGAGCTTGAGGCCGATCTCCTCGGAGATGACCTGTCCACCGGTGAGGATGGCGATGTCACCGAGCATGGCCTTACGACGGTCACCGAAGCCTGGCGCCTTGACGGCGACGACGCTCAGGGTGCGACGGATGTGGTTCAGCACCAGGGTCGCCAGGGCCTCGCCCTCAACGTCCTCGGCGATGATCAGGACGGGCTTGCCGGCCTGGCGCACCTTGTCCAGCAACGGGATGAGGTCCTTGATGCTGCCGATCTTGGAGTTGACGACCAGGACGTACGGGTCCTCCAGGACCGTCTCCATGCGCTCTGCGTCGGTGACGAAGTACGCGGAGATGTAGCCCTTGTCGAAGCGCATGCCCTCGGTGAGCTCGAGCTCGAGACCGAAGGTCTGGCTCTCCTCGACCGTGATGACGCCTTCCTTGCCGACCTTGTCCATAGCCTCGGCGATCATCTCGCCGATCTGACGGTCAGCGGCCGAGATCGAGGCGGTCGCAGCAATCTGCTCCTTGGTCTCGACCTCCTTGGCCATGGTCAGCAGCTCGTCCGAGACAGCCGCGACGGCCTGCTCGATGCCACGCTTGAGTGCCATCGGGTTTGCGCCGGCAGCAACGTTGCGCAGACCTTCGCGCACCATCGCCTGGGCCAGAACCGTCGCCGTCGTGGTGCCGTCACCGGCCACGTCGTCAGTCTTCTTGGCAACTTCCTTGACCAGCTCTGCGCCGATCTTCTCGTACGGGTCCTCGAGCTCGATCTCCTTGGCGATGCTCACCCCATCGTTGGTGATGGTGGGCGCACCCCACTTCTTCTCAAGGACGACGTTGCGGCCCTTCGGACCGAGGGTCACCTTGACGGCGTCGGCGAGGATGTTCATTCCCCGCTCGAGACCGCGGCGAGCCTCTTCATCGAAAGCGATGATTTTGGCCATTCGGGTGGTTCCTCCCACGCGAAACGGATGGGTAACCGGCTGGCGCCCGCGACGGACGGACCGGATGCCGCGTACGCCGTTCGTACGCGTTCTCCGACCCTCACCAAACAGTCAGAATTATCACTCTCATGGTGAGAGTGCTAACCCAATGATTAGCCCTCGACCCCTTCGAGTGCAAATGCCGGACGGTATGCCGGATGCTCGCCTGAGGATGAAGGGCTCAGCTGCGCAATCCACGTCCAACTCCGCGCCGGGGAATGCGCAGGCCGAATGCTCAGGCCGAATGCTCAGGCCTGGGCGCCCAGACGTCGGGCCGAACGCGCGCGCTGACGAGTGGCACGAAGGCGGTTCAGGCGCTTGATCAGCATCGGGTCGGCCTCCAGCGCAGCGGGGTTGTCGATCAGGGCATTGAGCACCTGGTAGTACCGCGTGGCGCTCATGTCGAAGAGCTCGCGGATGGCCTGTTCCTTGGCGCCGGCATACTTCCACCACTGGCGCTCAAAAGCGATGATCTCGCGGTCGCGGTCGCTCAGCTCGCCAGGCGGCGTGAGCTCGATCTGTGTCGCGGCATCCATATGGCCCTCCGGGTGGCTTGCGTGCAGGTCAATCGTACCGGCCAAATGACACCCATGTCATTCACCCGCGTGTCGGCTCGACACCGGTCGCCCGTCACGCGGGCCCCGTCGGTGCGCAAGCTCAGGCCATGGTGTCCAGGATCGCGGCGATGTCTTCCTCCGACGTAGTGGGATTGACGATGGCGAACCGGGCCACCGTCTCACCATCGTGGGAGCTCGGCACGACGAAGGCGAACCCCTCGCGCATCATCTCAGCACTCCAGGCGTGATAGTCCTCGGGCTCCCAACCGTGCCGGCGGAAGACGACCACGGACAGGTCGGCTTCACGCAGTGCCTCCAGATAGGGGCGTCGGGCAATCTCGGCCTCCGCGAACCGCGTCACCTCCAGCGTTCGCTCGATCGCCGCCGTGTAGGCCTTGGTCCCGTGAGTGGCCAGCGAGAACCACAGCGGCAGCCCGCGAGCCCGACGGGTCAGCCCGATCGAGTACTCGGACGGGTTCCACTCCGCATCGGTCAGCACGTCGAGGTACGACGCTTTCTGAGTGTGGGCCCCACGTCCCAGAGCAGGCTCGCGATACAGCAGCGCGCAGCAGTCATACGGCGCGAAGAGCCACTTGTGCGGGTCGACGATGAACGAGTCCGCCTGCTCGATCCCGGTGAACAGGTGACGAACCGATGGCGCGGCCAGTCCCGCCCCGCCATAGGCGCCGTCGACATGCAACCAGATGCCGTACTCAGCACAGACCTGCGCCATGGAGTCGATATCGTCCACGATGCCGAAGTTCGTGGTACCCGCCGTGGCTACGACGGCAAAGAAGGTGCCGGGCCCCTCGGCCTCCAGCACGGCCCGCAGGTTGTCACCGCTGAGCCGCTGGTGCTCATCGCCGGGAACGCCGACGAACTGCGCGTCCATGACCTCACAGGCGGAGCTGATCGAGGAGTGCGACCCTGCATGGGCAGCCACCTTGGTGGGCCTTGGCGAGGTGGACCCTGACCCGGCAGGCCGCGCCCGCGCCGCCCAGCGGGCGGTGACCAGTGCCGAGAGGTTGCCGATGGTGCCCCCAGGAACGAAGACGCCTCCGGCTTCGGCCGGCAGCCCGGCAAGGTCGGCGATCCAGCGCAGCGCGACGTTCTCGGCATAGACGGCGCCTGAGCCCTCGAGCCAGGATCCGGCGTAGATGCCCGAGGCGCCAACAATCAGCTCGAACATCACGGCGGCCTCAGTGGGCGCGCACGGGATGAAGGACAGGTAACGCGGGTGGTCGCTGGACAGACAGGCCAGCGCGAGGTCATCGCCAAACAGCTTCAGGGCAGCCAAACCGCCCATGCCCTCGGCCGTGATGCTGTTGCCCGCGACCGCTTCGAGCTCCTCGAGCGTTTTGGGACCGTCCAGCGGCACCGGATGAAGCCGCATGCGATTCTCCGCATACCGCAGGATCGCCTCGCCCAGGGCCTCGGTGTCTGCGTCGAATCCGTGCACGGGCGGAGTCTACGGGCCGCGTTCGGTAGGTTGACTGAGTGCCCACCCCCCGCACAATCACCGACCTGGTCCATCCTTCATGGGCCTCAGCGCTTACTCCTGTCACCACGCAGGTAGCGGCCTTGGGAGCCTTCCTGCGTGCGGAACGGGAGTCCGGCCGCGGATACCTGCCTGCGGGTGAGCAGGTCCTGCGTGCGTTCGCCCAGCCCATGGACGACGTGCGAGTCCTGATCGTCGGCCAGGACCCCTATCCGAGCCCGGGCCATGCGGTCGGGCTGGCCTTCTCGGTCCCCGCGAACCTGCACCCCCTCCCGCGCAGCCTTCAGAACATCTATCGCGAGCTGGAAACAGATATCGGCGTGCCCCCACCTAGCAACGGAGACCTTTCCCGGTGGACCGACCGCGGCGTGATGTTGCTCAACAGGGTGCTGACTGTCAAGCCCGGAGCGAGTGGCAGTCATCGCGGCAAAGGCTGGGAAACCGTTACGGGACAAGCGATTTCAGCCCTGTCCACCAGGGGAGGACCTCTGGTGGCGATCCTGTGGGGGAACGATGCGCAGTCCGCGGAGCCCCTTCTGGGGGACGTGCCGTGTATCAAGAGCCCGCATCCGTCGCCGCTGTCCGCGGGCACCGGGTTCTTCGGATCCCGACCGTTCAGCCGTGCCAACGACCTGCTGGGCCAACAAGGCGCCGAGCCCATCAACTGGAGCCTCCCGTGAATGACGACATCACTGCCCATTCGACACCCTCCCGAGACCGCGAACCGGTGGCATTCACGCGCTACGTCGCGATCGGGGACTCCTTCTCCGAAGGCATGGCCGACGTCGATCCTGGACGCATCAACGCCTACGTCGGATGGGCAGACCGCCTCGCCGTGCACCTGGCGCGGATGACAGGCGAGAACAAACCCGCCTTCGGCTACGCCAACCTTGCCGTGCGCGGCCGGCTCCTGGCAGACATCGCCGGCAGGCAGGTCGATGACGCCCTCGCCCTGGCCCCGGACCTGGTCAGCATCGTTGGCGGCGGCAACGACATCCTGCGACCCAAGGCCGACGTCGATGCCCTGGCAGCCCGACTGGAGGACTCGGTTGCCAAGCTGAGAGCCAGCGGGGCCGGCGTCCTGCTCGCCACCCCCACAGACCCACGTGACGCGCCATTGATCAGGGCAAGTCGGGGACGGTCCGCGACCTATACCGCACACATCTGGTCAATCGCGCGTCGCCACGACGCGTACGTCATCGACTTGTGGGGCATGCGCGCGCTGCGCGACTGGCGAATGTGGGCGCCCGACCGCATCCATCTGACCTCAGAGGGTCATCGGCGGGTAGCGCTGAACGCGTTCACCGCACTGGGGTTCACGCCGCCGGAGACCAGTTGGGCTGATCCTCTGCCCGCCGGTGCTCCGATCTCGCGAGCCGACGCGGCTCGAGCCAATGCACAGTGGGCACGCGAGTATGTCGCCCCATGGGTGCAACGCCGGCTGCGCGGCCAGTCATCCGGGGATGCCATCTCCGCCAAGCGCCCCACGATCACGCCCATGCAGGGCTGACAACCGTTCGTCGAGGTGCCGCTGCCGGTCCAGGGGGCCTGACCCAACTCGCCGTATGTCGCGTTCTGCACCTCAAGGGTCAACTCAACCGAGATGCCGCGGCCGGCTGGCGTTGTCCGTATATCAGCTGAACCAGCCATGGCAGACGCCCTCACTCTCGCCGGTTGCGGGTCTGGGGGTCGGCCCGGAGCTGCGGACAACAGTGAAGGCCACCGAGGCACATGTCTATCCCGCGTCACGGCGACTGACGTCGGTGGCCATCTCCTCTTTGAGCGCCGCGGCAAACCCGTCGACATCTGCCTCAGTGGTGTCGAACGACGTCATCCAGCGGACCTCGCCACTGGATTCATCCCAGACATAGAACGGGTAGCGCCCCTGCAGCCGCTCGGTCGCGGCCGGCGGCATGATCGCGAACACGGAGTTGGCCTCGACCGGTCGCTGCACCTCTACCCCGTCCACGTCGCGGACCGCCGTCGCGAGCCGAAGGGCCATGCAATTGGCGTGGCGGGCGTTGCGCAGCCAGAGGTCGCCGGACAGCAGAGCATCGAACTGCACCGACACAAAACGCATCTTGGACGCCAGCTGCATCGAGAGCTTGCGCAGGAACGCCATCCCGCGTACCGCATCCGGATTAAGCACCACGACGCACTCCCCGAGCATCATTCCGTTCTTGGTGCCACCGAACGAGACGACGTCGACGCCGACGTCAGTGGTGAACGCGCGCAGCGGAACGTCTAGGGCCGCCGCCGCATTGGCGATCCGGGCACCGTCTAGATGCACCGCCAGGTCGTGCCCGTGGGCGTGCTCGACGATCGCAGCGATCTCGTCGACCGAGTACCGCGTACCGAGCTCGGTGCTCTGGGTGATCGAGACGACCTTGGGCTGCGCCCGGTGCTCATCGCCCCAACCTCGCGCCTGCAGCTCGACCAGCTCGGGAGTGAGCTTGCCCTGAGACGTCGGCACAGGGAGCAGCTTGAGCCCGCCGACACGCTCGGGCGCACCGCACTCGTCGACGTTGATGTGCGCGGACTCGGCGCAGATGACGGCATCCCAGCGCTCGGTCATCGACTGCAGCGAGATGACGTTGGCGCCGGTCCCGTTGAAGACCGGATATGCCATGGCGTCAGCACCAAAATGCTTCCGGAAGACCCCCTGCAGATGCTGGGTGTAGACGTCGGCACCGTAGGCAACCTGGTGTCCGCCGTTGGCCCGCACGATGGCCTGCAGGATCTCGGGGTGGATGCCCGCGTAGTTGTCGCTGGCGAAACCTCGAGCGTCGGGATCGTGCAGGGGTGGCGGGTAGGTCACTGGCGTTGTCCGTTCAGCTGGGTGGCAGGTCTGAGCCACAGGTCGTGAAGGGTGGCGGCCGACGCGGCCACCGGTGGGTGGCCCGCAAAGATACCGCCTGCTCTCCAAGCAGTATTCTTCCCGCCATGTCAGCAGAGCGCCTCATGGCCACCGAGGAATCCCAGGACCTCATCGATCTGACCCGGCAGATCTGTGCCGACCAGCTCGCGCCCATTGTGAGTGCCGCCGAGGAGGCCGCCCAGTTCCCGCGCGACACCTTCGCCCTGTTGGGCCGCTCGGGGCTGCTCTCCCTGCCGTATGCCGAGGAGCACGGCGGCGGCGGACAGCCCTATGAGGTCTACCTCCAGGTCGTCGAGGAGATCGCCTCGGCCTGGATGAGTGTGGCCGTGGGCGTCTCCGTGCACTCCCTGACCTGCTTTCCGGTGGCCGAGTACGGCAGTGACCGGCAACGGGCGGATCTGCTTCCGGCAATGCTCAGCGGCCAGAGTCTTGGCGCCTACTGCCTTTCCGAGACGCAGGCCGGCAGCGACGTCTCGGCCATCTCCACCAGGGCAACACCCACCCCGGACGGTTCGCAGTTCAGCGTGAGCGGCACCAAGGCCTGGATCTCGCACGCTGGACATGCTGACTTCTACACGGCGTTCGTGCGCACCGACGACCACCCGAGCAAGGGTCTGTCCTGCTTTGTCATCCCCGCCGGTACCGACGGCATCACCTTCGGCACACCCGAACGCAAGATGGGCCTGGCCTGTGACACCGTGCGTCAGGTTCACTTCGACCACGCTGTGGTCGACTCCGCGCGGATGATCGGTACGCCGGGCCTGGGCATGTCGATCGCGCTGCACGCACTCGACTCGGGTCGCCTGGGGATCGCCGCCGCGGCCACCGGTCTGGCTCAGGCGGCGCTGGATGTCGCCGCGGAGTACAGCAAGGAACGCAAGCAGTTCGGCCAGGCCATCAGCGAGTTCCAGGGGCTGTCGTTCCTGCTCGCTGACATGGAGGCAGCCGTCACGTCGGCTCGAGCGACCTACCTGCACGCGGCCCGGCTCAAGGACGCCGGCAGGCCCTTCACCAAGCAAGCCGCAGTGGCCAAGCTCATCTGTACCGACGCGGCCATGCGGGTGACCACCGATGCCGTCCAGGTGCTCGGTGGCGCGGGTTACACGCGTGACTTCCCCGCCGAGCGGTACATGCGCGAAGCCAAGGTCACCCAGATCTTTGAAGGCACCAACCAGATCCAACGGCTCGTCATCGCCCGTCAGCTTCTCCGTGGCTGACCAACCAACCGAGGAGAAACCCCTTGCAGATCAACGTTTCCACGGTGGCGCTCGTCACCGGCGGCGCCTCAGGGCTCGGCGAAGCGACTACTCGCCGCCTGCACGAAGACGGCGCCGCCGTCGTCATCCTCGACCTGCCCTCGGCACCGGGTGAGGCCCTGGCCGCCGAGCTGGGCGCCAAGGTTCGCTTCTGCGCCGCCGACGTGCGCGACGAAGCCCAGGTACAGGCCGCGATCGCGGCGGCCCAGGAGCTCGGCGACCTGCGGATCGTCGTCAACTGCGCCGGTGTGGGGACGCCCGGCCGCGTCGTCGGCAGGAACGGCCCCATGGACCTCGAGTCTTTCCGAAACGTCATCGACATCAACCTGATCGGGACCTTTAACGTGCTCCGTCTGGCTGCCGCGGCAATGATGGCCAACGAGCCGGTTGACGGTGACCGCGGGATCATCGTGATGACCGCATCCATCGCCGCCTACGACGGACAGATCGGGCAGGCCGCGTATGCGGCGTCCAAGGGTGGCATCGTGGCCCTCACCCTTTCTGCCGCCCGAGACCTCGCGGACAAGCTCATCCGGGTGGTGACCGTGGCACCGGGGACCTTCGCGACACCGATGCTGGCCGGGCTGGCGGACGAGGTGACCGCTGCCCTAGAGGCGCAGGTACCTCACCCCTCACGTCTGGGTAGCCCCCGCGAGTACGCCTCATTGGTTGCCCATATCGTCGACAACGGGATGCTCAACGGTGAGGTCATCCGGCTTGACGGTGCACTGCGGATGCCTCCCCGCTGACCGAGAATCGGGTGTCGGCCCGGGCCAGATCCGCCCGCTTGCTATGATCGGCGGGCGATTTTTCAAGACACGCTTGCCCCCGTTTTCTAGGATATTGGTGTGAGATTTGCGCGCTCAGGGGGCGACGGCAATGTATCAATCAGGCTTGGTAGACATCTTGGACCCCATCACCAATGAGGTCATCAGTCACTGTTGTGGACCGACCGTAGAGGGCAGTTGCCCTTTGGCAAACCGGGACGGGGTCGTGCTCTGCAACGGGTGCCGGATCGCCGGGCGGGTGCTGGACCTGAGTACAGGAATCTCTGGGTTCCGCCAGCATCCCGACACTGCCCCATGGCGTGGAAGCTGGACTCAGTGGGCTATTGAGTGCGCATCTGCGCGGCAGCGATTCCCGGCGCCGACACGAAGTCTTGCCAACGACGGCGACCCGGCGTAGAAAAGAAGATACCCACCCGGTAACGGGCGGCGGCGACGGACAGTAAACGAGATCCTGTAACCGGCGGGGGCGGCCCGTTGGACTCGCCAGTGGCGGGGCGAGGGGATCCTGCCGCACTGCCCGTTCAGTCTGGGAGCGTCACGCCCACGACAGAGTGAGACCCCGCCAACTCATACTTGGCGGGGTCTCGTCATTATCGCGCCCCCGAGTTGTCGATCAGGTAACCGACACACGTACGGCACCCGTCACGCGGACCATGAGTAACAACTCGTCCCACACGTCCAAGGTCCGGCACGTCATTCCGGGCGGCCGCCCACCGGCTCGCGCCCGGTCCGGCCAGTATGCCGCGGGCGGATGGGGGTGTCGCTGTGCGGGGCCCTGCCATGGTGCAGCTGCATGGCGCTGGTGATGAGGGCAAAGTGGCTGAATGCCTGCGGCGTGTTGCCCAGCTGCCGGTTTGTGCGGGGATCCCATTCCTCGCTCAGGAGTCCGACGTCGTTGCGCAGGCTCAGGAGCCGCTCGAACAAGATGACGGCCTCGTCCCGACGCCCGGCGCCGTCCAGAGCGTCCACGAGCCAGAACGAGCACGCGAGGAAGACACCCTCGCCCGCCGGAAGTCCGTCCTCGCTGCCCTGCGACCGGTAGCGCAGCACGAAACCGTCCTGCGTGAGGTCCCGCTGGATGGCCTCGATCGTGCCGATGACGCGACTGTCGTCGGGGGGCAGGAAGCCGACTCTCGGAATGAGCAGCAGGCTCGCGTCGAGGTCCGTGCTGTCATAGGACTGAACAAAGGTGTTCAGCTCGGTGTTGAACCCATGCGTCATCACCTCCGCGTGGATCGTTGCGGCCAGCGCGGCCCAGCGGTCGGCAGGGCCGGGGAGCCCGGAGCCACGTACTGCATTGACCATCCGGTCGGCCGCGACCCAGGCCATGACCTTCGAGTGGGTGAAGTGCCGCCGCGGCCCTCGCATTTCCCACAGCCCGTTGTCCGGCTGGTTCCAGGCCCCTTCAAGGTGCTCCATGAGGGCAGTCTGCAGGTCCCAGGAGTCGTCCGGTCCCGCCAGAAGGGCATTGCGGGTCAGGGAGAGACCGTCCAGAACCTCGCCCCAGACGTCGAGCTGGAGCTGGCCGGCGGCTGCGTTGCCGCTTCGCACCGGCGAGGAACTCTCGTAACCTGCCAGCCAGGTCAGCTCCGTTTCGGGCAACCGGCGTTTACCGGTGATCCCATACATGATCTGCAGCTCTGCCGGGTCCCCTGCGACGGCTCGCAGCAGCCATTCCCGCCAGGCCGCGGCCTCGCCGGTGTACCCGGCGGCAAGCAGGGACTGCAGGGTCAGCGTCGCGTCCCGGAGCCAGCAATACCGATAGTCCCAGTTCCGTAGGCCGCCGATCTGTTCGGGCAAGGAGGTCGTGGCGGCGGCGACGATGCCGCCGGTGGGCGCGTAGGTCAGGGCTTTCAAGGTGATCAGGGAGCGCTGGACCGCGTCCTTGTAGGGACCTGCGGCCTGGCTTCGTCCGGACCATTCGGTCCAGAACTCCTCGGTGCCCTGCAGTGCGCGTTCGGGGTTCACCGGCCTGGGACGGGGCAGGTGGCTGGGCGTCCACGTCAGCACGAAGGGCACCCGTTCCCCCGCGCGCACCGTGAAGTCGCTGACGGTCCGCAGGTTCTCGCCGCGCACAGGGGCGTGTGTGGCCAGGTAGGCAGCGTCCGGGCCAGCCACCGCCTGAATCCCCCGTTCGTCATGGCGGACCCACGGCACCACGTGGCCGTAGTCGAAGCGCAGAGCCAGCTCCCCCCGCATACGCACCGACCCGCGCAGCCCTTCAACGATCCGGACGATGTCGACAACCTCATCGCGCGGCGGCATGAAGTCCGTGACCCTTACGCGCCCCTCGGGTGTCTCCCACTCCGTTTCGAGGATCAGCGTCCCGGGCCGGTAACGGCGGCTGGTACAGACCCCTCCCGAGGCCGGGGCCAGCAGCCAACGCCCGGCGTCGGGTGAGTCGAGCAGGGCTGCGAAGCAGGCCGGGGAGTCAAAATGCGGCAGACACAGCCAGTCGATCGCACCGTTAGTGCCGATCAGGGCTGCGGTATGCAGGTCCCCGACGATCGCGTAATCCTCGATCCTGGCCATGGGTACCGTCCCTTCACCTCGAGGACAAGCGGGACTGGGCCGTGCTGACTCGAGCCGGAGGCGGGAATCGAACCCGCAATCTACCGCTTACAAGGCGGTTGCTTTGCCATTAAGCCACTCCGGCTTGCTCAGCAAAGGATAGAGGTGTGACGAGGGAGGTTGGGGGGCGACCCATGTCCTTGGAGGGCCGGCATGGTCAAGGCCGGCCCTCGACGGACCGCCTGTGAGCCCGGGCTCAGTGCAGGTTGAGGTACCTCTGCAGCCTCGCCACCGTGGCCGCGTTCAGGTATCGCGCATCATCGTGGCGAGCGCCGATCTTGACCTGGAGTGCATGGACGGTGCGCGGACCGATGACGCCGTCCGCGCTGGCGCCCACCTTGCGCTGCAGAGCCCGGACAGTCGTCGAACCCAAGACACCGTTCTGTGCGGTGCCGACCCAGCGCTGGATCGCGCGGTTCGTATGCGGACCCATCACTCCATCGACCGCCAGCTTTGCGTGACCAACGATGGCGACCCGCGTCCGGGAGCGCGACACCGTCAATGAGGACGCCCACGCGCCCCCGGCGCCGTTGCCTCGGGTCAGTCCGGCCCGTGGCCCGCAGACAGGCCAGGCGCCACGTCCCTGGCTGGCCAGGACCCGCCGGGCGATGGCGATCTGGACCGCTTTGCTCGCCCGATTGGCGCTCGTCGCGTAGCGCGTGCCACCGAACGCCGCCCAGGTCGAATGGGAGAACTGCAGGCCGCCGTAGTAGCCGTTGCCAGTGTTGATGGCCCAGTTGCCGCCGCTCTCGCAGGCCGCCACCCCGTCCCAGACCGAGCCGGCCGCCTGGGAGGCAGGGCTCAGGCTGACGCCGGTGATGAGGGCCGCCGAGGCGGCAATGGTGAATCCGATCATGCGGTTGCGCAGGGGACGGCGTTTAACGGCAGCCGAATGCCTGGGTGCGAAATACAAAGGAGAATCCTCTCCTGACGTGCGCCGGAGAGGTTAGCTGTCGGGTTCAGGCTGTCAGGTGCCTGGCCGGAGTACCGGCTTCACCCCAAGAGCCGATTGTTGCCGGCTCACAATTGGGTCCCCCACCCTCGTCCAGCCCAGGAATCTCCTGGTAGGTGTCCGCCGACGAGGTTTGGCGCTGCGAACACACGTGCGTGTGAATGGTGATATCCAGTTATCGTGATGGTCGGCACTGAAGAGCCCCGGCCGGTACATGACACCGTCGCAAAGCCTTCTTGCGGCGAGATGTTTTATGCTTCCACGACCGCTGATATTCCGCAGGGCTTTCCGGAAATAGTCACGTCCACCTCTGCGCAGCACTCGGCCACATGACAGGGTGGACGCCTCACCAGAAGTAGTGCGACACGGACTGGAAATGGCTCAGCGACCAGGGCCACCAGTCCGGCTGGCCGTTTCGCACCCAGGCCCATGCCCCAAAGCCAACCCCGATCAGGACGACCGTTGCCACAACAAGATCAGTGGCCCCTTTGCCAGGCGCCACGGCGCGGAGCAGGCTTCGGGAGCCACGTTGCAGGCGTGCACCGCCGGGCCCCCACCAGCACATGAGTAGCCCCAGAAAGCCACCGACCACCAGTGGCACGGACCGGTCTGGATGAGGGTCGCCACCGGCCACGGCCGCGGACACAAGCGCGATGGAGAACGTGGAGCCGACCGCGACGACCGCAGGAATCAACAGGGTGAGCACCATCGCCAGCCCAGAGAGGACGGCATGCCACGGGCTGGCCACGACCGCCAGCGGGATATCGCTGCGCCGCGGTCCGCGGTTGTGGCGTCGCGTCACCAGCCATGCGATCGACCGGTCAGCGAATCGGGCACACCAGGACCAGAGGATGACCAGCGCGATAGCGACCATGGGCCAGATCGTCGCGACACCGAGCACCCCCACCGTCAGGGCGAGCATCGTCCCGACCCGAGACGGTTCCACGGTTCGTGGGCCCGGCGCCCTATCCGGCGGCGAGTCCCGCTCCTGACCCCCGAGGTGCGCGGGGTCCACGGCTTGCCCGGAGGATGCGGCAGGGTATTGCAGGGTGGGTGAGGCGCCGACCATGGGGATGGGCAGCGTCGGGGGTGCCTCCGCAGCATAACGGTCCAGGGCCTGCACGACCTCTTGAGCCTGTGGGCGTTCGGCCGGGACCGGCGACAGTGCCGCCTGCAGGAGCGGAACCAGGCGCAGGTCCACGCCCGACAGATCCGCCTGACCACGCCGGACGCGGTCCAGGACCGCCTCCATGGGCCCGCGCCCGAACGGCGGCGCACCGGATGCCGCGAAGGCGAGGGTGGCCGCCCATCCCCACCAGTCAGTTGCCTCGGTGACCGGTGCGCCCTCGACGACCTCAGGCGACAGATACCCCGGCGTCCCCATCACCAACCCGGTCATCGTCATCCGGATGTCATCGGCAACATGGGCGATACCGAAGTCGATGACAACCGGATCGCCGTCAAGGAGAATGACGTTCGCAGGCTTGAGGTCCCGGTGAATGACGCCTGCCCGGTGGATTGCATTCAGCGCGTCCCAGAGCCCGCGACCCAGCCGCAGCAAGGCCTCGCCCCGCAGTGGTCCGTTCTCGGATACGACGCGGTCAAGAGCAGGGCCGGGGATGTACCTCGTCACGATGTAGGGCCGTGGGCCCTCGGTGTCGGCATCCAGGATGGCTGCCACCCGGGCGTGCTCCACCCTGGCCAGAGTCTCGACCTCACGCCTCAGCCGGCTGCGCGCCTCACTGTCGTGTGCGATGTGCTCGCGCAGGACCTTGATGGCCACCGCTCGCCCGTTCGGGTCCACCGCAAGGTACACCACACCCATGCCACCCTCCCCGAGCGGCTGGATCAGTCGATAACGGCCGATTCGCTGTCCAGGACCACGGGCGACTGAGCCTGTCTCATCGTCGCGTTCCAGACCCACAGTCATGCCCCCACGCTATGCCGTGAAAGGGGCTTTCGAGGCGGAAGCCAGCCCGGCCAAGAAACCTACTGCTGGATGTATCCAACCAGATGGTCACGTTCGGTCTGCAGCTCGTCGATACGCCCCTTGACGATGTCGCCAATGCTGACAATCGCCGTTAGGTGGCCGTCCACGACGACCGGGATATGGCGGAAACGGCGCTCTGTCATGACGAGGGCCAGATCCTCGATGCCGTCCTCAGGGGTACAAGTATGGACTTCACTGGTCATGATCATGGCAACGGTCTCGTCCAGCACACCAACGCCGTCGGTATGAAGGTGGCGCACGACATCACGCTCGCTGACGATGCCTGACACCGTAGAGCCGTCGTCGCTGACCACGACAGCACCGATATGGTGTTGCTCGAGGATCTCCAGAAGTCGCAGGACCGTCGCGTCCGAGCGAAGGGTTACCACCTCGTCGCCCTTTCGGCGGATCACGTCTGAAATGCGCATGACTCGACCGTAGCCCCTGAGCTTGCTCTCTTGCCAGCGGAGCGCAGACAAAAGGACCGAAACGGGACCAGTCACCGTAGGCTGACCCAAATCCCCGCTGAGGAGCTGATAGAGCGTGACCGTCGCTAGACCCACGTTTGACTTGGTAGTTGCCGCAAACCGTCTCCCCCTCGACCGGGTGGTCGACGACAACGGCGAGTCCACCTGGCGGCGTAGCCCAGGCGGTCTGGTGACAGCCATGGAGTCGGTCATGCGCGGCCGTGACGCTGCCTGGGTGGGATGGGCCGGCGAGCCGGGCCCAGCGCCCGAGCCGTTCCTGGACGACGGCATGCACCTGCAGCCGGTGGGTTTGTCACCCACCGAGATCCAGGAGTACTACGAGGGTTTCAGCAACGACACGCTGTGGCCGATCTTCCACGACGTGATCGTCCCGGCGTCCTTCCACCGCAACTGGTGGAACACCTACCGGACGGTCAATCATCGCTTCGCCAAGGCCATCGCAGCGGTGGCCGCTCCTGGTGCCACGGTCTGGGTGCACGACTACCAGCTGCAGCTGGTTCCGGCGATGGTCCGAGCGATCCGACCCGATGTGCGCATCGGCTGGTTCAACCACATCCCGTTCCCGCCGGTCGAGCTCTTCGCACAGCTCCCCTGGCGCAGGGCCCTGGTGGAGGGTCTGCTGGGCGCAGACTTCCTGGGCTTCCAGCGCACCGCGGACGCCGAGAACTTCCTGCGCGTCTGCCGGCGGTTGCTGGGTATGGCGACCAAGGCCGACACTGTCACCTTCACACCACCCGGCGACGACCCCTCGGCGCGGCGGACGGTCCGGGCCGCCGCGATACCGATCTCTGTGGACTTCCGCGGGCTCAACGCCCTGGCGCGCACACCGCAGGTCATCGCCCGCGCTGCGGAGATCCGTGCCTCGCTCGGCGACCCCAAGATCCTCATGCTGGGCGTCGACCGGCTGGACTACACCAAGGGGATCCGGCACCGGCTGAAGGCCTATGAGGAGCTGCTGCAGGACAAGGCGATCGCCCCACCCGACGTGACGCTCATGCAGGTGTCGACTCCGAGCCGGGAGCGCGTG
Organism: Dermatophilaceae bacterium; assembly: GCA_036834825.1. GTDB lineage: Bacteria > Actinomycetota > Actinomycetes > Actinomycetales > Dermatophilaceae > UBA4719. The sequence continues at coordinate 38,638 of DAITND010000003.1, forward strand.
GACGCCTATCGTCATCTGCGCGAGGAGATCGAACGCACGGTCGGGAGCATCAACGGCGAGTACTCCGACATCGGCTCACCCGCGATCTACTACCTCTACCAGTCCTATCCCCGCAGCGAGATGGCCGCGATGTTCCTGGCCGCCGACGTCATGCTGGTGACCCCGCTACGCGATGGCATGAACCTCATCGCCAAGGAGTACGTCGCCTGCCGGCACGACCTCGGCGGCGCCCTGGTGCTCTCGGAGTTCGCCGGGGCCTGGCATGAGCTCCACCAGGCCTTCATCTGCAACCCGCACGACGTCGAGGGCCTCAAGCAGACCATCATGCGCGCCATCACCGCCCCTGAGGACGAGCGGGCGCGCCGGATGAAGGCGCTGCGAAAGCGTGTCGCCGCCCACGACGTGCAGCGATGGGCCACCCGCTATCTCGATGCGCTGGGTTCCGCGCCGTCCAGGCCCCATCGACCCACCCGCGCCAGCGACGAGGAACGACGAGGTGTGGAGCGGGCCAACAGGTCCAACCGGAGGGCGCTGGACAACGCGTCGGAGCGGATGGGAATCAATGACTGACCTGGGTACAGAGCTCCGTAAGGCGGTCGCCACCTTCGCGGCACAGTCGCGGGTGCTGGTCGCGCTCGACTTCGACGGCACCCTCTCGCCCTTCGTCCTTGACCCTCTGGCGGCCCGGGCGGTTCCGGGGGGCCTCGAGGGGTTGCGAGCTGCCGCAGCGCTCGATGGGGTCAGCGCCGCTCTCGTTTCGGGGCGCGATCTCGCGACGCTCGCAGCGATCAGCGGCATTGGTCCGGAAGATGGCATCACGCTGATCGGCAGCCATGGCGCTCAGACCAACCTCGGCGACCGTACCGACCTGCATCCGGGCGGCGACACAGACTTCTTGGACGCGGAAGCCACCGCCACTCTGCGCGTGGTCAGTGGTGAGCTCGAGGCGATCAGATCCCGTTACCCCGCTGTGCGGCTGGAGCACAAACCGTCAGCCGTGGCACTGCACACGCGGGGTGTCGATCCGTCGGTGGCTGCAGCGGCCACGACTGCCGCCCTCGAGGTGGGCGAACGCTATCCGGGCGTGCACGTCATGCCGGGCAAGAACGTCGTGGAGCTGACCGTGCTCGAGGCCAACAAAGGCAGCGCCGTGCTCAGACTGGCTCGGGCGACAACCTCGCAGGCAACGCTGTATGTCGGCGACGACGTGACCGACGAGGCAGCTTTCGCCGCGCTGGAGCGCGCGTCCGGCAACCTCACGGTCAAGGTCGGCGACGGCGAGACCGGGGCGGCACAACGGGTCCCCGACCCGATCTCTGTCGTAGCGCTGCTTGAGCTGTTTGTTGACCAACGTCGCGCTGCCCACTCAGGGGCTGCAGGCTGACCCGGCTTAGAGCGCCGAACCACCCCCGGCGGTGTGGACCGTGTTCAGGCTGGGGGCCGCGCCCGTCGAGCCGCGGACGACCAGCTCGGGGCGGAACACGTACTCGGCAAGAGGGGCCGGGTCGCCGGCTATCTGATCCAGCAGCGCACGGACCGCAGCCTCGCTCATTGCCTGGACACTCTGACGGACGGTGGTCAGCGGCGGGTCGGTAAAAGCGATCAGCGGGGAGTCGTCGTATCCGACCACGGACAGGTCACGGGGCACCTCCAGGCCGCGAAGGCGGGCAGCCCGGATGGCCCCCAGTGCCATGAGGTCCGAACCGCACACGATCGCGGTGGCGCCCTTGTCCATCAGTCGCTGTGCCGCCACTGCTCCGCCCTCGACACTGAACATCGTCTGCTCGATAAGGTCCTCGACGTCCGCACGGCCGAGCAGGGTCATCATGGCGTTGCGAAAGCCGATGATCTTGCGGATGACCGGAACAAAGCGATCCTGTCCGACGGCAAGCCCGATGGTCCTGTGGCCCAGAGCGGCCAGGTGCCCCAGGGCAAGATCCATCGAGGCGACGTCATCGTTGGAGATGAACGGCGCATCGACCCCCTCGATGTGGCCGTTGATCAGCACGATCGGCAGGCCACGCTCGCGCAGGACCACGTAGCGCTCAGGGTCAGTGGTGGAGTCGGCGTGCAGCCCGCTCACGTAGATGATCCCGGCCACACCGCGTTCCAGGAGCATCGTCACGTAGTCGTCTTCGTGCACACCACCGGGTGTCTGGGTACACAGGACGGGCGTGTAGCCCTGACGGGCCAGCGCGGTCTCGATAGCCTGGGCGAAAGCGGGAAAGATCGGGTTCGTCAGCTCTGGGGTGACCAGCCCGACGAGCCCGGCGCTCTTGCGGCGCAACCGGCTGGGGCGGTCGTAGCCGAGGATGTCAAGGGAGGTGAGCACTGACTGTCGGGTCGCGTCGGCGACGCCGGGCTTGCCGTTGAGCACCCGGCTGACCGTCGCCTCGCTGACCTCGGCATGCTCGGCGATGTCCGCCAGCCGTGCTCTCATCGCACTTCCTTCTTCTGTCCGTCAGCGTACTTCTGGATGACCGGAACCCGGTCGTTGTCGGCCCAGATCACCAGGTCGGCGGCAGCGTCACGAACGGGCGGACCCGTCGTGGCAGACGCCGGCGCCGGGGCCGGGGCAGTCGAGGTGGACGGCTTGGCAGCGACGGTCGTGGACCCGCCGCAGGCGCTCATCAAAGTGCCGCGACGCCGGTGACGGCCGCTGCACCCAAGGCATGCTTGTGCATGATATTTCTCCCTGGGAAGCCTCGGGCAGCCCTGCGGCCAGCCCCTGGTGGCCCGAAACCTAGCAAGTCTTTGCAGAATGTCAACCAGCTCTTGCAAGAAATTGCAGGCTACGTTTGCATATCGACCGTTCCCACCAGCAGAGTCCCCGCCCTGACATTAGGTGCTTGCGAACCTGACCAGCACATCCGCTAGAGTCTGCGCTAGAGCATGATGCGCGTCACACTCCGCCGATGCGCCGCACACTTCATCCAAGGGCGCCTCCACGGCGTTCATCACCTTTACTACGGATCGTCCGGCACGTTCCTGCCGGTGAAGGAAGCTGACTCACATGGCAACAGTCAAGTTTGATAACGCGAGCCGGACCTACCCCGGCAACGACAAGCCCTCGATCGACAAGCTCGACGTCGACATCGCGGACGGCGAGTTCCTCGTCCTGGTCGGTCCCTCCGGCTGCGGCAAGTCCACAGCGCTGCGGATGCTCGCCGGGCTCGAAGAGGTCAACGTCGGCGACATCTGGATTGGCGACCGCAACGTCACTGACCTGTCCCCCAAGGACCGCGACGTCGCGATGGTCTTCCAGAACTACGCGCTCTACCCGCACATGTCCGTCGCCGACAACATGGGCTTCGCACTCAAGATCGCGGGCATCAACAAGAGTGAGATCGCCAAGCGGGTCAGCGACGCTGCCAAGATCCTTGACCTCCAGGAGTACCTCGAGCGCAAGCCCAAGACACTCTCAGGTGGTCAGCGTCAGCGCGTCGCCATGGGCCGGGCCATCGTGCGTCAGCCGCAGGTCTTCCTCATGGACGAACCACTGTCGAACCTCGACGCCAAGCTGCGCGTTCAGACCCGTACCCAGATCGCCTCTCTGCAAAGGCGATTGGGTGTCACCATGGTCTACGTCACCCACGATCAGATCGAGGCCATGACGATGGGAGACCGGGTCGCGGTCCTCAAGGACGGCATCCTGCAGCAGTGCGACACCCCGCGCGGTATGTACGACCACCCGGAGAATGTGTTCGTCGCCGGGTTCATCGGCTCGCCTGCGATGAACCTCTTCGATGTTCCAATCGTCGACGGCGGCGTGAAGTTCGGCTCGTCCACCTACCCCATCGAGCGCGACTTCCTGACCGGCGAGGGCAAGGAGGTCACCCTCGGTGTCCGTCCCGAGGACCTCTCGATAAACGAGACGGGCGAGGGCCTTCCGGTCACCGTCGACGTCGTTGAGGAGCTTGGGGCCGACGCCTACATCTATGGCTCGACGACCGAGACCGCAGGTGACATCAAGCCGATCATCGTGCGTGTCGACGGTCGCACCCCTCCCAAGAAGGGCGCTGTCGTACACCTCACCCCCAAGAAGGGCGAGCACGTCCACCTGTTCAACCCCGAGAGCGGCCTGCGCATCGGCGGGTGATCGCCTCCTCGGACCAGAAGGTGGCAGTGTCCCTCGTGGGCGCTGCCGCCTTCTGCTCTGTCTTCGCTCGACCGGTGGACGGGAGTTTCGCAACACGTGCCACGATTAGCAGATGGCACTGGAGATCACCTCGGCGAGACCGGATCCTGCACTACTGGACCTCCCGTGGTCGGTGCCGCTCGAGGATTGGCCCGACGAGCACCTAGCCGCCCTTCCTCGCGGTATCTCTCGCCACGTCGTGCGGTTCGTCAAGGTCTCCGGCAAGGTCATCGCCGTCAAGGAGATCAAGGCCGATCTAGCGGTTCGCGAATACAACATGCTGCGTTTTCTCAAGAAGATCGGCCAGCCATGCGTCCAGCCTTTCGGCGTGGTCAGTGGCCGCACGACCGCCGACGGCCAGGAGCTCGACGCGTGCCTTCTCACTCGCCACCTTCACTTCTCCCTGCCCTATCGCGCCCTGTTCAGCCATAGCCTGCGCCCGGACACCGCACAGAGGCTGATCGACGCGCTGGCCGTGCTGCTGGTGCGGCTGCACCTGGCGGGCTTCTGGTGGGGCGATGTGTCCCTGTCCAACACACTCTTCCGCCGGGACGCGGGTGCGTACGCGGCATACCTGGTGGATGCCGAGACCGGTGAGATCCGCAGCACGCTCTCCGATGGGCAGCGCGAGCATGACCTCGACATCGCCAGGATCAACATCGCGGGCGAGCTGATGGACCTTGCAGCCGGGGGTTTCCTGGCTCTCACGGCCGATCCGATCCAGATCTCGCAGACAATCGTCGACCGCTATCGCTCGTTATGGCGTGAGCTCACCGCGAGTGAGCGGTTCGAGAAGGGCTGTCGATGGCGGGTTGATGAACGCATCCGGCGACTGAATGAGCTCGGCTTTGACGTCGACGAGCTGACGATCTCCACCGACTTGGACGGCGCCACGATCCAGATTCAGCCGAAAGTCGTTGATGCAGGTCATCACTCGCGTCGCTTGATGCGCCTGACCGGTCTCGATGTCGAGGAGAACCAGGCTCGCCGGCTGCTCAACGACCTCGACGCCTTCCGCGCTTCGCAGGATCGCCAGAATGAAGACGAGGCCCTCGTGGCCCAAGACTGGCTGTCCCAGGTATACGAACCGGTCACCCGCACCGTCCCCCGAGGCCTGACCAAGAAGCTGGAGCCGGCCGAGGTCTTCCACGAGGTTCTCGAACACCGTTGGTATCTGTCGGAGGCCGCCGGCCACGACATCCCGATACGGGAGGTCATCGCCGACTACATCAAGTACGTCCTGCCAGGAAAGCCGGACGAAGCAGCGGTGCTCGGGGCTGACACCGTGGAGACGCCGATGGCGACGTTCCCACAGACAGAATCGCCTACTCGTTGAGTCCGATTTGCTGCGTTTTGCCCTAACATGTCAATAGTCGGGGACCAAGTCTTCGCTGCACGCAAGACATTGTTATCACCTCAGGGAGCGTGAAATGTCCGACTACAACACCCCGCCACCGCCACCGCCACCGCCACCGCCACCGGGCGGTTTCCAGCAGCAGGGCCCGGTGTCACCCTGGGGCGCGCCACTCGCGCCCTGGATACAGCGCGTTGGTGCCTATCTTCTCGACCAGTGCCTGATCCTGCCCTTCGCCCTCCTTCAGTTCGTCTTCTTGCCCAAGACAGTCACCACCGACATCAACGGCACGATCAACACCACGACGAGTGCCGGTAACCTCTTGCTGTCACTTCTGGTGAGCCTCCTCACGCTGGCCGTTGTCGCGTACAACCGCTGGTACCTGGGTGGACGGGGCCAGAGCTTCGGCAAGAAGCAGCTCAAACTCATCCTGGTGGCGGAGTCGACAGGTCAGCCGATCGGCACGCTCAACGCGTTCCTGCGCGACCTCGCGCACATCATCGACAGCCTCATCTGCTACATCGGCTGGCTGTTCCCGCTGTGGGACCAGAAACGTCAGACCATCGCGGACAAGGTGATGACGACGCTCGTCCCCATCAAGGGTTGATGGTGCTCACTGCGGAAAAGGCAGGGCCCGTGACCGTGCGCACCTCACGGGCCCGGGCCCTTTCTGTTCCCCTGGGTGCTGCCGGCGTGGTGGTCGCCGCAACAGTCGTGCTAAACCGAAGCGGTGGCCACGACCTCGGGCCACTAGCCACCTGCTGGTTCCACGCCGAGACCGGCCTTCACTGCCCGTTCTGCGGCAGTCTGCGTGGCGTGGCCGCGCTCTCGCGCGGCGACGTCCTGACTGCCCTGCACGACAATGCACCCGTCATGCTGCTCCTCGGCGTCGCGACGCTCATCTGGGGCCGGCGGATCCTGTTCGCCATCGCTGGGAAGGATGTCGACCGCACCGGCATTACCGGGCACGCCAACGTGGCTCTCGTGGCGTTCTTCCTCGTGTTCACGATCTACCGCAACACCCCGAACGGCGCGTGGCTGGCGCCGCTGAGCTGATCAGGCGGGAGAGAGCCACGTCCAGCCCGGCTGGTTGCGAAGGATCCAGAATGCCACGATCGCGCCGAGCACGCTGTACAGGACCCAGGGTGGCGCCAGCCGGCGCACTGGTCGCCCCGTAGCCGTTCGCTCGAGCCAGAGCACCCAGGCGACCACGAAATAGCCGAATGCCACCACCGCGAAGGGATTGCGCGCCAATGCCGTCATGAGGTCGCCATGGGCCAGGGCATGAACCGCTCGCAGGGAACCACACCCCGGGCAGTACCACCCTGTGATCGCCAGGAACGGGCACGTCGGGTAATGACCAACTGTGTTCGGGTCGACGGCGGCCACGTACGAGATTCCGGCCAGCGCCGCCACCGCGACCCCGAGCGGTAGCAGCACCGCTCGCCGGCCGCCGGTGAAGGCGGTCGACGCAGGGCGTACGAGCAAGTGCATCAACTGAACCGCCTGTTCGAGAACCGATCAGTCAGAACCCGGTGTTGTTCCTGGTGCTGAAGTTTAAGTTAGCAACACCAATCGCGATAGCAATCCCGTACAGGACGAGGATGATGACCGAGGCGATGGCAGCCCAGATGGCGAACCTCTTGGCCTCGGCCGAGGCATCCTGAGCACCGGCGACGTCCCCAAGGGCCCATTTGCTGTTGACCCGTGTGGAGAAGTCGGTCGAGGCGACGCCCAGAGGCAGACAGCAGAATATCGTGGTCAGAATCGCCCAGACCAGTTAGTCGGGCGGCGGCGTGCCCTGAGCTGCCGGGACGCCATACGAGGAAGGCGGGGGCGGCGGGGTGCTGCCGTAGTCAGATATGCGCAAACCCTTTCGTCATGAATGCCGGCGCCCGGCGGCGCTGCTTGATCAGTCGCTATCGGACCAGACGCTGCTGATGGCCTATTTGGCTTGACAATCGCCGGCGCGAATGCGCACGCCGCCCTCAGAGGGCTCGGCGGCGGGCAACCTCATAGAGCGTGACGCCGGTGGCTATGCCGGCGTTCAGGGACTCCACCACCGAAGACATCGGGATCGAGACAATCTGGTCGCAGGTCTCTCTCACCAACCGGGACAACCCCTTTCCCTCGGAACCGACGACAATGACAAGGGGCTCCTTGGCCAGCTCCAGCTCGGGCAGCGCGACGTCGCCATCCATGTCGAGGCCCAGAACGAAGAAACCCGACTTGCGGTAGTCCTCCAGTGTCCGGGTGAGGTTGCTGCACTGGGCCACCGGGATCCGGGCGGCTGCGCCGGCTGACGTCTTCCACGCGCTCGCGGTCATCCCGACCGAACGCCGTTCCGGCACCACCACCCCGTGCCCCCCGAACGCGGCAACCGAGCGGATGATCGCGCCCAGGTTACGAGGGTCAGTAATCCCGTCAAGAGCGACGATGAGCGGTATTCCGGGCGCCTCAGGGTTGACCAGGTCGTTGGGGTGGGCGTAGGCGTACGCCGGAACCTGAAGGGCAAGACCCTGGTGGACTCCGCCATCAGTGAGCCGGTCGAGCTCGCCGCGTGGGGTCTCCAGGATCGAGATGGATCGGCCGGTGGCGATCTTGAGGGCTTCGCGCACCCTGTCGTCCGACTCGAGCCGGCCGGCCACGTACATCGTGGTCACCGGGATGTCAGCCCGCAGTGCCTCAAGCACGGAGTTGCGGCCATAGACGATCTCGCTGGAACCCTTGGTCCGGCGAGGAGCACCGCCACTGCGGGCGGGGCGCGATCCAGGAGCTCCCGCCCGCTTGGCACCGCGTACCGCATTCTTGTGTGCGGGGTGTTTGGTGCGCTCGACGGCCTTGGGGGTTGCGCCGCGGGCTTCCAGACCCTTGCGTCGCTGGCCGCCGCTACCGGTGCTCGGACCCTTCTTGGATCCACGGATGGCGCCGCGGCGCTGAGAGTTGCCAGGCATGTTCGGTCGCCTTTCAGACGTCGGTACGACGGGCCAGCGACCAGCGCGCGCCCGAGGGAGTGTCCTCGACAGCAATGCCCGCTGTCGTGAGCTGATCGCGGATCTGGTCCGCCACCGTGAAGTCGAGTGCCCCGCGGGCAGCAGCGCGGGCCTCGATGCGGTCCGCGACGAGTGCGTCCAGCGCCGCAATGGCGTCGTCGGCACCGTTGCCCGAAGCCGAGTTCCATTGCGGGTGCAGAGGATTCACGCCCAGGACCTCGGTCATCGCCACGACCTGCAGACCCAACCGCCTCGCCTCGTCCTCGTCACCCTCGTCGAGGGCCGTGTTGCCGGCCCGCACGGTCTCATGGATGACCGCCAGCGCACCTGAGGCATTGAGGTCGTCATCCATGGCCGCAACGAAGCCGGGCGGGAGGTCAGTACCGTTCTCGAAGTTGCCGCCCCCCAGGGCACGACGCAAGAAGCCCTCGACGCGATCGACCGCAGCCTCGGCCTCCCGCAGTGACCCCTCGTGATACTCGATAGTTGAGCGGTAGTGAGCCGCGCCCAGGTAGTAGCGGACCACCAGCGGGCGCGCCACTTTGGTGATCTCGCTGACGAGCAGCGCGTTGCCCAGCGACTTGCCCATCTTTTCGCCGCCCATGGTCACCCAGGCATTGTGCAACCAGTAGTTGGCGAAGCCAAGCCCGGCTGCACGCGACTGGGCCTGCTCGTTCTCGTGGTGCGGGAAGCGCAGGTCGACGCCCCCGCCGTGGATGTCAAAGGTGTCACCGAGGTATTTGCGTGCCATCGCCGAGCACTCCAAGTGCCAGCCCGGACGACCCTGCCCGAATGCCGTAGGCCAGCTGGCCGTCTCTGGCTCACCGGCCTTGTGGCCCTTCCACAACGCAAAGTCGCGCGAGTCGTGCTTGCCGCGCAGGTCGGCGTCGGCAGCAGCCTCCATGTCATCGATCCTCTGGTGCGTCAGCTCGCCGTAGGCCGGATAGCTGCGAACGTCGAAGTAGACGTCGCCGCTGCCGTCCTGGGCGGCGTACGCGTGGCCCTTGTCGATCAGGGTCTGCATGATCTCCTGCATCTCGGTGATGTGTCCGGTCGCCCGTGGCTCGTAGGTCGGTGGCAGGACACCCAGCAGGTCGAGCGCATCGTTGGTGGCGCGTTCGTTGGCATAGCTCCAGGCCCACCACGGGGCACCGGCTTCAGCGGACTTTGCGAGGATCTTGTCGTCGATGTCGGTAACGTTGCGGATCAGGGTGACGTCAAAGCCATGTCCGTACGTCAGCCAGCGACGCAGGATGTCGAAAGCAACCGCGAACCGGACGTGCCCGATGTGCGGCGCACCCTGGGTCGTCAGTCCACAGACGTAGATGCCGGCTTTGCCCTCGGTCAGCGGGACAAAGTCGCGCAGCTCTTGGGTGGCGGTGTCATACAGGCGAATGCTCACCAGCCAAGGTTACCGGCGGGCCGACCGAGCCCGCGCCAGACAAGCGAGCCAATGCCAGCACAGCTGCTGTCGGCTCTCAGTGACTGGCGGGGATATTGCCGAGGATTCAGAATCCGGGGATTCAGAGCGCCGATGACGGTGCGGGGAACACGATCGCCGTGGCGATCGCGGCGATGCCTTCCCCGCGTCCGGTCAGCCCGAGCCCGTCGGTGGTCGTCGCCGAGACTGAAACCGGTGCCGCCACCGCCGCTGACAACACGGCCTGAGCCTCCTCGCGACGGGGGCCGAGCTTCGGGTTGTTGCCGATGATCTGGATGGCGATGTTTCCCACGACGTAACCAGCCCTGGTCACGATCTGTGCAGCCTGCGCCAGCAACGTGACACCCGCTGCACCGGCCAACTCGACGCGTTCAGTACCGAAGTGGGTGCCGAGATCTCCCATCCCGACGGCGGAGAAGAGCGCATCGCAGGCGGCATGGGCAGCGACGTCGGCATCGGAATGACCAGCGAGTCCGCGCTCGCCTGGCCAGGTCAGCCCGGCCAGCGACAATGTTCGGTCATCCGCGCCGAATGGGTGCACGTCCACACCGATCCCTACGCGCGGCAAGGGAACTGGACTGCTTGCAGGACCAGCGGAGGCCTGGGGGCTATCCAGCATACGAGCCATCCTGCAGCAGAGCCGTCGCGACGGCGAGGTCAAGGGGCGAGGTTATCTTAAGGGCCCGGCGATCGCCGGTGACCACGCGCACATGGCCCCCCGTACGCTCGACGAGCCCGGCATCATCAGTGGCGGAGGCGCCGCTGGCGTAGGCCCGCTCCAGCACCTCACGCAGAAAGCCCTGCGGGGTCTGGATGCCGCGCAGAGACCCACGATCCGGAGTGTCCAGCACACGGCCCCGGTCGTCGACAACCTTGACCGTGTCGGTCACCGGAAGTCCGGGCACGACTGCAGGCTGACCATCCCGTACAGCATCGATGACCCTTGCGAACAGGTCCGGCGGCGCGAGACACCGGGCGACGTCGTGAACCAGCACGATGCCGTCGTCTTGACGTAGCGCCGCCAGCCCCGCCTCGACCGAGGCCGACCGGTCCATCCCTCCGGCAACGACGTCCACGCGCCGGTGCTGACCGAAGGGGCCGGCGACATCGCCACATTGCTCAAGGTGGGCGGCAGGCGCCACGATGATCACGTGTCTCACCTCGGCACAACCAAAGACGCCCCGCAGCGCGTGAGTCAGTAACGACTCCCCGCACAACGGGGTCAATGCTTTGGGCATCGCCGCACCAAGCCGCACACCGCTACCTGCGGCGACCAGAATGACAGCAACGTTCAGTGCGTGTTCACGTGGTACTCGTTCTGGACGCGCTTGCTCAGGACGCACTCGTTCAGGAAGCGAGAACCTCGTCGAGGATGGCCTCAGCCTTGTCCTCGTTGGTCTTCTCTGCGAGCGCGAGCTCGGAGACGAGGATCTGCCGGGCCTTGGCCAGCATGCGCTTCTCCCCGGCGGAGAGTCCACGGTCCTTGTCACGCCGCCACAGGTCGCGGACAACCTCGGCGACCTTGATGACATCGCCAGACGCGAGCTTCTCGAGGTTGGCCTTGTAGCGCCGTGACCAGTTGGTCGGCTCCTCGGTGTGCGCTGCGCGCAGAACCTCGAAGACTCGCTCAAGACCCTCTTGGCCAACGACATCGCGCACACCCACGAGGTCGCAGTTCTCGGCGGGAACCTCAATGGTCAGATCGCCTTGGGCAACCTTGAGCACGAGGTAGATCTTGTCTTCGCCCTTGATGGTCCGAGTTTTCATTTTTTCGATCAATGCCGCACCATGGTGCGGATACACGACCGTTTCGCCGACTTTGAAGGCCATCTGCTGTGTACCCCTTTCGCGACTCCAAGAGTACCACGGCACATGGACATAACTGAATCGACGATCCCGCGTTTATGCAGGTCAGAGCCATGATACTGCTAATGATGGTCCCGTGTCCGGTCTTGACAGAAGGTCAATTCACGTGCATGGCGGCACGCTCACGGAGTCTCGAACTTGTACCCCAGACCGCGCACGGTGACGATGTACTGCGGGTTCGCCGGGTCCGGTTCGACCTTGGAACGCAAACGCTTGACGTGGACATCCAAGGTCTTGGTGTCACCGACATAGTCACTTCCCCACACCCGGTCAATCAGCTGTGCCCGGGTCAGCACCCTGCCGGAGTTGCGCAGCAGCATTTCGAGCAGCTCGAACTCCTTCAGCGGCAGCGGCGTGTGGGCCCCATTAACCGTCACGACGTGCCGTTCGACGTCCATCCGCACCGGACCCGACTCCAGCGTGGGCGGCATCAGCTCCTCGGGCTCCTGACCGCGACGCAGAACCGCCTTGATCCGGGCC
>DAITND010000004.1:0-8530 GCA_036834825.1 Dermatophilaceae bacterium
CCGTCCGGGCCGGAGGCGTTGGGCCGGAGGAAGATCCAGTTCTGCCAGGCCGTGAGCCGGCCGAAGATCTTGGTCTCCATGGTCTCGGGGCCGACGAATCGGTGGTTGGCCTCCATGCCGGTCAGGGCGTCCGGCGACAGGGAGGCGCGCTCCTCCAGGACGATGCGCAGCTCGTCCTGGAAGTCGATGTCATCCAGGGCCATCGTGACCAGGCCGAGCTCGACGGCTGCTGCAGCGTCGAGCTTCTCGCCGAACCGGACGCGGGCGGCATCGATGTTCTCGTCGTGGCCCCAGAAGCGGGACTGCAGCCGGGAGAGGTCATTGCCCATCGGGAGAGCGCCGTCGTTGGAGGCGGTCGCCACGATGGTGGCGGGGTCGGCGTCCGGGGCGACGTCCTCGTACACGCCCTCGAGCATGTACTGACGGTCCGCAGCCAGGGCCAGCTCCAACAGAAGGCCGGCGAAGCAGCTGCCCGGCTCGATGACGGCGAACAGGCTTCGGCTGGTGACGTCCAGACGTTTGAGCGTCCGCTTGTAGTAGTGGTGCACCTCAGCGACGAACCAGTCGTCGGACAGCTCTGCGAGCTGGGCGTCAAAGGCGAGCACCTGGTCGGCGTTACCGGCGGTTCGCAGCACCCAGCTGCCGATCTCGAGCTCGTTGGTGCGCAGGTGAAGGATCAGGTCGTCCAGTGCGCGGGTCAGGGCCATCGGCCAGTAGTCCACGCCTTGGGCCAGCACCGCGGCAGCGTCGGCGGGCGGAGCCTGGCTCGGGCCCTGCACGGTGATGTCGGCGCGGCGACCCGCGCGGTCGATCTTCGCGGTGACATACGGGTAGGTGATCTCGTCGCCGGAGACCTCGCGGACCAGCGGGGTCAGCTGCACGCCCTGTGCGCTGGCCGGCCGCTTCGACGTGGCCGCGGCATCGGTGGCGCGCCGCTTGACCTCCTTCGCGAACGCGTGGCGCGGGAAAGTCGCGTCGACCAGGCCCCATTCCACCGCCGTGGTGCCCCGGTAGCCCTCAGACTTGGTGGCGAACAGGTCCGCCCGGTCCTTGCGGACGAACCGCTTGTCGACGACACGCGTCAGACCACCAGTACCAGGCAGCACACCGAGCAGCGGTACCTCGGGTAGCGAGACGGCGGACGAGCCGTCGTCGATCAGGACGATCTGGTCGCACGCCAGGGCGAGCTCATAGCCACCGCCGGCAGCAGTGCCGTTGAGCGCGGCAATCCACGTCTGGCCGGAATGGGCCGTGGCGTCCTCGATGCCGTTGCGAGTCTCGTTGGTGAACTTGCAGAAGTTGACCTTCCAACCGTGTGAGGACTGAGCGAGCATGCGAATGTTCGCGCCAGCGCAGAACATGCGCTCCAGACCGCCGGTCATCACAACCGACTTCACGCCCGGGTGCTCGAACCGCAGGCGCTGGACCAAGTCGTAGAGCTCGATGTCGACGCCAAGGTCGTACGAGTTCATCTTCAGCTCGTAGCCGGCCACCAGGGCGCCGTTCTCGTCGACGGTCAAGGTCGCCGTGGCCACCTCGCCGTCGACGTCCAAGCGCCAGTGGCGGTAGCGGTCCGGGGACGTGAAGAAGCTGACGGCTGGGGGCGCGGCAGGTGCCGGCTGGACGTCCTCGTCGGCAAGGCTCTGGGTCACGTCGGCAGCGACAGACATGTCACACCTCTCAGCAGGTCGGATGGAATGGCGGCTTCATCAAATACTCGACGAAACTTGTGTGTTTCGTCAAGTATTTGTAGCATTTACTTTCAGCCCGGGACTCGCGCGTGTGCAAATCCCGAAGAAACACTCCACGGACTGAGACAATTCTGAGCCCAGGAGATGACCAGGACGGGAGGGCATCGTGGTGCTGAACGCGCCCACGAAGGAACCCGTGCCCGCCTGGACGGCCGAGGCGACCGGCCGTCAGCGCGAGTCAGGCTCCCCCAGCGCGCGCTCGTTGCTGCTCACGATCCTTGGGGAGTTCGTCCTTCCCGGCTGCGGCGAGGTCTGGACGGGCACGCTGGTCGAAGCCTTCGGCACTCTCGGGATCGAGGAGAAGTCGGCCCGTCAGGCGTTGTCCCGGGTCGCCGGCGAGGGTCTGATGTCCTCGACCCGGCACGGCCGACGGGTCCGCTGGGAGCTGACCGGCACCGGTGACCAGCTCCTGCGCGAAGGCACCGAGCGCATCTACGGCTTCATGCGTCAGCCTCGCCCATGGGATGGCCGTTGGCTCGTGCTGACCGTGGGGGTTCCGGAGAGTCAACGACAGCTCCGCCATCGACTGCGCACCAGGCTCACCTGGCTGGGTCTAGGGTCGCCGTCGCCCGGACTGTGGGTGGTTCCCGATGCCAGCAAGGAGGACGAGGTCCGCGCCGTGATCGAGGACCTGGGCCTGCGCGAACGAGCCTTCGCCTGGACCGGTACCGCCACCACCGCCGGCGACCCCGCCAAGCTGATGTCCGCGGCATGGGATCTCAACGATGTTGAGAAGCGATACCTGGCCTTCATCAACCAGTTCGAGCGTCTCAGAGCCCCGACCGCGCGGGACGCGTTCGTCAACCAGGTGAACCTTGTCCAGAAATGGCGCTGGTTCCCGTTCCTGGACCCTGATCTGCCCAGCGAGCTCCTTGACCACGACTGGCCGGGTCCGCGCGCAGCGGCGACGTTCCATGACCGCCACGACCGCTGGCACCGCACGGCACAAGCGCAGTGGGAGCGCATGGACGACGAGGCAGGCCAGCGCAGCTGACCGGCGCGCTGGCCCCGCCGACATCGACGTGCGCAGCGCGCCCACGGCCGCAGACTCGGGGACGCTCACCTTGCCCGATCTGTGGAGGTTTCATCCTGGACAACCTCGGGCCTGAGGCCAGTACGCGAGGGACCAACTGCGTGTGCCACACCGTCCGCGCAACCCATCCGACAGGAGAGAGGTCCGCGACTGGTTGACCAGTCGCGGCTGTCGCGGCAGCGACAGCGCGCTGCACGAGCGGGGTGGGGTCGCGAACCATGCGGCACCTGCACGACCCGCCGCCCCGGCCGCAGACCGACCCCTTCCTTCGGACTCCTTGGCCCCGGCCATGAGGACAGCGGCGGCCACGTCAACATCGAGGACCACCAGTACTGATCCGAACCCGGTCATCATGGGTCTGGGCCTGCTCAGGCGAGCGCCTCCGCCTTGAGGTGCACGTAGTCGAACTCGACGGGCTGCTCGTTGATGCCGGCCTGCGGCGGGGCGATCCAGCTGGCGAACTTGCCCGCCTCGTACTCGGGCACCATCAGCTTGGCGACCGACTCGCGGTCCTGGTCGCTGGGCAGCCAGTCGGACTTGCGCGCTTGCCAGGTCGCCTCATCGAGCACCTCACCTTCAGGGCTGAGGTGGTGGCTCGAGTAGGTACCGACGGCCCGGTTGAAGCCCTCGTGTGGCAGAAAGAGGCGCTCCTGGAGCCCGGCGTCCTCCAGTGCCTGGTTCCAGCGGCGGACGCCGTTGGCGCAGTCCGCGGCGTACTCGTCTCGCAGGTCGAGGTTGAGCGCGCTGAGCATCGGGACGGTCCTCTGGCCGATCTTGTCGCCCTCGACGACATTCATGGTGCGCTCGGCCTCGAGCAGCTCGTGGTCATCCTTGCGACGGGTCTCCATCCAGCGGCCCTTGAGCCCCGAGGAGTAGTAGTTGCCCGCGTTGGTCGACTGCTCGGAACCGAACAGGTCCATGGAAACCGAGAACTGGAAGTTGAGGTACTTCTGGATCACCGTGAGGGGGATGCCTCCGTGCGAGAAGATGTCAGCAGTGCCTTGCTCCCTCATGAGTTCGGCGGTGCGCTCCACCGTCCGCTGGACTCCTGTGGTACCGACGAACATGTGGTGTGCCTCCTCCTTGAGCATGAACTCGCAGGTACGAGCCAGCGGGTCGAAGGCCGACTCCTTGAGGGTGCCGAGCTGGTACTTGCCGTCGCGGTCGGTGAAGTAGGTGAACATGAAGAACTGCAGCCAGTCAGTGGTCTCCTCGTTGAAGGCACCGAGGATGCGCGGGCTGTCCAGGTCGCCAGAGTTGCGCTTGAGCAGCTGCTCGGCCTCCTCACGACCCTCCCGACCGAAGTAGGCGTGCAGCAGATAGACCATCGCCCAGAGGTGGCGACCCTCCTCCACGTTGACCTGGAAGAGGTTGCGCAGGTCGTACAGGCTCGGCGCGTTGCTACCTAGGACGCGCTGCTGCTCGACGGATGCTGGCTCGGTGTCGCCCTGGACCACGATCAGACGTAACAGGTCGGCGCGGTGCTCTCCCGGAACCTCCTGCCAGACCGGCTCACCCCGGTGCTTGCCGAAGGTGACCTTGCGCTCGGGATCGCGCTCGGCCAAGAAGATGCCCCAGCGGTACTGCTCCATCGGCACGTGGTCGAAGTGTGCCCAGCCGTCGCGACCGACGGCGGTCGCCGTGCGAAGGTACACGTCCTTGGTCGGCAGCGCGGGGCCGAGTTGTTTCCACCAGTCCAGGAACTTTGGCTGCCAGCCCTCGAGCGCGCGCTGCAGCCGCCGATCGCCGGCCAAGTCGACGTTGTTGGGGATGCGCTCGCTGTAGTCGATGGTGCTGAGTGGTCCTGTGGGGCGCGGTGCGGGTCCGGTTCGGGCGTCAGTGGACATCAGCTCTCCTGTGGTTGGACTTCAGTTGCTAGACAAAGTTCTACACTTCTTCTGTGTTTCTGCCAAGGTTTTGTCGACTATTTCTAACCTGGGTCTTCGCCCAGAACGAAGCTCAGCAGCTGCGGACTCCCCTGGAGTGCCGTGCGCTGCAGGTGTCCGTATACGGCGCGTAGGCCGCCCTCTTCCTGTCCCCCGCCGGCTCGTCCGGGGCCGCCATGGACCAGCTGCGGCATGGGCATGCCGTGACCGGTGGACTCGCCTGCGTTGTCGCGGTCAAGGACCAGCAGGCGTCCGTGGAAGGGCGCGGCGCCGAGAATGACGTCGCGGACAAAGCCGGGGTCATGGGAGACGACCGAGCCGGCCAGGGACCCCTCACCGCGGGCGATCAGGGCGAGCAGCCCGTCGGTGTCGGTGTACGGCATCAGCGTGCTGACCGGCCCGAACGCCTCAACCTCGTGCGGCTCGGACCGTCCGGCGTCGGTGACCTGCACCAGCACTGGCGAGAGGAACGCTCCCACCTCGGCGTCGGCGCCGACGACCTCCACGCGGTCGGGGTCGCCATAGACGATCCGGCCGGCGGACGCGAGGGTGCGTACTGCCCGGCGCACGTCGTCCCGCTGGGCCGTGCTGACGAGCGCTCCCATGGTGACGCCGTCGGCGCCCGGAGCGCCGACAACCACCTTCGAGAGCCGGTCGGCGGCTGCCGCGGTGACGTCGTCCAGAAGCGCGGCGGGCACGAAGCCCCGCCGGATGGCGGTGCACTTCTGTCCGGCCTTGACTGTCATCTCC
The DNA here is from genome assembly GCA_036834825.1 of Dermatophilaceae bacterium. Classification (GTDB taxonomy): domain Bacteria; phylum Actinomycetota; class Actinomycetes; order Actinomycetales; family Dermatophilaceae; genus UBA4719. The sequence goes on from DAITND010000004.1 coordinate 5,421, forward strand.
CGAACGAGCTCCTTGACGAACAAGTCGAACTCCGCACTGTCGGGGCCGGCGTCCGGCCCGAGCACCGAGCAGTTCAGCGAGTCGGCCTCGGCGTTGAAGCGCACCGACCGGGACGTGACGGCCGAGTGGCCGCGCAGCAGTGCCGCAGTGTCAGCCGACCCCGTGAAGCCGACATGGTCCTGGCCGCCCAGGAGGTCGAAGAAGTCGCCGAGCGAGCCGCAGATCAGCTGCAGGGCGCCCTCGGGCAGGACTCCCGCCTCGTCCAGGATGCTCACCGCGTGAGCCGTGATGTAGGAGGTCTGAGTGGCCGGCTTGACCACCGTGGGGACTCCTGCCAAGAGCGCAGGGGCCAGTTTCTCCAGCATGCCCCAGACGGGGAAGTTGAAAGCGTTGACCTGCAGGGCCAGTCCGTGGGGCGAGGTCAGCACGTGCTGGCCGGCGAACGTCCCACCCTTGCCCAGCGGCTCCTGGGAGCCCTCCACCACCACTGGCCCCTGGGGAAGCCCCTTGCGCCCGATGCTGGAGTAGACGAAGGTCGTGCCGATGCCACCGTCGATGTCCACTGCGCAGTCGCCACGCGTCGAGCCTGCTCGCGCAGACAGGTCGTAGAGCTCCTCCTTGCGGGCCTCGAGCGCGGCCGCGACCTCCTTGAGCACGGCGGCACGCTCGGCGAAGTCCAAGGCGCGCAGCGTCGGTCCGCCGACCTGCCGCGCGTAGCGAGCCACCTCGGCCAGATCGAGGCCCGCGCTCGTGACGTGCACAACATGCTCGCCGGTCACTGCATCCCGCACGACTTGGCCGTCACCGGCGCCGCCCTTCCATTGGCCCGCAACCCAGCTCTCGAGTACGTCGGCGCTCATGCGCCCTCCTCCTGTGTCCAGTCATAAATGCCCCGACCGCTCTTGCGGCCGAGATGGCCCTGCTCAACCAGCCTCACCATCAGGTCCGGTGGCGAGAACCTCGGCCCCAGCTCCCGCTCCAGGTAGTGGGCAATCCCGAGACGCACGTCCAAGCCGACCATGTCGGTCAGCCGCAGCGGTCCGGTCGGGTGGCCGTAGCCGAGGGTCATCGCGGCGTCGATGTCGTGCGCCGAGGCGACCCCTTCCTCGACCATCCGGATCGCCTCCAGCCCGAGCGCGACCCCGAGGCGGCTGCTGGCGAAGCCGGGGGCGTCCCGGATGACGACCGGTGTCTTGCCCAGCTGCTCCACCCAGGACACGGCCCGCTCGCGCAGATCCGACGCCGTGGTGGTGGCGATGATGACCTCGACCAGCTTGCTGGCGGGCACGGGGTTGAAGAAATGGAGCCCCAGCAGTCGCTCCGGCCGGGCAAGCGCCTGAGACAAGGTGTCCAGCGAGATGCTGCTCGTGTTGGAGGCTATGACGGCGTCGGGAGCAACAACGTCCTCGATCGCGCGCAACGTCGTCAGCTTCAGGTCCAGATCCTCGGGAACAGCTTCCACCACAAGCCTGACTCCGGCGAGGTCGCCGTGACGGTGCACCGTGCGAAGCCGGGACATCACCTTGCCCGGATACTCGACCTGACCCCGCTTGACGCTGACCAGGACGGCACGCTCCACCCGCTGCCTGGCAGCCGCCGCCGATTCCTCATCTCGCTCCACCAGGTCGACCTCGGAGCCGGCGAGCAGGAGTGCGTGGGCGATGCCGGCGCCCATGCGCCCACCACCCACGACCCCGCACCTGTTCGGCAGCCTGTCGCCGTGCTCTTGCGCCCGCTCGCGGGCGATCATCTCGGTCATGTCAGTCCTCCTGTCGCGTCGATCACAGCGCCTGTGACCCATCCGGAGTCGGCAGCGCACAGCATGAGCACGGCGCCGGCGATGTCATCAGGGGTGCCGAGTCGCCGCATGGCGTTAGCGCCGGACATCGCCTCGATGGCCTTGGGCGAGGTACCCCGGCGCAGTGCCTCGGTGTCCGTGGCCCCGGGCCGCACCACATTCACGGTGATCCCGCGGGCAGCAACCTCCTTGGCTGCCACGCGCGCGGCCGCTTCAAGACCTGCCTTGGCTGCGGCGTACGTGCTCTGCCGGGCCGGCGCAAGCTGTGCGGCGGCGCTCGACAGGAGGACCACGCGCCCGCCGTCGACCACACGTCGCGCGGACTCACGCAGCGCCAGCAATGCCGAGCCCAGGTTGAGGGCCAGCGAGTCGTCAATGAGCTGCTCGGTCAGGTCGGTGATCCTCGGGTAGTCCCAGCCGCCCACACAGTGGACGACGACGCGCAGGTCCCCCAGCTCCTCGGCCGCGTCGAAGGCGGCCACGACCCCGGCCTCGCTAGTCGCATCGGACTGGATTACCTGAGCCGTGCTGCCTTCGGCAGCCAGGCCGTCGACCAGCCGTTTGGCGCGGTCGAGGTCCTTCCAACAGCCGACCATCACGGCATGGGTGGCAGCCAGGCGGCGACTCACTGCGGCGCCGATCCCGCCGCCGCCGCCAAGCACAAGTGCGCTGGGAACTGCCATGGCGAGTCACTCCGATCTTGTCGAGGAGTTCCCAACATGCCACATAATCATCGTTTCGCGTTAGGCCAGTGTCGTATTTCCTGCCGACCGTCTCACGCGCTGACATCTCCTGGTCGGCGCAACCACCGAACGGGCACGGCGGGCGGGTCACCGGATGGCGGTGACCGTGCTCCGACTCAGGCGTCGGGCTGGGAGTGGGCGACGTTCTGCAGGCGGAGTTGGCCGCAGGCGAGTTCCTTGCGCTGCTCGCTGGTGATCGTCACGAGCCACAGCTGCTGTGTACGCCCCTGCTGAGGCGGTTCGGCGAGCACCTCCGCGGACGGCGGTACTGGGGCGAAGGAAATCTGTGGCGTTGTGCCCCCCGACGGCGAACTGGCCGCGGTCGGCCATCGCCGCGGATGCGCTGGGCGTCACCGACAGGTGGCGTGTCGAAAAGGCCTCAGACGCCATCTTCGGGCGGATCACTAAGGGGTTCTGCGCACCGGTCGCCTCCGCCGGGCCGTGGCGTCTGATCGGAGAATGAGTATTCGAACTCCTGCACCTGGAACTGGTTGAACACCAGAATTCAGCGAGGTTCGTGACGACCGGCGGGCCGGGCCTCATGACCGCGGTAGGACGAGCTGCCCTCG
>DAITND010000004.1:8630-47484 GCA_036834825.1 Dermatophilaceae bacterium
TTCGTGACGACCGGCGGGCCGGGCCTCATGACCGCGGTAGGACGAGCTGCCCTCGGCCAGCCAGCTGCTCGGCAAGCCAGCTGCTCGGCAAGCCAGGATGTCGATCCGCATCCCCTAAGCCCTACGCTGAGCTCATGCCGTTCGGCGCCCATGTGGATTACCCGCGGCACTGGGAAGCGGATGTCGTCCTGCGGGACGGCACGACCGCACATCTGAGACCTATCACTCCCCAGGACGCCGAGGCGCTGCAGCGAATGCACGTCGCCCAGTCCCCCGAGTCGGCATTTCTGCGCTTCTTCGTCCCGATGCCTAAGCTCTCCGAGCAGCTCCTGCAGCAGTTCACCCATGTCGATCACATCACCCGAGTGGCGATCATCGCGCTGATCGGCGGCGAGATCGTCGGGGTGGCTCGTTACGATCGCATCGACGAGCAGCAGGCCGAGGTCGCCTTCAACATCTCCGACGCCCATCATGGAAGGGGTCTGGGGTCGGTGCTGCTCGAGCACCTCACGGCGGCGGCGCGTGAGCGGGGCATCCACCGGTTCGTCGCAGACGTCCTGCCCCAGAACCAGAAGATGGTAGCCGTCTTCCGCGACGCGGGCTATGAGGTCACCCACCACCCGAACCACGAGATGATCGCACTGGCCTTCGACATCGATCCCACCGACCGCTCGCTGGCTGTGATGGAGGCGCGGGAGCACCGATCCGAGGCCACCAGTCTGCGAACGCTGCTGGAGCCGACCTCCATCGCCGTCATCGGCGCAGGCCGTGACCCGGACTCGGTCGGGGCGCAGGCTCTCCAGCACATCCTCGACGCCGGCTTCACCGGTCGGGTGTGCGTGGTCAACCCCAAGGTGGACGAGCTCCAGGGAGTGCGGTCCTACGCCGGGGTCGGCGAGGTGCCCGGCCCCGTTGACGTGGCCCTGATCGCCGTCCCCGCTGGCGCCGTGCTGGAGGTGGTGCGCGAGTGCGGCCTCGCCGGCGTGCGGGGCCTGATCGTGATGTCCGGTGGCTTTGCCGAGACAGGTGAGGAGGATGGACTCGACCGCCAGCGTGAGCTAGTCCGGGTCGCCCGGTTGCATGGCATGCGCGTCGTCGGCCCCAGCTCGATGGGCCTGCTCAACACCAACCCCCGTGTGCGACTCAACGCTTCCATGGCCGCTCAACTCCCCCCGCTCGGCGGGCTGGGCCTGTTCAGCCAGTCCGGCTCGCTGGGAGTCGCGGTGCTGGCCTCAGCTGGGCGGCGCGCTCTGGGGATCTCCAGTTTCGTCTCGGCCGGCAACCGCGCCGATGTGTCCGGAAACGCCTGTATGCAGTACTGGGAGGAGGACCCAGACACAGCTGTGGTGGGCCTGTACCTGGAGAGCATCGGCAACGCTCGCAAGTTCTCCCGCATCGCCAGGCGGCTGGCCCACAAGAAACCGGTGGTGGTTGTGAAGTCCGGGGTCAGCGGGTACGGCGTCCCGCCCGGACATACAGTTCGCGCATCCCGAGCACCCCGAGAGGTGCTGGACTCCCTGCTGAGCCAGGCCGGAGTCATTCGGGTCGACAACGTGCACCAGCTTTTCGACCTGGCCCAGCTGCTGCTGTACCAGCCGCTGCCCGCAGGCCCGCGCCTCGGGATCGTGGGCAACTCCCAGGCCATGGCGGTCTTGGTCTCTGATGCCGCCAGAAGCTCGGGGCTCAGCGTTGGTCTGGAACCACTCACGGTGCGCCCGCAGGCCAGCGCCACAGAGTTCCGAGAGGCCCTCGAACTCTGCTATGCCGACGAGGGGATTGACGCGGTGGTGGCGTGCTTCATCCCACCTCTGGGGGCGGTCAGCCCTGAGGTGCTGAACGCCCTCAAGGAGGTCTCGGCCGCCAGCGACAAGACCACCGTGGCCTGCTTGCTCGGCGTGCGGGGCGTCACCGACGGCGGGCTCACCCAGGCCCGTCGAGTGCGGTCCATACCGGCGTACCCGACACCTGAGGACGCTGTCCTGGCGCTTGGGTCGGCGGTTCGCTACGGTCAGTGGCGGGGACGCGACCCAGGGATCCGCGTCGACCCGCCGGGCATCGACCGGGTCCGGGCCCGACAGTTCGTCGAACAGCGTCTGACCGGGGTCGAGCCCCCCACCGGCGTGCACCTGGCCACGGCCGATATCAGCGCACTGCTGGCCTGCTACGGGGTAGCTCTGTGGCCGACGGCGACCGTGACCGGACAGGAGCAAGCGGTCCAGGCGGGCGATCGCCTCGGATGGCCGGTCGCACTGAAGACCACAGACCAGCGACTTCGTCATCGCCAGGAGCTCGGCGGTGTCATGTTGGGGGTTGCAGGGCCGCAGGAGCTACGGGCCGGGCTGCAGGTGCTGGGGCGGCGGACCGGGCCCGGCACCTCCTTCCTCGTCCAGCGCATGGCTCCCGAGGGCGCCTCCTGTGTACTACGGACGATGGAGGACGACTTGTTCGGCCCAGTGATCTCGTTTGGGTTGGCCGGGGACGCCTCCGAGCTGCTCGGCGACCTGGCGCACCGCATCCCTCCACTGACCGACCTGGACGTGGCCGAGCTGATCCATTCGGTCCGAGCCGCCCCGAGGCTGATGGGATATCGGGGCGCTCCGTGCCTGGACGTCACCGCACTGGAGGACCTCGCCGCCCGGCTATCATGCCTGGCCGACGATCTGCCGGAGGTCGCCGAGCTGGAACTGAACCCGGTCATCGTCGCAGAGAGCGGACTCGCGGTGGCAGGTGCCACCGCCGTCCTCGCCCACCCGGCCCCGCGCGCGGATGGCCCGCGCCGCACCCTTCTCACGTGACACTGCGTCGAAGGTTTTCCCGCCTCGACGGCGGCCAAGCGAAGCGGCCAGGAATCCTGCGTCGAACCCGAAACCGAAACCGCCAGGAGGGCAGGTCAGTGGTTCATCGGTCGAGAGCACAACGCGAAGGCGGCTCACGGGTGTGCGCAGGGGGCTGAGAGCCGACCGAAAGATGCCGCAGGAGGCAACGCGCAAATGCGCATGATGCCCGAGTTTGCCGCCCAAATCGCGGTCGCCGACGTCCCGCCACCACGCCGCGGGGAGACCCGCACCCACCAGAGATACTCCTGAGTCTCATGACGATCCCTCCCATCCAGCCCGTCATGCCGAACGCGGCCGCGCACCTCCACCGCACCAGGGCCTCCCGATGACCACGCCCACCGCCACGCCTCGCCCCCCCGGACGCGCCAGTACGGCAACAGGTGGGTACCCGCGGGGTATAAACTGGCCTGACCCGCGTGCACTGTCCGACCCACCTGGCACTGTGCACAGCGTGACCGTGCGCATCAGTTCCGACCTGGGCGTGACCCAGGTCGTGAAGCTGCGCCTAAACCCGTCCGGTGCGCAGGTCGAGCTGCTCCGCGGGTACTGCGGCACGGCACGGGCCGCATACAACACCCTGCTGTTCCAGGTGAAGGCGAACCTCGGACAGCGCGCCGCGGAGAAGACCTACGGTGTGGCCGACCAGGACCTGACTCCCACGCTCTCGTGGCACAAGTTCGGCTTGGAGAAGCTGCTCCGCGCGAACCGGGACTGCTGGCTGCCCTGGCACGCGCAGGTCCCGTACCTGGTGCTGGACCGGCAGGCCCATCAGCTGGCCGCCGGGCTGGCGAAGTGGAAGACCGGGTCGTCACAGTTCCCGCGGTTCCGCAAGAAGCGCGGAGTCGACGCCGGCCTGGTGCCAGTCACCTTCAAGGAGAAGGACTCCGTCTGGCTCACCGACGGCGGCCGGGCCCTGGCGCTGCCGATCTCGATGGTGACCCGTCGCGAGTTCGGTAGCGCCGCGTCCGCGCAGCTCGCGAGCGTTCCGGTCGTGAAGGACAACCGCGGCCGGCGGGCCGCGAAGCTCATCGCCGGCGGCCGCGGCCAGGTCCAGGAGGTCACCTTCTCGTTCTCGGGCGGCTACTGGTGGGCGTCCCTGCGGATGCGGGTGCTGCCTGCCGCCAAGACCCAGCCGACTCGGCACCTGGTCCGGTCGCGGGCCGCAGCCGTAGGCGTGGATGCCGGGATGGGCCGGCATTTTGCCACCCTCGACAAGCCCCTGTCGGGCGTGACCGACGTCGCCGGCCACATCGACGCACCCCTGTTCCTGCGCCGGGCACTGAAGGACCTCGCGGTCGCGCAACGCGCGTTCAAGCGCACCATCCCGGGCAGCAGGCGGCACGCCAAGGCCCTGGCCCGGGTGCAGAAGCTGCACGGCCGGGTCGCCGCGCGGCGCGAGACCTGGCAGCAGCACCTCGCGATCGCCCTCACCGAACACGCCCAGGCCGTCGGAGTCGAGACGCTGAACCTGCGCGGGATGGCGCGCAAGACCAAGGGCTTCCGGTTCAGCCGGTCCGTCGGCGACAACGGGTTCGGGCTGTTCGTCGAACTGCTGACCCGGCAGGCCGCCAAGCGCGGCTCGGCCGTCGTCAAGGCCGACCGGTTCTACCCGTCGAGTAAGACGTGCTCGGACTGCGCCGCAGTGAAAACCAAGCTGCCCCTGTCCGAGCGCGAGTACACCTGCACGGCCTGCGGTCTGAGGTTGGACCGTGACGTGAACGCAGCCCGGAACCTGGCAGCTCTCGCCAGGACCGAGCTGGCCCGCACCGCCGGCTCGGGCATCCCGCCCGGGTCGGCTGGGCGGGACCTTGTTCTTGCGGCGTGAGCGACGCCGGCGAAGCAAGCAGCCGTCAGACACCAGCCACCCTCGGGTGCGGTGCAGCTGCGCTGGGGACTCCGGTCTCCTGAAGCGACGCGTCCCCTACGCCAGCCCCGGCTGGCGTAGGGGAGTGGCACGGCGCAAGCTGTGCCGACGGAACCGGATGGCTACCGCAGACTTGTACCCCGCGAGTACCCACCAGTTGCCGTACTGGCGGACGCGGATCTCGCTTCTGCGAGTCGGCGTCGTCCTGCTCTGCACGGCCCTCGTCGGTTGGACCGGTACGCGGGCCATCTCGGCCGCGGTCTCGACGCCCCCGATACCGGGGCCCTCGATCTTCGCCGCCTACGTGGACGTGACTGCGACGCCCACCTATCCGTTCGAGACACCACCCGGCCCGGCACAGTCGAACGTCATCTGGTCCTTCGTCGTGGCCGGCCCCGACCACCACTGCACCGCCACGTGGGGAGGGGCCTACACCCTCGACCAGGCCACATCCCGCCTCGACCTGGACCGACGCATGTCCCAGTTGCGCCTCGTAGGCGGCCAAGCCCGCGTCTCCTTCGGCGGGCAAGCAGGCAGCGAACTGGCCTCAACGTGCACCGACCCCATGGCCCTGCGTGAGGCTTACCAGTCCGTCGTCGACCGGTACGAGCTCACCAGCATCGACCTCGACATCCAGGGTGCCTCGCTGGAGGACACTGCCGCCGCGACCCGTCGAGCCGCTGCCATCAAGAACGTCCAGGACCACGTGAGAACCGCCGGCCGCAACCTGGCCGTCTGGCTGACCCTGCCGGTGTCCCCGACCGGGCTCACCGCCTCGGGCGCACCGGTGCTCGCGCGGATGTTGTCAGCGGGCGTGGACCTGGCAGGGTCAACGGGATGGCGATGGACTTCGGCGCAGTGAGCACGCCCGCCCAGCCCCTGTCCAGGGCGGTCATCCAGGCGTCCACCACGCTGCACGCCCAGGTACGCGCGGCCTTCGTGCAGGCCGGCCGGCGCCTCGACGACGGCCACGCCTGGGCAAAGGTCGGCATCATCCCGATGATCGGCCAGAACAACGTCGCATCCGAGCAGTTCACCCTCGCAGACGCCGTCGTCGTCAACCAGTTCGCCCGCGCCCAGGGCGTCGGCCAGCTGTCCATGTGGTCGCTCAACCGAGACTCCACCTGCGGCCCCCATTGCCCACGGCCCCGCCGGTCGTGCAGACCTCCTGCAGCGGGATCGACCAGGGGACCGAGCGTTTCGCCAACGTGCTCGCGGCCAACTTGACCTCCGCCTCGACCTCTCCCTTCCCGTCAGGATCCGGCGCAGGAAGATCCCCGACCCCGTCGCCGCTGGCCGAGACCGTCGACGACCCTGCGCACAGCCCCTTCCCCATCTGGGACCCTTTGGGGAAGTATCCGGGTGGAACGAAGATCGTGTGGCACCACCAATTCTTCAACGCCAGGTACTGGACCTCCGGCTTCGCCCCTGCCACGGCTCCGGCCTTGTTGGCTGCTATCTGCTCACCATCAGATGTGCCGCGACGCGCGCAGGCTCGGCCGAGACGGCGGCACCAAACCAGAGATGAGCGTCGGGGACGACGAGGGCATCGCGGCAAGGCAACCCTCATCACTGGCTGGCACAGCCAGGCCGATTCTGGGAGGAGCCACCCCCGGGAGGGTGTAGTGAACCCGGCCGTCGGCCTCGGCCCGTGTCGCCCGACCGCGCTCAGCGAGGACTTCCAAGTGCGCAGCCGCCTCGAGGATGGCCAGCATCTTGTTGAAGTCGTCAAGGTCGGCCAGCCGTCGCTGCCTTCGTGTCCATCCCAGCCGGGCCGCGACCTCGTATGCGGTGCTGGCGCCGGCCCCTATCGCGGCGAGGCTTGAATCGAGCCTGTCCTCGTGATGGTCCAGTAGCTCGTCCACCCGCGTATGGATGCTCGACCCTGGGGGCCCGTGAGCAGGGAGCATGATGGCGTCCGGCAAGTTCCGGACCAGCTGCAGAGAGATCAGGTAGTCGGACAATGGTGACGGGACGATGGCCGCCTCGAACCCGATGGAAGGGGTGATGTGCGGAAGAACGTGGTCACCGGAGAACAGCAGATGCGCGCTCGCGTCGTGGAAGACGAGATGGCCCTGTGTGTGACCAGGCGTACGAATCGCATCCAGGTCGCGTTTGTCCAAGCTTATTCGGGCACCATCGGGCAACCATTGGTCAGGACCCGTCCAGTTCGCAGAGTCCCTGCCCTCATGAGGGGCCCCGCGCAGCGCCCGGACCAGCTCGTCGGCGCCCGCTGCTCTCAGCAACGCCAGCTGTGGCATTTCGAATGGTGCGTTCTTCGGTTTCAACGCCTCCAGGGACGCCCGCTCGCCTTCGCCAAGACTCACCCGCGTACCAAAACGGCGCCGGACGGCAACTGCCTGGGTGTAGTGATCACGGTGAACGTGGGTCACGAGGAACTGCGAGATGTCCCCCAGCCCGTGGCCAATACCCTCCAGCGACGAAGCCAGTTTCGCCTCACTCTCCTCCAGCGCCCACCCTCCATCGATCATCACGAGTTGGTCACCATCACGGACCGCGTAAACGTTGACCGCCCGCAACGCGTCGTTCGGCAGCGGCAGCGGGATGCGGAACACCCCCGGCGTCACCTCGTGTGCGCCGGGCTCGGTCCAGTCCTGAGGTTGGTCAGCCTTCGGCACGTTTTCTCCTACTGTTGGGAACGACGTTCGATTCCGGGCAAAGGGGCGGCTCAGGCCGGTCGCGCGGTGGGCCTCGCTGTCATTGCTCTTCTTGGCTTGGGTTCACGGCAGTTCCAGGACCGCCGCCGCGGCATTCGCCAGCGTCTCCCGCAGCCGGTCCTCGGTCAGGCCGACGTTGTGAAACAGAGATGACTGGATGGCACTGATGGCCGCATGGATAATCGTGCGTGCGGTGGCGTCGTCGAGGCCGGGCCGCAGTTCGCGCAGGAGGTGAACCCACTCCTCAATGTATAGGCGCTGTTTGCGCCGCAGTCGACGGTGGTCCTCGTCAGGAAGGTTCTGGATTTCGTTGTGGTAGACCTGCGCGATCGCTCGGTTCCCGACGACGAACTCAACTTGGCCGTCGATCAGGAGGCGAAGGCTGCGGCACAGGTCGGTCGATTCCGCGACGATATCGTGTTCATCGGTCAAGAGGTCGTCGATGACTCTCTCGAAGAGAGAGACGAGAATGGCGACCTTGCTGTCGAAGTGGCGGTAGATCCCGGCCCCGGTGATGCCCGCTTCTCCTCCGATGTCGGTCATGGAAACGGAGTGGAATCCGTTGCGGGCGATGAGTGTCGTGGCCGCGCTGAGGATCTTCTCCCTGCGTTCTGGGTCACGTGTTCTCGTGACGGCAACGTCAGCCATGGTCACTGACCCTCACGAGGATGCATCTTCAAAACGGACGTAGTGGTCCTTGAACCGCTTGCGGACTTCGTTCTTCTGTATCTTCCCAGTGGACGTCTTGGGGAGCTCGTCGACGACGAGGACCGCTTTGGGGGCCTTGTAGGGATCGATGATGGCCTTCACCGCCGCGATGATTCGCTCTTCGTCGATGGCGGCCCCCTCTGCGAGCACGACGACTGCGGTGATGGCCTCGCTCCATCGATCGTGCGGTAGCCCGACGACGACAGCCTCCGCGATGTTGGGATCAGCGGCGTACACGGCCTTCTCCACCTCGATGGATGCGACGTTCTCACCGCCGGTCTTGATGACGTCCTTGTATCGGTCGGTGAACCAGAGCACCCCGTCGTCATCGAACCTCCCGACGTCGCCGGAGTGGAACCATCCCCGCTCGAATGCCGCATCCGTCGCCTCGGGGTTCTTGAGGTACTCCGTCAGGGTGTGGGGACCGCGGTAGACGATCTCGCCCTCGTCCCCAGGTGGCAGGAGTCCGCCGTCCGCTCCCATGATCGCGACCTGGACGTTGACGACAGGAGTGCCGACGGACCCGTTGTGGGTGAGCTGCTGTTCGGGCTGGAAGATCGTCGCCGTCGGGCTCATCTCGGTCTGGCCGAAGAGCAGGTAGAAGCCACACCCGAAGACCTCGATGCACCGGCGCAACTGTGCTTCCGGCATCGGTGCCATGGCGTAGAGCGCCCGGCGCAGGCTCGAGAGATCGCGCGTCGCGATGTCGGGGTGCTCCAGCATCGCGCGGTACATCATTGGCAGGGCGAAAACCTGGGTGATCTGCTCGGACTCGATCAGTTCGAGCAGGCGTGTGGCGTCGAAGCCGCGCTCGATGAAGATGGCAGCCCCCACCATCACCGCCGAGGTGCAGTGGCAGTTGAGCTGTGCGGTGTGGAACATCGGCATCACGGCAACGAAGCGGTCGTCTGAGCGGAACTGGGCCTCAAGGGCCATCGTCAACGACTCGAGGTACACGGCGGTGTGGCTGCCCACGACGCCCTTGGGAAACGCGGTGGTGCCGCTGGTGTAGAGATAGCTGAGGGCATCGCGGTCCTCCACGAGGCACGCCGGTTCCTCGTCGGTCCCTCGTGCCGACAGCTCGGCGAAGGTGAGCTCGTTCGGGTCCGTGGCTGGGGCCTGCTGCCCACTGCCGAGCCCCGGAGCCACGATCACGTCGACGACTTCCTGAACCTCGGCTATGGCAGGCAGCATGACGGCTCGCAGCTGTGCCTCCACGACTATGCCGCGGGCTTCTGAATGACGAAGCACATAGGCGATCTCCGGTGAGCGCCAGCCGAGGTTGATCGGCACGCAGACGACTCCCAGTTTGGCGCACGCGTAGTAGGTCACGAGGAACTCAAGGCTGTTGCCACTTGCCAGAGCGAGGGCATCCCCGCGCTGATATCCCAGGGAGGCGAGGCCACCCGCTACCTGGTTGACCCAGGTGTTCAGCTCAGGGTAGGTGAGCCGCCGGGCATGGTCGGCGAGCGCCAGTGACCTCGGGTACCGGGCGGCAGCCCGGGTGAGGCTGTCGCCGACGTTCACCCGGTGGATGAGGTTGTTCTCGACCTCGGTGATGGGCATTGAGTCCTCCTAGTACGAGCGGGGTAGTCCCAGTGAGTGCTGGGCAACGAAGTTGAGGACCATCTCGCGATTCACGGGCGCTATACGAAGGAGGCGGGCTAGACCCCAGTACGGCATCAGGCCGTACTCCGTCGTGACGCCGTTGCCGCCGTGGCACTGGATGGCCGCATCCAGGGCAGCAAGCGCGGCCTCGGCGGCGGCGTACTTCGCCATGTTGGAGGCCTCCCCCGCCGGCAGGTCGTGGTCGTGCAACCAGGCCGCCTTGGACGTCATGAGAGCGGCGAGCTCGACCTCGATCTTCGCTTTCGCCAGGGCATGGGAGACCCCTTGGTGGGCGCCGATGGGCTGGCCCCAGACCTCACGGGTCGAGGCGTATGCGGCGGCCTTCTGAAGCGCGTACCGTCCAAGACCCACGCACAGCGCGGCCCCGGTGATGCGCTCTGGATTGAGGCCCTGGAACACCTGTTTGAAGCCCTGACCTTCGGTGCCGATGAGGCGATCGGCACCGACTCGGACGTCATCAAGGAAGAGGGTGAACTGCTTCTCTGGAAGTGGGATTGAGACAGAGAGAGGTTGAACGACGAGCCCAGGCGCGTCGGTGTCGACGATGAAGAGCGACAACTGCGCGCGCCCGGTGGAGGCATCGGTCCCGGTCCTGGCGACGACGAGGATGGCATCCGCCTCGTCCACACCCGAGATGAAGTACTTCTGGCCCCGAAGGACGTAACCGTCCTCGTCGCGGCTTGCCGTGGTGGAGAGGTTGTGGGTGTTCGACCCGGCGTCCGGTTCGGTGATGGCAAAGACCATCTTGCCTTCGCCGCTGGCGAGGCGAGGTAGCCACCGAGCGCGTTGCTCGGGTGAGCCGTAGGTGGCGATCACCTCTCCGGAGATGGCACTTGAGACGAGCAGCAGAAGCAGCGGTGTCCCGTGTGCCGCGGACTCTTCGCAGACGATGGCCAGTTCCGTTAGCCCCGCACCACCGCCGCCGACGTCCTCGGGCAGGTTGATGCCGATGCACCCGTGAGCGCCCAGCTCGGCCCAAAGCTCAGGCGTTGGCTGGCGGGCCTCAGCTCTGGACGTGTAGTAGTCGGGTCCGAACCGGTCGGCTATCGCACCGACCGTCTTGCGCAGAGCAATGTGCTCCTCGGGTAGGTCGAAGTCCATGGCCACTCCTTACTCAGGTGCTCGAGATGGTGAAGTTAGTGTCAAGCAGCCGGATCGGCACATCCACGTGCCGCGACCGGAGATACTCCCCCAGGCCCTTGGCCTGTGGATCGGGCCGGGTGGAGGAGGCGACGCCCTCGCCGAGGAGGCCGATGATGACGAAATTGACGGCAAACAGGTTGGGCAGTTCGTACCGCCGGATCTCAAGGTTCGCCGCCTCGGGGAGCAGTCCCCGGAGGCGTTCGACCGTGAGGTAGTGACGCAACCATGAGTGTTCGTCCGGGCGCCGGGTCCAGAGCCCGACGTTGGCGTTGCCACCCTTGTCACCCGACCTGGCCGCGCAGATCCGGCCGAGCGGGATCCGTGTGGTCTCACCATTGGTCACAGCCGGTGGCTCCGGTGACGTGCCGGCGGGCGACGGTACGTCCGTCCTCGGCGCATGAGGCACCTCGCGCGATGTCCCGTTCGCCAGCACCACGCACTGCCGTACCTCGGCCGTCGGGACGAGCGTCGGCCAGTAGACGCCATACGATCTCTCCGCCGAGGGAGGAGTCGTGGTGTGGAAGCCGGCATACCCTCCCAGGGCAAGCTCCATCGTGGCGTTGGAGAACGCACGGCCCACCTTCTGTGGGTCCGGGTCCTTGACGCTGACACGCAGGTGAGCCGTCGCCAGCTCATTGGCCGGCGCGTCCTGCCGGTCAAAGCGCGTGAGTCGGACGTCGACCTCGGCGAAGCGGTCCTTGCCGCCGAGGATCTCGAAGAGCTCGCTCTCGGCCCACACCGCCTTGGCCTCGATGTCGAGGCCGGTGAGCACCAGCGTCATCGAGTTGCGGTAGCCGCCGAGGTAGTTGATCGCCACCTTGAGTCCCTCCGGCGGCGACGTTCCCCGGGTTCCGGTGATCCGGACCCGGTTTGGCGCCTGCTGGACGAGATGGATGGTGTCGAAGTGTGCGGTGACGTCCGGGTTGGCGTAGGCGGGCTCGGCGATCTCGTAGAGCAGCTGTGCCGTGACCGTACCCACCGAGACCAGTCCCCCGGTGTCGTGGTGTTTGGTGATGATGCTGCTGCCGTCGGCCTCGACCTCGGCGATGGGGAACCCGGGGTATCGCCGATCGGTGATCTCCTCCAGCCAGGAGTAGTTGCCCCCACTGGCCTGCGGTCCACACTCGATGACGTGGCCGGCAGCGACCGCACCGGCGAGCAAGTCGTAGTCGTCGCGATGCCAGTCGTGCCACCATGCGGCCGGCCCGACTACGAGGGCCGCATCGGTCACCCGCGGGCACACGACGATGTCTGCTCCGGCACGCAGCGCGTCCGCGATCGGCCATCCGCCGAGGTAGGCGTTTGCGGTCACTGGCGTGACCCCGGCGTCTGTGAGGGTTTGGCCAGTGTCGAGGTTCGCAAGCGGGTTCCCGGCGGCGACTAGCTCATCGATGCGGGGCATGAGGTCGTCCCCCTCGATGTGCGCGATCTTGGGGGCCAGTCCCAGCTGGGCGGCAAGCTGGCCCAGGTCCTGGGCGAGCCCGGCGGGGTTGAGCCCGCCGGCGTTGGACACCACTCGTATGCCGCGGTCCATACAGGTGCCGAGCACCGCTTCCATCTGGGTGAGAAAGGTCCGGGCGTACCCGGCGCCCGGGTCCTTCTGCCGGGCTTTCCAGAGGATGAGCATCGTCAGTTCGGCGAGGTAGTCCCCGGTGAGGACGTCGATTGGTCCACCCTCGACCATCTCACGCGCGGCGCCGAGGCGGTCACCGTAGAAGCCGGAGCAGTTGGCGATGCGTACGGCACGCCGGCTCACGATGAGGCCTCGGTGCGAGGGAACTGTCCGGGCTCACGGCCCGGGCCCGGCACGCCCGCGAAGGCCTGGGCGAGCCGGATCCATTCCTGCGCCACGGCCCCCGAGACCTGGAGCGCTGTGTCGTGGACATGGCGGCGTTGGGTGACCACGAGACAGAAGTCCAAAGCAGGGCCCCTGACGACATCCTCGGCCTCCTGTGGTCCCCAAGTCCACAGGGCGCCGTCGTCTGCCATGAGCTCGACTCGCACCGCAGTCTCGGGAGCAGCAACTCCGCGCAGGGTGTGAGCGAAGGCGAAGGTGCTGACACCGAGGTGGGCAACGTGGCGCAGCCGCGCGGTGGGTGAGCGCGTGACGCCGAGAGCGTCGGCGATATCCTGGCCGTGCGCCCAGGTCTCCATGATCCGGGCGGTGATTGAGCTGGCGGCGCTCATGTCGGGGCCGTACCAGGGAAGCCGGACGCGAGGGTTCAGGTCAGAGAAGGTGTGCACCAGGTCGGTCCGGACGCTGCAGAACCACGCGAGGAGCTCGGCCGGCGGCATCTTGCGGTAGCGCTCGGCAACTTGGTCAGGGAAGTCGTCGCCGAGCGCGACCAGTTTGTCGGCCTCGACCCTGAACCGGGCCGGGTGCCGCACTGACATCGTGGCGCACTCGTCGAAATATGCCAGATGGCTTATCTGGTCCCGGATCGCCCAGCCCTGCGCCGGAGTCGCGCGATCCCACCCAGCCGAGTCGAGCCCGGAGACCATCTCGAGAACGACGTCAGTCTCGGCCCACAGATCCCTCAGCAGGTCCGGCAGCGATGCAGCCATCAGCGCCCCCTCCACGTCGGTCGCCGTCGGTCACGGAAGGCGGCCGGGCCTTCCTGTGCGTCCTGGCTGAGGTAGACGGGCTCCCAGATCCGTTCGGCCTCCTCGTATGCACGGGTCAGGGAATTCTCTGCGACGAGCCGCACGGTCTGTTTTGCGGCGAGAACCGAAAGCGGTGCGTTCGCGGCGATGCGCTCGGCGAGTCTCTGGGTCGCCTCGTGCAGGTCCGCCGCGGGCACAACTTCGTTGACCAGCCCGAGCGCGTGAGCGCGGGCTGCGTCCATGGGGTCGCCAGTGAGCAGAATCTGCATCGCGACGCGCGGGGGGATCAGCCACGGCAAGGGAGCAGCCCAGGGCGCCCCTCGCCCCACCTTGACCTCCGAGATCGCAAACGTGGCATTCTCGGAGGCGATGCACAGGTCGCAGTTCTGGGCAAGGAGGAAGCCACCGGCATACGCGATGCCGTTGACCGCGGCAATGGTGGGCTTTGGGACCTCAATGTTGCGGCCGAACTGCGGCAGGAAGTCCGGCGGGGGGACCCTCAACTCGGTGTCGGCCATCTCCTTCAGATCTCCGCCTGCGCAGAACGCGCGGTCGCCGGCTCCGGTGAGGATCAACACTTTGGCGGCGTCGTCGTCGTTGAACCGTCGTACGCCGGCGAACAGTCCTTCACGCACCTCGCTGTTGAGGGCGTTGCGTGCCTCGGGACGGTTGATCGTCAACCAGGCGACTGGGCCGCGCAGCTCGTAGGTCGTCGCCGTCACCGCTCCTCCTTGACCATCGCGAGGACCAGCCCGACATCGGCGGTCTGGCCGACCTCGACGTCGACCTCCTTGACCATCGCGAGAACCATTCCGACGTCGACGGTCTGGCCGACCTCGACGTTGACCTCCTCGACCGTGCCATCGTGCGGTGCGGGCACGGTGTGCTCCATCTTCATGGCCTCAAGGACAATGACCGGAGCACCCGCGGTGACGGTCGCGCCAAGTGCGACCGCAACCCTGACGACGGTGCCGGGCATGGGCGCGAGGAGCGACCCGGGAGCCTTCGTCGACCCCGGCTCCGGGAAGCGCGCGATGACCCCGAGGGTCGTGTGGCCGAGGGCACTGTCGACGTAGCGGACCTCGCCAGCGCGGTGGACCTGCACGACGTGGCGTATGCCGGCCACAGCGAGGTCGACTCGCTCGGGCGTGGCCTCGTGTAGCCGCACGTCCCGCAGCGGATCGTCGTTGACGGCTGCGTCCACCGCGTCCCGCGTGACGCGGTAGGTGACGCGAAGCACCTCGCCATGATGGTCGAGCTCGGTCCACTGGTGGCTGTTCGGCACGTTGCGCCAGCCGGAGGGAAGGGTCTGCAGCACGGGCGCGGCGTCCCTGCGGGCCGCCTGGTCTGCGAGAGCCACGGCCAAGGCATGCACCGGTGCGGCGTCCGGGTGCCGGGTCGAGGCCGTCAGAGCCGCGGGGTCGTGGCGGGTGAGGTACCCGGTGTCGATCTGGCCGGCTGCGAACTCGCCCTCACGCAAGATCGCCACGAGAAGTTCTCGGTTGGTCACCACTCCATGCAGCTGGGTCTCGGACAGCGCCCGCGCGAGCGTCCGTCGCGCGTCGTCGCGGGTGGGGCCGTGGGCGATGACCTTGGCGAGCATGGGGTCGTAGTGGACGCTCACCTCGCAGTTGTCGCTCACCCCTGAGTCGACCCGTATGCCTGGCAGCTCGGGGACGCGGAAGCGGTGGACCGTGCCGGTGGCTGGCAGGAAGCCCGCGGCGACGTCCTCGGCGTACAGTCGCGCCTCGATCGCGTGACCAGACAGGCGTGCGTCAAGCACGTGCGACGGCAGCGGCTGGCCCTCAGCGACGAGCAGCTGCAGGCGTACGAGGTCCAGGCCTGTTACGAGTTCGGTAACTGGATGCTCGACCTGGAGCCGGGTGTTGACCTCAAGAAAGAAGAACCGCCCATCAGCGCCCATGACGAACTCGACGGTTCCCGCACCCACATAGCCGATTGTTCTGGCGGCAGCGACGGCCGCCGAGCCAAGTTGAGCGCGGAGTGCGTCGTCGACGGCGGGCGAGGGCGCCTCCTCGATGATCTTCTGGTAGCGGCGTTGGATCGAGCACTCGCGCTCGAAGAGGTGGACCGCGTTGCCGTGGCTGTCGGCGAAGATCTGGACCTCGATGTGGCGCGGCGACTCGAGGTAGTGCTCGAGGAAGACCGTGCCGTTGCCGAAAGCCGACGCTGCTTCACGACCCGCGGCCGAAACCGCGTCAAGCAGTTGTGAGGAGTCTCGGACGATCCGCATGCCCCGCCCGCCACCGCCGAACGCCGCCTTGACCAGGACCGGGTAGCCCACCTCTGAGTTGGCGCGGTCCGGCAGATCGGACGGCACCGGCGAGCCGTCGTCGATGGTGATACCTGGGAGAACGGGCACGCCGGCCGCCGCCATGAGTACCTTGGCTGCGATCTTGGAGCCCATGGCCGCAATCGCCGCCGGCGGTGGCCCAACGAAGATCAGGCCCGCGTCGCCGCAGGCCGCGGCGAACCCGGAGTTCTCGGAGAGGAACCCATAGCCGGGGTGGATGGAATCGACCCCGGTCCGCAATGCGGCCTCGATGATCAGGTCACCACGCAGATAGGTCTCGGCTGCGCTATTGCCGGCAAGGGCAACGGCTTCATCGGCGTCGCGAACGAAGGGTGCCGATGCGTCAGCTTCGGAGAAGACGGCGACCGTGGTGATGTCAAGCGAGCGCGCGGTCCGCATGATGCGAGAGGCGATCTCGCCGCGGTTGGCGATGAGGAGCTTGCGAATGGTCGTCACGGTAGGTTCCTCACATCCGGAAGACGCCGAAACCACGGCGTCCCTGCACGACTTGGGAGTGTGCGGCCGATAGCGAGAGGCCGAGCACGGTTCGCGTGTCGCGTGGGTCGATGACGCCGTCATCGTAGAGTCGCGCCGTGACGAAGAAGGCATGTGCCTCGCGCTCGATCTGTTCCTCGATCGCGAGCCGTTGCGCTCCATCGGCCGCCTCGTCGAACTGGCGGCCGCCGGCCTCGGCCGACTGTCGCGCGACGATGGAGAGCACCCCAGCCAGCTGTTGGGCGCCCATCACCGCGAGCTTGGCGTTAGCCCAGGCGAACATGAATCGCGGGTCATAAGCCCTACCCGACATGCCGTAGTTGCCGGCTCCGAACGAGGCCCCGATGTTGATGGTGATGTGGGGGACGGTGCTGTTGGTGACGGCGTTGATCATCTTCGCCCCATCCTTGATGATCCCGCCCTGCTCATACGTCGTCCCAACCATGTAACCCGTGGTGTTGTGCAGGAAGATCAACGGGGTGCTCGACTGGTTTGCCAGGAGGATGAACTCGCAGGCCTTCTTGGCCTCCTCGCTGAAGAGCACCCCCCGGGCGTTCGCCAGGATCCCTACCGGGAAGCCGTGTATCGAGGCCCAACCGGTGACAAGGCTCGTGCCGTACAACGACTTGTACTCTCCGAAGCGCGACCCGTCCACCACTCTGGCCAGCACCTCGTGGGGGTCGACTGGGACTCGGAAGTCCCCCGAGGCCACGGAAAGCAGCTCCTGGGGGTCGTAGAGCGGCGGGTTCGCAGGAGCCGTGGGCCCGGGTCCCAGCTTGCCCCAGTTGAGCTCGGAGACGATCTGCCGCCCGATCCGGATGCAGTCGAGTTCATCGACCGCGAAGTGATCCGAGAGCCCTGAGACCCGCGAGTGCATGTCTGCGCCCCCGAGGGCTTCGCCGTCGGCAACTTCCCCCGTGGCCATCTTGACGAGCGGGGGGCCGCCGAGGAACACCTTCGCGTGGCCGGCGACAAGCACGGCGTAGTCGCACATACCCGGAACATAGGCCCCGCCCGCGGTCGAGTTGCCGAACACGAGCGCGATGGTCGGTATACCCATGGCCGAGAGCTCGGTCAGGTCGTGGAAGATCCTGCCCGCCGGCACGAACAGTTCGGACTGGGTGGGCAGATCGGCACCACCAGACTCCACGAGGTTGATCACCGGGAGGCGGTTGGTCCGCGCTATCTCCAGAGCCCGCAAGATCTTGCGCAGCGTATAGGGGTTCATGGCACCCCCGCGAACGGTTGGGTCGTGTCCGATGATGACGCACTCGACGCCGGAGACGACTCCCACCCCGGTGAGAATGCTCGCACCGACAGTGAACTCCGTGCCCCAGGCCGCCAGGGCGGAGAGCTCGAGGAACGGCGAGTCCTGATCGAGCAGGAGCTCAAGGCGTTCCCTGACCAACAACCGCCCCCGGTCGTGGTGACGCTTCGCGTATTTCGAGCCGCCCCCAGCGCGCACCAGCTCGAGCTGCTCATCGAGTGCGGCCACCGCAGCCAGCTGGTCCTCGCGGTTGCGCACACAAGCCTGGCTCGACAGGTCCAGCTGGGATCTCAGGACCGGCACCAGAACCTCCTCATTGGAAGTATGAACGTTAATCGCGAGTAACTACTCATGTCAATCAGTGATCAAGTCCGAAGACTCCAGCACCAATCCGCCCGAATTGCGAACCCCTACCCAACCGCGCGCCGGACCGCTAGCGTCTAGTTAACCGATATTCGCTTCATCCTCAACCATGAGCAGGGTAACGATGAGCATTGATGTCACCAATCTCACCCATCGTCGTGCCGTCAATCGATGGGAGAGAGTGAGCGTCGGCGACGTCTTCGAGCGCCTGACCTGGAGCTACCCGGACAAGGAGGTCCTTATCGGCTGGACGGGCGCCTACGGGCACCAGGACCTGTCGCGACTGACCTACCGGCAGGCCGACCAGCTCGCGAATCAGGTTGCCCAAGGACTCCTGTCGCGTGGGCTCGAGAAGGGCGATCGCGTCCTGCTCGTGTGTGAGAACTCCGTGGACGCATACCTTTTCAAGATCGGCGCAGCCAAAGCCGGGCTCGTCGTCGTCCCCATCAACCCTTCCCTGGCGGCAGATGTGATCGGCCACCTCATCGAGCGGGTCAGACCGCGTTTCACGGTCGTTGACGCGGAGCTGTGGCCGCGGGTCGGACAACCGCTGCGCGCTGCGGGCGTCTCAGTCGACGTTACGATCACCATTGGCGGGGGACCGGTCAAGGACAGCCTCTCCTTCGCCGACTTCGTGCGGGACCAGCCCAAGACGGAGCCCGACGTCGAGATCCATGGCGACGACATCTGGGAGATCCTCTTCACGTCCGGCACCACGGCGCTTCCCAAGGGCGTGATGATCTCGCACTCGAGCACCATGTTCGCGGCCTACAGTTTCGCGTTGACGCTGACTCGCGGTGTTCACATCGAGTGCGACCTGAGGCTTGCTACCTTCCTGCCGATCATCTACCACTCCGGCGACCAGGTCTTCACGTTCCCCGCCTTCCTCGCCGGAGGAGTTCTGCTCATCGGCCGACGGCCGACGCCCGACGCGATCGCCGACGCCATCCGCGGCGAGCAGATCACCGCCTTGTGGAGCGGGTCACCTGCCATGGTCACGGCGCTGGCCGCCGAGCTGCGCGGCCGGGCGGGCGAGCACGGCGTGACCTCGCTGAAGGTTGTCGTCTACGGCTGGGCTGCCCTGGCGCCGGCAACCCTGAGCACGCTCAAAGAGATCTGCGGCCAGGATCTCGTCGCCGTCGCGATTTTCGGACAAACGGAGAGCATCTCGTGCCACAGGTTCTGGCCCGACAAGTGGTCGGACACCTACCAGAGCACGGCACCTCAGCAGAACAACGTGGGAGTCCCCAACCCGATGCTCGCCTCGGTCGTCATCGACGCCGCCGGGGAGAGCCTGGAGGGTCACGCCTGGGTGCCCGGCGAGGCCGTCTACCGCTCCCCCGCGATCACCGCTGGCTACTACCTTGACGAGGCCGCCACCACGGAAGCATTCCGGGACGGCTGGTTCCACTCCGGCGACAGCTGCGTCTACGACGAGAATGGGCTGCGGATCATGGTCGACCGGTTCAAAGACATCGTGAAGTCTGGGGGCGAGAACGTCTCCACGATCCGGGTCGAGTCCGTCATGGTGCAACACCCCGACGTAGCCAAGGCCGCAGTCATCGGTGTTCAAGACGACAGGTGGGGCGAGGCCGTCACTGCGATCGTCGTGCCGCACGATGGGAGCTCCCCCTCCGAGAGCGACATCATCGCCTTCTGCCGGGGGCGACTGGCCGGATTCGAAACCCCCAAGGCGGTCATCTTTGTCGATGCGCTCCCCGAGACGGTCGGTGGCAAAGTCCTCAAGTACAAACTGCGCGAGGAGTATCGGTAGCAGACTCCGCACGTGGCCGCGTGGCTCTCAGAGCGACCTTGCGAAGCACTTCCCTTCCCGCACCTACGTTGGACCTGCTGACCTCCCGCCACCAGCACAACCTCGACACCCGTTGACGTGACCCATGTGAGCGTCAGAACAAACAACCCCAGATCGAGTACTGCGTTCAAGATGCGTCCGACGAAATCCCCCAGGCCTGTCTGGAGGGATCACGGTTGCTCCAGCGAACCTATGTCCACTCAAGAGGAGCGCCAAGAGCTGTCATGGCTGGTCCGGTTCGACAACGATCACGTGCAGCTGTCGTGGGCCGTGGACGCCCTCCACTCGTTCGAGCTCGATGTCGCTGGTCG
Source organism: Dermatophilaceae bacterium (assembly GCA_036834825.1). GTDB lineage: Bacteria > Actinomycetota > Actinomycetes > Actinomycetales > Dermatophilaceae > UBA4719. Next base: position 28,657 of record DAITND010000004.1, read on the forward strand.
CGCTGGGGCCACTGATCCAGGTCTGTGGGCGCCCGGGGTTGAGCAGTGCCACCGCTTGCGTGACGTCGGCCACGACTTGGTCGGCGCGGATGACACAGACGTGTCGATCTGGCACGAGGGTGACTGCTCTGCGGCCCTGTCCGGGACCGTGGTCGAGCACGATGGTGCCGGTTTCGGCGACGCCTACCGAAGCGGTGGTCACCACAGCGTCGAGGTCGTCGAGGGTCGCAGCCGACAGATCTTCGTCCGCAATCCATTGGCGATCTGCGGGCAGCAGCTCCGGCGGAAAGCCTTCTGGTACAAGAACGTCGGCTGCCCCGGACAAGGCCGCCGCCACCGTCGAAGGCACCTGTGCGGCCGTGCACCGCGTCACGACGGCCTGGTAGTCCGCAACCCGTTCAACGAAGTGGGCGACGACGTCGCCGGGGTGCTCGCGCACCGTATGTTCAGGCGTGGCCGGTTCCCGCTCGTCGGCGGGCGACACGTCCCGAAGTGCGTGCCGAACCCGTCGCAGGATCTCCTCGCGCGCGCTCACGACTGCGTCTTCCGGGTTGGCGAGGTCTGCGGGTTCTCGCGGGTCGGCGGGGTCTGCGGAACGCGCCCGCCGTCGGTCGCCTTCCACCAGACACGAAACGACTGGCGCGGCGGGGATGGCAGGTCCCGTGCGTCCGTCCACAGCGAGGCCGGCCAAGGCAGGCGGCCGATCGCCGGACGTCCACCGGGCAGTCTGCGGCGACCCACCACCCCGGTCAGCAGTCCTGACAGACCCGCTGCGCGCTCCGCGAGCGCCAGCCGGCCGGACTTGGCAAACGCCCAGGCGGCCCCCTTCATGGCCAGGTCCTTCCCCTTGGGGACCTGCCCGCGGTGGGCATCGACGACCTCGGCTCGCAGCTGGACCAGAATCTCGGGGATGTCGATGCGTACCGGGCAGACGTCGACGCAGGCACCGCACAGGCTCGAGGCATATGGCAGTGCATCGGTGGCCGCGTCCTTGCCGACGCCGCGCAGCATCGGAGTGATGATGGCGCCGATCGGCCCGGGGTAGACCGAGCCGTAGGCGTGGCCGCCGACCCGTTCGTAGACCGGGCACACATTGAGGCAGGCCGAGCATCGGATGCAGCGCAGCGCCTGACGACCTACATCGTTGGCCAGGACATTGGTTCGCCCGTTGTCCAGGAGCACGACGTGCATCTCCTGCGGGCCGTCACCAGGGGTGACGCCCGACCAGGTGGAGGTGTAGGGGTTCATCCGCTCGCCCGTGCTGGAGCGCGGAAGCAGACGCAGGAACACGTCGAGATCGGACCAGGTGGGCACGAGCTTCTCGATGCCGACGACACTGACCAGCACCTCCGGCAGGGTCAGGCACATCCGCCCGTTGCCCTCGCTCTCGACGATGACCAGGGTGCCGGAGTCGGCGACCGCGAAGTTGGCCCCGGATACGGCGACCTTTGCCCGCAGGAACTTCTCCCGCAGGTGGGCGCGGGCAGCAGCCGCCAAGGCCGCCGGCTCGTCAGTCAGGTCGCCAGGCGCGGGCCGGCCGACAGCCGCCATCGAACGCAGGAATATCTGGCGGATCTCGGCACGGTTGCGATGGATTGCCGGCACCAGAATGTGGCTGGGCAGATCATCGCCCAGCTGGACGATGAGCTCGGCGAGGTCTGTCTCCCACGCGGCGATGCCCACAGCCTCCAGCGCCTCGTTGAGCCCTATCTCCTGAGTGGTCATCGACTTGACCTTGACCACCTCGTCGACGCCGTGGTCCTTGGCAATCTTCGCCACGATCGCGCAGGCCTGCTCCGCGTCGCCAGCCCAGTGCACGGACACACCCCGGGACTGCAGAGACTCCTCGAGCTGCAGGAGGTAGTGGTCGAGGCGGCCCAGGGTTCGGTCCTTGATCTGGGCCCCGGCCAAGCGGAGCTCTTCCCAGTCGTCGACCTCGGCCACGACCGCCGCGCGCTTGTCGCGGATCGTGCGCGTCGCGTGCGCCAGGTTCTGGCGCAGCTGCGTGTCGCCCAGCGCGGCGCGGGCCGCCTCGGGGAAGGGCGGCATGCCGACGAAAGTGGCACTCATTGGACGTCCTCCGTACTGGCGAGAATCTCGGCCAGGTGCATGACCCTGACTCCCGCGCGCTGGCGCGACAGGACGCCACCGATGTGCATGAGACAGGAGTTGTCGCCGGCGACCAGCACCTCCGCCCCCGTGTTGCGGACGTTTCGCGCCTTGTCGCCGCCCATCGCGACCGAGGTGTCTGGGTTCTTCACGGCGAAGGTGCCGCCGAAGCCGCAGCACTCCTCGGCGCCGGGCAGATCGATCAGGTGCAACCCGCGGACATTCTGCAGGAGCCGGAGCGGGCGGTCGCCGACGCCGAGCATTCGAAGCGAATGGCAGGTCGGGTGATAGGTGACCTTGTGCGGGAAGTAGGCGCCCACGTCCTCGACACCCAGGACGTCGACAAGGAACTCGCTGAGCTCGTGGACCTTCGGGGCTGTCGCCGCAACGGCCGCTGCCAGAGCCGGATCACCGGATCGACGGGCCACCAGGGCATGTTGGTTACGGGCGGATCCGGCGCACGAGCCGGATGGGGTCACGATCGCGTCGTACCCCGCGAAGGCATCGACGAAGTTGGCGACGATCGGCACCGCTTCATCGAGGTAGCCGGTGTTGACCATCGGCTGGGCGCAACAGGTCTGGGCGACAGGGAACTCCACGTCGACCCCCAGCCGCTTCAACAGCCGAACAACCGCCTGACCGGTCTCGGGGAACATCGCATCGTTCAGGCACGTGATCATGAGTGCAACCCTCATCGCTGCCCCCCGAATATGCGTGTCTCGGCTGACTGCCTGTCGGCGCCCCGGCCCGCAGGCTCGTAACGGCGCACCTGGTGTGTACCGGCCACCAGGGCGCGCATCGCCTCCAGGTCGGGCAATGGCGCTCCAAGGGTTCGGGCCTGCACCAGGACGTTCCCCAGCGCCGACGCCTCGACGGGGCCGGCAAGCACCGGCAGTCCGCAGGCGTCCGCGGTGAGCTGGCAGAGGAGCTCGTTGCGTGAGCCACCCCCGACGATGTGGACCACATCAACCTCCATCCCTGAGAGCTCCTGAGCCGCCCTGACGGTCCGACGATATGCCAGGGCGAGGCTCTCCATGATGGCCCTCACCATCTCCACACGTCCGGCGGGGTTTGCCTGGCCGCTGGCTCGGCACGCCAGGACCACCCGCTCGGACATGGCTCCGGGAGCCAGGAACCCCGGTGCGTCCAGGTCGACCAGCGAGATGAAGGCAGGTGCGTGCGAGGCCTGTCGCAATAGCTCAGCCAAGTCTGGGGCGCCGCCGTCAGTGGCCCACTCACGCAGGCATTCCTGCAGGATCCACAGCCCCATGACGTTGCGCAGAAAGCGGATTCGCCCGTCGACACCACCCTCGTTGGTGAAGTTGGCCTGCTGCGCCACGCGGGTAAGGACCGGTGCATCCAGCTCGACGCCGACCAGGGACCAGGTGCCCGACGAGATGTAGGCGAAGCGTCCACCCGGAGCCGCAGGGATGGCCACCACAGATGAAGCGGTGTCGTGGGAACCGACCGCAACCACCGGGATCGTCGATCGCAGGCCGAGGTCGGCTGCAACGTCGGGGAGCAGATTGCCGACGATGTCCCCTGCCTCTCGCAGCGGAGGCAGGATGCGGTTTGGTATGCCGACCCGCTCGGCAAGGTCCGTGGCCCACGTCCGGGCGCGGACGTCATACAGCTGGGTGGTTGAGGCGTTCGTCGCCTCGGCGCCGACCTGACCCGTGAGCCAGTAGCCGAGAAGATCGGGGATCAGCAGCAACCGGTCAGCGGCCACGAACTGCCCAGTACCCGAAGGCCGCGATGCTGCCCCCGCGCTGCATCGTACGGATCAGCCAGGCGAGCGAGCATGCCGATCGCCAGGCCGGCGACGCCGCCGGTCGCCCCGGTCACGGCCACCGGGCCCTGGCCGGGGCGCAGGCCATTGGACTGGAGACGGTGGATGGCCAGCGCCGCGGTCAGACCCCCGGTACCCAGGGCCATCGACTCCCACGGGGTCAGGCCCTCGGGCAAACGCACCACCCACGTCGACGGCACCCGCACCCACTGCGCGTAGCCGCCGTCGTGGTCCTCACTGAGCCCGAACCCGGTCACCAGGACCTGGTCGCCCGGCCGGTAGTCGGGGTCGGCCGAATCGACGACCTCACCCACCACGTCGATGCCACCGATGAGCGGGAAGCGGCGTACCACCTTGCCCTGACCCGTCGCAGCCAGCGCGTCCTTGTAGTTGACGCTGGAGTGCGAGGCGCGCAACAGCAGCTCGCCGGAGCCGATCCCGGTGACGGGAACCTCGGTGAGCTCCCCGTGACCGAGCCCGGCGTCCGCGACGATGCGCAGCGCCCGGCTGACCTGTGTGGTGCCCGCCATTGCACTCACCCGCGAAAGGCGCTGTGGCCGGTGACAGCCTGGCCGATGATCATCTGGTGCACCTCAGACGTGCCCTCGTACGTGAGCACCGACTCAAGGTTGTTTGCGTGTCGCATGACCGGGTACTCAAGCGTGATGCCGTTGGCGCCCAGCAGGGTCCGGCACTGACGCGCGATGGCGATCGACTCGCGCACGTTGTTGAGCTTGCCCAGGCTGACCTGCTCCGGCCGCAGCTTGTGCGCGTCCTTGAGCCTGCCCAGGTGCATCGCGAGCAGCATGCCGTTGCCCAGTGCCACGGTCATGTCCGCCAGCTTGAGCTGGGTCGCCTGATAGGCGGCCAGCGGCTTGTCGAAGATCTGACGCTCCTGCGTGTAGGCGATCGTCGTCTCGAGGCAGTCGCGCGCCGCGCCGAGCGCCCCAAAGAGGATGCCGAAGCGCGCCTCGTTCAGACACGACAGCGGCCCCGCCAGCCCGCGCACATTCGGCAGCACCGCCGACTCGGGCAGACGTACACCCGACAGCACGAGCTCGGAGGTCACCGACGCGCGCAGTGACATCTTGCTGGTGATCTTCGGCGCCGAGAACCCCGGCGTGTCGGTCGGCACGACGAACCCGCGGATGCCGTCGTCGGTCTGCGCCCAGACGACCGCCACGTCGGCGATCGACCCGTTGGTGATCCACATCTTCGTGCCGTCGAGCACCCAGTCGGAGCCGTCCCGGCGGGCCCGCGTGCGCATGCCGGCCGGGTCCGACCCGAAGTCGGGCTCGGTCAGGCCGAAGCAGCCGATCGCGTCACCGGTCGCCATCCGGGGCAGCCACTCCTGCTTCTGCTCCTCCGAGCCGTGCTTCCAGATCGCGAACATCGCGAGCGATCCCTGCACCGACACGAGCGAGCGGATGCCGGAGTCGGCGGCCTCGAGCTCGACGCAGGCCAGGCCGTAGGCAGTGGCGCTGGTGCCGGCGCAGCCGTACCCCTGCAGGTGCATGCCGAGCAGGCCGAGGCTGCCGAGCTTCTTGGCCAGCTCGCGAGCGGGCACGGTGCCCGACTCGTACCACGCCGCGATGTGGGGGCGCACCGTGTCGTCCATCACCGCGCGGACGGTGTCGCGCATGGCGCGGTCGTCCTCGTCGATGAGCGCGTCGATGCCGTAGAGCTCGAGCGGGGCCTGTGCGGTCTTGGTCGCCATCGTGAATGGTCCTTTCAGAGGAAGGCGCTGATGCCGGTCTCGGCGCGCGCGATGAGTAGCTTCTGGATTTGGGAAGTGCCTTCGTAGAGCGTCATGACGCGGGCGTCACGCATGTACTTCTGGACCGGGTACTCGTCGACGTAGCCGTACCCACCGAAGGCCTGAATGGCGAGGTTCGCCGCCCGGACCGCGGCCTCGGACGCGAAGTACTTGGCCTTGGAGGCCTCGACGCCGAACGGCTCACCGCGCTCGATGAGGTCGGCGGCGCGCCACACGAGCAATCGGGCTGCATCCACGTCGACCGACATCTCGGCGATCATGTCCTGGATCATCTGGAAGGACGCTAGCTGCCGACCGAACTGCTTGCGCTCCTTCGAGTAGGCAACGGTTGCCTCGAGGCAGCCCTGGATGATGCCGACGCACCCCGCGCCCACCGACACCCGGCCCTTGTCGAGCGAGTGCATGGCGATGGTGAAGCCCTGCCCCTCCTCGCCGAGCCTAGCCGAGGCGGGGATGCGCACCCGGGTCAGGAAGATCTCGGACGTGGCCTGACCGCGCAGGCCGAGCTTGCCGTGGATCTCGCGGCGTTCGAACCCCGGCGTGCTCGTCGGCACCAGGAACGCCGAGACGCCCTTGGGGCCCGGCCCGCCGGTGCGGGCGAAGACAAGACAGACATCGGCCCAGGTGCCGTTCGTGATGAAAATCTTCTGGCCGTCGATGACGTAGTCGTCACCGTCTCGCCGGGCCCGGGTGTTCAGGTTCCCGGCATCCGAGCCGGTGTCGGGCTCGGTGAGCCCGAAGCAGCCCAGCGACTCACCCGTGGCGATCTTGCGCAGCCAGTCCTGCTTCTGCTCCTCCGTGCCGTAGCCGAGGATCGACTTGCCAACCAGGCCCATCGACACTGAGACGATGCCGCGCACCGAAGAGTCGGCCCGGCCGAGCTCTTCCATGCCGAGGCAGTACGTGATGTAGTCGCCGCCGACGCCGCCGTACTCCTCGGGGATCGTCAAGCCGAAGAAACCCAGCTCGGCCAGCTTCGGGATAATCGCCGTGTCCACCTGCTCGGCACGGTCCCAGGCCGCGCGATGGGGCACGACCTCGTTGTCGAGGAATTCGCGGGCCAGCGCCCGGAACGCCTGCTGCTCCTCGTTCAGGGACAGGTCCATCAGATCCCCTCCGCCGTCTTGTCGTGTTCCGCCGTGCTGTCATGCTCGTCCCTGGTGCCGTGCTCGTCGTAGCGGTACCAGCCGTGACCGGTCTTGCGGCCGAGGCGGCCGGACTCGACCCGCTCGGCGAGGCTGCGCTGGGGTTGGTCGCGCGGGTCGCCGGTGAGGTCGAAACGGGCCTTCTTCACGTGGTAGCCGATGTCGAGGCCGGTGAGGTCCATGAGCTCGAACGGCCCCATCGGGTAGCCGAGGGCGGTTCGGCAGGCCCGGTCGATGTCGGCGACATCGGCCACGCCGCCCTCGAGCAGTGAGATCGCCTCGTCGCGTACCGCGTAGAGGATGCGGTTGGCGACAAACCCTGGGATCTCCTTCTTGAGAACCACCGGCTCTTTGCCGATGCAGTGAACGAACGCCACCGCCGCGGCCTGTGTCTGCTCGCCCGTCGCGGGCCCGCGCACGACCTCCACGCAGCGCATGATCAGCGCCGGGTTGAAGAAGTGCAGGTTCACGAACTGGTCGGGGCGCCCGGTAGCATCGGCCAGTTGCGAGGGCATCAGGCTCGAGCAGTTGCTGGCCAGGATCGTGTGCGGCGGGCAGAGCCGGTCGAGGTCGGCGAACAGCCCCCGCTTCACGTCGAGCTTCTGGAGGACGGCTTCGATGACGAGGTCGGCGTCGACCACGGCGGTCGCCAGGTCGGTCGAGAACGTGAGACGCTCGAACGCCGACGCCCGCTGGTCATCGGTGAGCTTGCCCTTGTCCACCGAGCAAAAGGGTGCTGGGTGGCGAAGAGCAAGGCGCGACCGCCGTCGTGGTCGACGACGGAAGTCGATATCTCAGCCAAATCGGGATGCGGCAGGACCGGGTCGTGTATCAGCGGCCGAGCCTCCACCACGGTGTGGCCCTCCATCAAGGGGACGAAACTGTCAGCCCGCCAGACGGTCCCCCCACTGGAGCAGTTCTGGATATGACCGAACCATTCCTGCGCCGAGTCGGAGTCAAAGTTGGGGCTGACCCCGACGAAGTCGGGTCTGTCGCCGGCGAGCTGTCGCTCATGGAGTGTGATGACTCCAAGAAGGGCTCCTGAGGAATCCCGCCCAGTAGCGCCATTCTGGCCATCGAGTATCACCCAGCGACCCAGATCGTCCAACCACGCCTCGGTCACCGCATGGCCGGTACCCATCCCGGTGTGGTAGCCGTCACGCAACAGAGCCAGAGATCGGGCCGGAATGCCGACCGCGTTCAGTACCTGGGTCAACACGATGGTGTACTCCCGGCAGGCGAAACGCTCACCGGCCTCCGCCCGGTTCAGGACCTCATGAGCATCGCGGTCCTCAACATGGTTGGCGCCGCTGTGTCGCCATCGGCTGCTCACCCACGTCAACATCTCCAGCGCGGTTTCCTGGGCCTTCGCCTGGGTAGTGGGAACCCGCCGCGCCAACGCGGCCTCGGCGCCCGGATCAAGGCGATCCAGGAGCACGGGCAGGACCGGGACCGCAGTGCGCCAATCGGTCAACTCGATCGGCGGAACAGGCTTGTTGGCCTCCATCCTGGCCTGCATTACCGGCCAGTCAGCTTCCGTGGCGAAGGTGTCGGCGAAAATCTGCGTGTACGCGCTGAAGTCGTGGAAACCCGCATCGATCACCGCGACAAGAAGCTCCCGAGCATCGGGTCGATCTTCGTGGTATGCCGCCACAGCACACGCGGGTCCCCACACCGTCACCCAGTATTCGGAATCGCGCTCCAACCGCGGCTGCAGCGCCAACAGGTCCGCCCACCGGTGCGCGCGAACATGGTCGATCGCACGCACGCGCACATCGGCATCCACTTCCGTCGATCCTGCCGCCATGGCGCACCACTCTCATCCGGTCTATGCCGACCCGACAATGTAACCCGAACCGGAAACCCACCCGCCGACAGCAAGTGGCATCGCCTGCACATAGCCGCGGACAGCGCTCATTGGTGTTTTCGGCGCCCGGATCGCGGGTTCGGCGCCCAGACAAACGGTTCGGCTGTCGGGACCAGGTGGGTCGCCCAGAATGCCCGTGGACTCTGCCGCTGCACGTCTACAGTCGCAGTATCCTGTGGCTGGCGCCCGACTATTTGGCGTTGACGACCAGCGCGCTGCCGCCCCCGAGTCGGACTGGCTCCGCGGCGGCCTGGAATCGGCCGCCGGGTAGGAATTGGATGCCGGTCGCGTTGCCGATCCAGGAGTTCAGGGGAAGCACGGCTCCGGTTTGCAGTTTGAAGTGTTCGCCGTATTGAGATGTCAGCTGCTGCGCGAGGGCGCTGCTGTAGAAGTCTGCTTCGGCGTCCGTCCCCGCGGCATTGCGCATCCTGGCGCGTGGCGCGGCGATGGCCTGCGGCAGCGTCATGCCGAAGTCGATGTGGTTGAGCAGGATCTGCAGCACGGTGGTGATGATGGTCGAGCCGCCCGGCGATCCGATGGTGAAGTCGGGGACACCGTTCTTCAGCACGATTGTGGGGTTCATGCTGGAGCGTGGACGCTTGCCCGATGCCGGTAGGTTCGGGTCATATGTGCCGGGCGCGGCGGCCGCGAAGTCGAAGTCGGTCATCTCGTTGTTGAGCAGGAAGCCTCGGCCCGGCACAGTCATCCCGCTACCGGCGATCTGCTCGATGGTGTTGGTGTAGCTGACGACGTTGCCCCACTTGTCGGCGACGACGAGGTGATTGGTCTGGGTGCCCTCGTGCACCGGGTTCGGCGAGACGTTGCTCGTGGCGCAGTTGGCGTAAGGCGGGTGTGGAGTGCCGGGTGCCGCGGGTGAGGTGAGCGCGGTGTTGCCCACCAGGCAGCGGCGGGTAGCCGCAAAAGCCGGGTCCAGCAGGCCATGTTGCGGGACTGGCACGAAGTCGGAGTCGCCGATGTAGGCGTTGCGGTCGGCGAAGGCCAGTCGGCTGGATTCCAGGTACTGAAGCAATGCCTGCGCGCGGGGCTCTGATGACAGATCCCAGCCCTGAAGGATGTTCAGCGCCTCACCGGTGGTCAGACCGCCGCTGGACGGAGGCACCATGCGGTACACGTCCAGTCCGCGGTAGGGGACGTGGGTCGGAGCACGAAGCTTGGCCCTGTAATTGGCGACGTCGGAGGCGGTCATCAAGCCCGGGCGGATGGTGAGCGGTGTTCCCGACCACACCGGCGGATGCTGCACCGTATCGGCAATTTGCACACCCAGGGAGCCGCCGTATGGGTAGCCCGCACCATGTTGGGCAAGTAGCTGGTAGGTGCGCGCCAGGTCAGGGTTCCTCAGCGTGAAGCCGACGGGCAGCGGCTGGCCATCTGAGGTCAGGAAGAGTCTTCGGCTGCTGGTGAAAGCCTGCAGGTCTTGCAGCGCCGCCTGCTCGTGTTGGACGAGGTCAGGGGTGATGGTGAAGCCGCGCTGCGCAACGCCAATGGCTGGGCCTAGGTCGGCGGCAAAGCTGCGGGTGCCGTAGTTCCGCACGGCCTTGTCCCAGGTCGCGACCATGCCTGGCACTCCCACCGACAGCCCCGAATGACGGGCGTCCTCGAAGGCCAGCGGCCTACCGGTCGCGGGGTCGATGAACAGTTGTGGCGTGCAGGCAGCAGCGCACATCTCACGTCCGTCGATCGTCACCACCTGATGCGTCTTGGCGAGGTAGATGGCCATGAAGCCACCGCCTCCCGGACCCGCGACGAAAGGCTCGGTGACACCGAGTGTGCTTGCCACGGCAACCGCAGCATCGATGGCGTTGCCACCTGCCCTCAGGGTCTTGATCCCGGCCTTACTGGCGTTGAACTCCGCCGATGCCACCGCGCCACCGGTACCGACCGCGACCGGCTCCTTGACATCGTGCGACGGCCGAAACGGCGACGGCGACGCCGCCCCCAATGAGGCGATGATGGCGGCAAACACCGTTACCACAACGACAGGACGAGCGCGCATGACACATCACAAACATGATGAACTGACTTGTGAGTCCAGTCATACTGGCGGGCCAATGTGGGCGTGTCACCAGGCAAAGGGCTGTCCATGCTTTCGCACGCGACCTCCCCTACCGTGCTGGACCAGGTCTGCCCGTCCTGCGCCCGGGAGACGATCCCCATATTGGGCGAGACGACGTATTCGCCGGCAAGAACAGCCTGGATCGAGGAATGGTCATCCACGCCATGAGTGTCGCCGCCGTGGTCATCGGGAGTGCCTGTCCCGTCATGCGGAAGCGGCACCACATGCGGCACGCAAGTGGGTGGACAGCTCGAAGAACGAGCTGCCCACCCAAGCACCTACAACAGCGGCGGGGTCAGCCGAGACGGAGTACTCCGAGCAGACCGTGGGACTCGCCGCCGGGTCCGGCGCTGAGCCACACGTCCGTGGTGGCGGCCGAGGACCCGCTGCGGGGCAGCAGTCCCCACAGGCCGTCAACCGTGATCGGCGCGCCATCGGTTCCGCGCAAAGTGGCCAGGAGCCGTCCGGTGAGCGGGTCGAAGGCATGGCCGACCGCCACGGCTGCGTCACGGCGGGATGGGCAGGGTCTTTGATTGTGCGTATGCGCCCTCGGCGTTCGGGTTCGTTCCTGCGGGCGTTCACCTTCGGCCACGTCCGCCGCATCGGTGGATCGGTGGCTAAGGGGTCTGACGATCCCGTCCTTCGGATGTGTCCGCGAACGGTCGGTTCTGAGCCACGACGAACACGTCGACGACGTGGTGGCGGACAAGTTTCTTGACGACGGGCGATGAGACACGCGGCCCCGTCCCCCATGTGCGGTCAAGGGTGGTCCAGAATGTGCACGTGACTCCACCCGCAGCCGTCGACACTTCGGCGCGACGGAAGGCACGTGGGGCGTTTTTCACGCCCGAACCGCTGGCTGCGTACGTGACAAATTGGGCGGTTCGGTCCCCCGGCGACAGCATCCTGGAGCCGTCGTGTGGTGCGGCAGCCTTCCTGCTCGCCGCCGTTGCGAGGCTGACCGCACTGTCCGGGGCCTCACCAGATGTTCCCGATCGACCCACGTTGCATGGCGTCGAAATGCATGAAGCTTCGGCGGCAGCCGCCCGTAACCTGATCACCCAAGCCGGGGCCCAGGCAGACATCGTCACTGCCGACTTCTTCACCGTTACCCCCGAGTCCCGGTACGACGCCGTGATCGGGAACCCTCCCTATATCCGATACCAGGACTTCAACGGTGCTGCGCGATCGCGCTCCAGAGCGGCTGCCCTGCGAGCTGGCGTCCCATTGAGCGGCCTCGCGTCGTCGTGGGCGGCGTTCACCGTCCACGCCAGTCTGTTCCTCAAGCCGGGCGGTCGAATCGGACTCGTGGTGCCGGCCGAACTGCTCACAGTTAACTACGCCGCACTGGTGCGGCGGTTCCTCATGGAGAGGTTCGGCACGGTCCGCCTGGTCATGTTCACCGAGCGAATCTTCGGCCCTGATGTGCTCGAAGAGGTGGTGCTGCTCCTGGCTGACGGGTATGACCCTTCCGGCAAACACGGAACTGACCACTTTGAGCTCTTCGAGGCCCTCAACACAGCCGCGTTGTCTGAGGCAGCGGTCGCCCGCACCTGGAAGCCGACAAGCACTTCCGACAAATGGACACCCTCACTGATGTCCACCGAGGCGCTGACGACATACACCGACCTCACCTCAAGTCAGGACTACAGCGTGCTGGAAGCCTGGGGCGACACGACCCTGGGCATGGTCACGGGGAACAACAGGTACTTCGCGCTTTCACCCTCACGCGCAACGGAGTTGCGACTGCGTCCGGCCGATCTGATCCGCCTGTCGCCGCCAGGTTCTCGGCACCTGCGGGGCATGACCTTCACGGAATCAGCCCGCGACGAGTTAGGCAAGACAGGCTCAGCCACCTACCTCTTCCGTCCGGCCGGCGAGCCGTCGACGGCCGCAGCGGCGTACATCGCTGCCGGCGAAACGGCCGACGTGCAGAGCGCCTACAAGTGCCGAGTCCGTACGCCGTGGTGGAGGGTGCCCCTGATCCAGCCTGCGGATCTGCTCTTGACGTACATGAACGCCGACACCCCCAGGTTGTGCACCAACCGAGCCAAGGTCCATCACCTCAACAGCGTCCATGGCGTCTACCTACGTCCGAAGTACAAGGGTCTGGGTCTGGACATGCTCCCGCTTGCGTCACTCAACTCGCTCACCCTCCTCGGCGCCGAGACGGTTGGTCGGGCCTATGGCGGCGGCATGCTCAAAATCGAACCCCGTGAGGCCGATCGTCTCCCAGTCCCCTCCCCCGATCTTGTGAAGGCGGCACGCAAGGCGTTGTCTGACATCCGTCCCCAAATGGCCACTCACCTGCGTGCTGGCCAACTCACTCATGCCGCTCGACTGGTCGACAACGTTCTACTAATCGGTGAGCTTGGCATGTCCCATACCGACGTCCGCGCGCTTAGGGATGCACACGCCGAACTGACCGCGCGCCGTACAGCAAGGAACGCTCGTGGCTCGAATTGACGATCTCCTGATCGCTGCGATCAAGGCCGCCGGACCGAAGCCGGCAGACGATGCCCCACAAGGCATCAAGAACCCGTGGGTCGGCAAACTGTCCAACACGCTCGCCATGGCCATCGCGCAAGAACTCCGCCATCGCGGAATGAAGGAAGCCCGGCCGGCCACCCCAGGCGAGCTCGGCCTGTCCGGGGCCGAACGACGACTCGCTGGGGGCATCGGCGCCAAGAAGGTCGACGTCACCTGGGCGACCGAGGAGTCGGGCCTCATCCTCGCCTGCAGCGTAAAGACCATCATGTTCCGGGACGGCAAGACCGGGCAGTACCAGAAGAATCTCACCAACCGTCGTGGCGACCTCCTCGTGGAGGCTGTCACCCTCCACCGCCGCTTTCCATACGCGGTGATCGCCGGCTTCCTGTTCCTGGACCACCTGGCCGCCGAAGACGGCACAGCGCGACGCAACTCCACCTTCGCGAACGCCTTTCCCCGGCTGCGGCTCTTCACCCGGCGCCCCGACCCAGCCGGCCGGGAGGAACAGTTCGAACGCCTCTTTCTCCTCCTGGTCGACTCCAACGCTTTCCAGCCCCGAGTCACCTGCTACGAGGTGCACGACCCAGATACACCGGTCGACCTGCACAAGACCCTCGACGACATCGTGGAACTAGTCGCCGAACGGAACTTCGATCTGTACGAAGCTACTGGCGACGGCAGTGTTCGGCCACTCTAGGCACCCGACCAACAGCATCCACGTCGGACGTGAAGTGGGGGCACGCATGGGGGCTAGCTATGGCTGGTGGTGGCGGGGATACCGTGTTTGACGGCGACTCGCAGTGCGTACCGACTCCTGCGGTGCTGGGTGATCTTGGCGGTCTTTCCCCATGCTCGCCGGATCACCTCTTCTAGGGCGACGCGTTCCTCTGGCTTGAATCGCAATGTGAGGAGCACAACCTCTCTGACGGCAGGTCGAGGCGAAGTGCGCTCAGGCTTGGTGCGCTCACCCCAGTTGGGGACGTTGCCACCCTCCTATAAGCCAATGCCGGTCGCTCCGCAGGTCACCGCCTGCGGCACAAGTCCATGCCAGTCGCGGCCGGCGTCGTGGAGTCGTAATCTCGAGTGTCAGGCTTCGGCCGAAGAACTCGAGAGGGCGATTCGCGTGACTGCACTGCTGATGACCGGTTTCCCTGGATTTCTCGCCTCTGCCCTGCTCCCCCGCTTGCTGACACGTCGCGAGGGAGTCCGGGCCATCTGTCTGGTCCAGCCCCAGCACATGGCTATGGCGCGGCGTCGAGTCCGCGAGATCGAGGCGGCGCATCAACACACGCTCCACCGCGTTGAGCTGATGCAGGGCGACATCACCGTGCCAGACCTGGGGATCGATCCGGCCGTTCACGATGTCCTCCAGGAGGTGAACGAGGTCTGGCACCTGGCGGCGATCTACGACCTGACCGTCGCCCGTGGCGTAGCCCGCCGGGTCAACGTCGATGGGACGGCGCGGATCCTAGAGTTCTGCCGGTCGCGGCCTCAGTTCAGCAGATTGCAGTACGTCAGCACCTGCTACGTCAGCGGGAGGTACCAGGGCGAGTTCACCGAGGATGCTCTCGATGAGGGGCAGACCTTCCTCAACCACTACGAGTCCACGAAGTTCGAAGCCGAGAGGCTCGTCCGCGCGGCGATGGTGGACGGCTTGCCGGCAACGGTCTACCGACCTGGGATCGTCGTCGGCGACTCCCGCACCGGCGAGACCCAGAAGTTCGATGGCCCCTACTTCTTGGCTGCGTTCCTGCGCAGGCAACTCTGCGTGGCTGTGGTCCCAGCTGTTGGCGGCATTGACCGAGTCAAGGTTTCCGTGGTCCCTCGGGACTTCGTCATCGAGGCGATGGACCAGTTGTCCGTGCTCGACCGGTCAGTCGGGCGCACCTTCGCCCTCACGGACCCGAATCCGCCGACGGTCCGACAGCTGGTCGACTCCTTCGCCGGCCACCTGGGCAAGCGAGTGATCTGGGCGCCTCTGCCGCTGGGTATCACCCGGGCCGTGGTCGGCTCGGTGCCGGGCCTGGAGCGCCTGCTCGGCCTGCCGGCCGAAGCGCTGAATTACTTCGCCTCCCCGACCACGTACTCCACCGCCAACACCCTCGCTGAGCTGGCCGGGACCGGGCTGGAGTGCCCGCCGTTCGAGAGCTACGCCGGCAGATTGCTGGACTTCATGATCGATCATCCGGAAATCGACTCCTCGGCGATGGTCTGAGCACGCAGCGCCCGGAGTCCAGCACGAACCCAGGGAGTAAAGATGTCAGGGGCCAATCCAACACTCATCGTCCATGTCAGCCTGACGGGATCAGAGCGGGACTACGACGAGATCGTGACCTTCTCCCAGCATGACTTCCGGATCGTGCGGATGGGGACCAACGGTGACGTCGCTGCCGCGGAGACGCTGGTTCGGAAGTGGGCCGAGGAGGCCGCCGCGATCGCGGTCACCGGCATCCGGGAGGCGCGGGCTGCCGGGCTGTACGACGGGGAGTTGGAGGTAATCGAGCGGGTCCGGGGCGCCACAACGGCCGTGCCGGTAACCGACGGACATGCGCTGCTCGATGTACTTCAGGAGTGGGCAATCCGGCACGTACAGACCGAGATGCCGGGGTTCTTCAACAACGCCCGGACCGTGGTCCTCGGCGGCGTGAACCACGACCGGACCACCCGGATCCTTCGCGAGTTCACCCAGAACCTGGAGTTCGCCGACCCCCTTCTGCGCCTGGATCTGCCGGCCAAACTCGCCGCCAACCCGATCCTCGGGCTGGCGGCGAACGTGGGGCTGTGGCCGATCCGGAGACTGCCGGGTCAGGTGAAGTCGCGTCTGAATGCACCGGGCCACCGAATCAGCAACGCAATGGCGCGCAACGCAGCCCGCAACTGTGACGTCGTTGTCGCCACCTACGACGAGTTGACCGGCTTCGGGCTGCAGGATCTGGCTGGCAAGACCGTCGTCACCTCCGCCATCTCGGATGACCGGCTCGCCGACCTGGCCAGCCGTGGCGTTGACATGGTGCTCGACGCCACGCCTCAGCCGTTCCACGTCACCGTCGTAGCGGCTGTGCTCGAGGCCATGATGCTGGCCACCGTATCCAGCTCGGGGCGCCTGACCAACGACGATCTGCTTGACATGATCGTCTCGGCGGGCCTTGAGCCCCGCGTGCTCTACCCGAACGGTCCCAGGCGGAAGAGCCGGTTCGCCTTCGTCATCCACCCCCTGTCGCAGAAGTTCTTCCAAAGCGTCGAGCCACTCGGGACGATCGCCAAGGTCGCGCCCCCGGTGGTGATCGACGTGATGGAGAAGGCGCTGGCGTACGCGCCGCCGTTCACGTACTGCCACGTCACCGGCATCAGGTCGCCCACTGGTGCTGAGGCCGAGGGCTGGCTCATCTCGGTGGGCGGAACCCCCAAAGAGCTGATGGCCCACAGCCCCGAGTTCACCTACGCACGACTGCTCGCGGCGGCCGAGACCGCCCGGAAACTCGGCGCACAGGTCATGGGGCTCGGTGCGTTCACCAAGGTCGTCGGTGACGCGGGCGTGACAGTAGCCAAGCAGGCTCCCTTGCCGATCACGACTGGCAATAGCTACAGCGCCTCCGGTGCCCTGTGGGCGGCGCACGAGGCGCTGATGCAGCTCGGGCTCACCGAGCTCGACGACCAGGGACGTATCAGGGGAAAGGTCATGGTGGTGGGCGCAAGTGGGGCCATCGGGTCTGTCTGCGCCAGGCTGCTGGCGCTCTCCAGCGATGAGCTGTGGCTGGTGTCGCCCGAGTCGGCAAAGCTGCTGAGTCTCAAGCACGACATCGAACGAGGAAACCCCCGGGCTGAGATCCACGTCGCGGCCACCCCCAACGAGCACCTCGGGGACATGGATCTCATCGTGACCGCGACCTCGGGTGCCGGGAAGCGAGTCCTGGACATCATGGCGGTCAAACCAGGCTGCGTGATCACGGATGTGGCGCGCCCGCTGGATCTATCGGCAGAAGATGTGGCCAAGCGTCCCGATGTGCTCGTAGTCGAGTCCGGTGAGATCCAGCTGCCCGGCGAGGTGAAAATGAAGAACATCGGCTTGCCGACCGGCGTGGCCTACGCCTGCATGGCCGAGACCGTCGTGCTGGCCCTCGAAGGGCGCTATGAGACCTTCACTGTCGGCCGCAACATCGAGTGGGAGAAGGTCAAGGAGATCTACAAGCTGGGTCTCAAGCACGGAATGAAACTGGCCACGATGTCAGGCGTCAACGGCGTCTTCACCGCAGAGGATCTCGCCAGGATTCGTGAACTCGCGTTGCAGGCCCGGGCCCAGACCGTGGCCGAAGACAGCTGATCCGCCGCGACGGGGGCGGCTGGGCCGGGCCACTGTTGTCGGTCATGGATCTCCGTGGTCTGCTTCTGGCGGCGTAGACCTGCTCGCTTCAACTGGACGGTTGGCGTGATCGTCAGGTCCATGGCGACATGGGCGGTCCATCGTCGATCTCCAGCCAGCGCCATGGCGTCCATGGATTTCGGTGACCCCGGCCACTGGCAAGTGGTGGGCAACTTCCGCCCACCCGCGAGGATCTTGCCGTCACCGTCGGCGCCGACCAGAGTCTTGACCAAACCGTCGACGCTGGCGGCGCGGACATCGAACGGGGCGCACGTCATCGGCTCATCTCCCCTCGAACCGTGGGGGCCGCTTCTCGGCCCGCGCCCGGGCGCCCTCGACCAAGTCCTCGCTGGCCCAGCAGCCCTCGAAAGCCTCGAAGAGCTCCTTGCTCGCGACCGGGTCGAGCTCAGGCTCGAAGAGGCTGTTGAGGACTTGTTTGGAGTAGCCGACCGTCAACGGCGCGAGCTCAGCCAGGTCCTCAGCCCAGGCGATGGCATCATCGACCGTGCCGACACGGGCGACGAAACCGCAGGAGCGAGCCTGCTCGGCATCGAGCTGGTCGCAGGCCAAGAGCACTGCCCGGGCCGTGCCGGGGCCAGCGAGTAGCGCGAACCGCCGGATCGTCCACGGGTCGACCGCCAACCCGATCTTCGCGGTCGGTATCCCGAAGACCGCGGTGGGCGCGGCCACCCGCAGGTCGGCGGCCAGAGCGAGCTGGGTGCCGGCTCCGATGGCTGGTCCGTTGACCGCGGCCACGACGGGCACCGGGGCGTCGGTGACGGTGCGCAGCATGTCATAGAGAGCGTCACGGAAGTCCGCGGTGTAGACACCTCCGAGGTCGGCCCCAGAACAGAAGCTGGTCCCGTTGCCGGTGAGCACTATCGCCCGGGTTCCCCCAGCGACGGCCGAGCGAACCGCGTCGCGGAGCGCGTTGCACAGCTCGATGTTCAACGCGTTGCGCTTCTCGGGGCGGTTCAGCGTGATCACAGCAACCCGTCCGTGCCACGTCAAGTCGATCATTGCAGCTCCTTCCAGATGGTGGCGGGGTGATCGGGAGGGTGTCAATGTGGCCACCGGGCGCGACACGTTCAACCCACAGAGCTCGTGCACCCGGCGGTGAGCTCACAGTTGCACGGACTTGATCTCGAGAAACTCCTCCAAGCCGTAGGCTCCCAGCTCGCGGCCATTGCCACTCTGCTTGTAGCCACCGAACGGTG
>DAITND010000005.1:0-46045 GCA_036834825.1 Dermatophilaceae bacterium
GTTTGTTGTAGCCCTGGAGGTCAGTCGGAGACGTCGTTCAGGGCCTGAATGATTTCCTCGGGCAAATCGAGATCCTCACTTGCCAGAACTACTCGCAGCTGGGCGGTTGTGCGAACACCCACGATCGGCGCGACCACGCCGGGTCGGTCTCGCACCCAGGCCAGCGCGATCTCGGCGGCGCTGACGTTCATCCCCTGCGCAGCGATGGCCACTGCGTCCACGATCTGTCCGGACTCCTCGGTGAGGTTGAGGCCTGCAAGAGCTGTGGGTTCCCCAGATGCGCGTGACTCATCCGGTATGCCGTGTCGGTACTTCCCGGTGAGGACCCCTCGTCCCAGGGGTGAGTACGGCAGAAGTCCGAACCCGAGGGCATGTCCGGCCGGAACCAGCTCGTCCTCGGGGATCCGGTTCAACAGCGAGTACTCGATCTGGTTGGCAACCATAAGGATTCGGCTCTGGGACATCAGGGTCGCGGCGTGCGCGGCCTGCCGTCCCGAGTAGTTCGAGACCCCAACGTAGCGGGCCCGCCCGCTGGTCACGGCCCATTCCAGCGCCGAGAGAGTCTCATCAACGGGAGTGTCCTCGCTCCAGGTGTGCGCCAACCAGAGGTCCACGTAGGGCGTGCCCAGGCGCTCCAGCGACGTGTCGAGCTGGTGCATCAGAGCGCGCCGGGAGGTGTCGACCACCCGCGTCCCCGTCCGCCGCGAGATTCCGGCTTTGGTACAGATGACGAGCTGGTCGCGGGGGACGAGGTCGCCGAGCATCACGCCGAGGATCTCCTCAGAGGCGCCGTCGGCGTATCTGTGAGCCGTGTCGACGAAGTCACCCCCGGCGCCCAGATAGGTCTTGAGATGGTCGTGGGCATGATCGATCGAGGTGCGCGCGCCCCAGTCCATGGTCCCCAGGGCAAGGCGAGAAACCGAAAGTCCTGATCGTCCCATTCGCCTGTGTTGCATGTCTCGGTACGTTAGCGGCGTCCCGGCCCCCCCTTCGTGGCAACCCGCCGATAGCCTCACCGACATGAAACTAGGGTTGAATCTGGGTTATTGGGGCGCCGGCAACGCTGCGGACAACATCGCCTTGGCGCAGGAGGCCGATCGGATCGGCTATTCGGTCGTCTGGGCCGCCGAAGCCTATGGCTCGGACACGGCCACAGTCCTGGCGTGGGTGGGGGCGTTGACCGCCAACGTCGATCTTGGATCGGCGGTGATGCAGATCCCGGCCCGGACCCCGGCGATGACGGCGATGACGGCAGCGACCCTGGACACCTTGTCGGGCGGGCGGTTCCGGCTCGGGCTGGGGGTCTCCGGACCTCAGGTGAGTGAGGGATGGCACGGGGTGAAGTTTGACGCGCCGCTGGGACGGACTCGTGAGTACGTCGACATCGTCAGGATGGCTCTGCGTAGAGAGACCGTCGCCTACCAGGGCAAGCACTGGACGCTGCCCCTTCCGGATGGCCCTGGCAAGGCCCTGAAGATGACTATCCATCCAGTGCGGGAGCATCTGCCGATCTATCTGGCTGCGGTCGGTCCCAAGAACCTGGAGCTTGCCGGCGAGATCGCTGATGGCTGGCTTGCCATCTTCTTCAGCCCGGAGTACTCCGGTGACCTACTGGCCTCGCTGAAGGTCGGGCGTGCCAAGGTCGATCGCGGCACCGAACAGGATCGTCTCGCCGGTTTCGACGTCGTGCCCACGGTTCCCGTCATACTCAACGACGACGTCCAGGCGGCTTCAGCCCCGTTGCGTGCCTACTCCGCGCTCTACCTCGGCGGGATGGGATCGCGCGAGAAGAACTTCTACAACGCCCTGGCCGTCCGGATGGGCTTCGCCGACGGGGCCGCAAAAGTCCAGGATCTCTTCCTGGCCAGGCAGTACCGTGAGGCCGCGGCCGCCGTGCCGCTCGACTTCATCGACCAGACTTCGCTGATCGGACCGCGCGACAGGATCAAAGACCGGTTGAGTCGCTACGCTGCATCCGGTGTCACCACGTTGACGATCGCTGCCGAGGGTGCCTCGCTGGACGAACGCCTGCATGTGGTGCGGACGATGGCCGAGCTCCTGGATGAGTCGGGGCTGGGTGACTGAGCGACCTGACGACACGAAGGAAGAGCCGTGCAGCATCTGACCTATTTGAACGCGATCATTCTGGGCGTCGTGGAAGGTCTGACCGAGTACCTTCCCATCTCCTCTACCGGGCACCTCACGATCACCGAGAAGGTGCTTGGCTACAAGGTGGACAACCCCGCAGTCACTGCGTACACCGCGATCATCCAGATGGGTGCCATCGCGGCTACGGTCCTCTACTTCTTCAAGGACATCGTCCGGCTGCTCGGCGCCTGGTTCGCCGGTCTGCGTCGTGTCGAGGAACGTGCCCACCACGACTACCAGCTCGCCTGGGCCGTCATCATCGGGTCGATCCCGGTGGCTGTCGTCGGTTTCCTGGGCAGGAAGGAGATCAAGGGCCCTCTGCGCACCCTGTGGGTGATCGTGGCAGCACTGCTCCTGTGGAGCGTGGTGATGTGGGCCGCCGAAAGGCGCCACAAGGTTCTCGACGGGAGAGGGGTCGTGCGAGGCGAGGGTCAGGTGACCATGCGTGACGGCCTGATCATCGGTCTGGTCCAGTGCTTCTCACTCATTCCTGGTGTCTCCCGCTCCGGTGCCACGATCTCGGCCGGCCTGATGGACGGGCTCGACCGGGTCACGGCCACCCGGTTGTCGTTCTTCATGGCCATTCCGGCCTTGACTGCCGCCGGGCTGTACGAGGTCAAGGACGCCGATCCCAGCGTGGTCGGCGTCGGTCAAATGGCTCTGGGAGTCGTCGTCGCCTTCGTCGTGGCCTATGCCAGCATTGCGTGGTTGCTCAGGTTCGTCGCACACCACCCGATCACGGTTTTCGTCTGGTACCGCGTTGCTCTTGCGCTGGCCCTGTGCATTGTGTTGGGCACGGGTTACCTCAGCGCCACCTGAGTGGGCCGGGCGGGGCCGGCTGGCGGGGCTAGAGCCAACCGGATTTGCGGAACGCCCGGTACAGCCCGAGCAGGACCACGGCCATGAAGCCCAGGACGATGAAGTATCCCCAGTGGTAATGGAGTTCGGGGATGTAGTCGAAGTTCATCCCATAGATGCCGGCAATCATCGTGGGCACTGCTGCCATCGCGACCCAGGCTGAGATCTTCCTCATGTCGTTGTTCTGCTGCACCGAGATCTGGGCGAGGTTGGCGTTCAGAACATCGGTGAGCAGCCGATCGTAGGACTCGACGTGGTCGATGACACGCAGCACATGGTCAGAGATGTCGCCGAAGAACGGGCGGGACTGTTCGTCGATGACCGGGATGTCCTCCGAGCGCAGCCGGTGTAGCGGCCCGGCGAGCGGGGTCACGGCCCTCCTGACCTCCAGGACCTCACGCTTGAGCCAGTAGATGCCTGCGGAGTCGATGACGCGAGCGCCCGAGAAGACCTCTTGCTCGATGAGGTCGAGATCCTCGCTGAGCTCGGCGTCGATGAGTGTGTAGTTGTCCACGACAGAGTCCATCACCGAGTACAGGACGGCGCTCGGCCCGAGAGCCAGGTGCTCTGGTGCGTGCTCCAGACGGGCCCGAACCCCGGACAGCGGGTTGGCCTCACCTCGACGTACCGTCACCACAAACCGGTCACCGACGAAGACCATCACCTCACCGGTCTCGACGTCAGAAGTCGCGTCGATGTAGCGCAGCGTCTTGAGCACCACGAAGATCGTGTCGTCGTAGACGTCGATCTTGGGTCGCTGGTTGCCCTTGATCGCGTCCTCAACGGCCAGCGGATGGAGCTTGAGCTCCTCGTTGACCAGGGCGAACTCGGCATCGGTGGGATCCTTCAGACCGATCCAGATGAACCCGTGAGCGGCCCTTCGCAGTTCCTCAAGCTCATCGCTCAGGTCTCCGCACGGCAGCCGGCGTCCGTCGCGATAGACGGCTTGGTCAATGATCACATCGCTCATATCAGCACGGTTCGGGACTCACCCAAACATTCGCCGTACAGTGTCGTTCGTGTCAACCTGCCTTCTGATCCGCCATGGACGCACCTCATCGAACGCCAACGGAACGCTTGCGGGGTGGACTGAAGGCGTTGGTCTTGACGACATCGGGCGTGATCAGGCTGCGGGCCTGGCCGAGCGACTACGGGTTCTGCCGATCAGAGAGGTTGTCTCCAGTCCCCTGCAACGATGCGTCGAGACCGCCCAGATCGTGGTGAGTGCGCTGGCCGACGTCACGCTGCGCACGGATGAGCGCCTCGGTGAATGCCGCTACGGCGCCTGGACCGGCGGCTCGCTCAAGGAACTGGCCAAGGACCCTTTGTGGCGCACGGTGCAGGACCAGCCGAGTGCGGCCCGGTTCCCTGACGGCGAGGCGTTCATGGGGGAGTCAATTGCAGAGATGCAGGCGCGCGGTCTGCAGGCCGTCCGCGAGATCGACGCGGCAGTCAATGCCGAACACGGACCAGGGGCCCTGTGGGCCCTGGTATCCCACGGCGACGTCATCAAGTCGATCCTGGCCGATGCAGCCGGCGCACATCTGGACCACTTCCAGCGGATCCTGGTAGGCCCTGCGTCGTTGTCGGCCGTGAGCTACACCGATCGGCGCCCCTATCTGGTCCGGCTCAACGATGGCGGGACCGATCTGTCCGCTCTGATGCCGCCCCCTGGCGACGCGCCGGTTGGTGGGGGCGCGGGCTGACCAGACTAAAGTCGTCCGTATGCCGGTCCTTGAGTTCGACCCACCAGAGCGGTTCGTCGCGGGCACCGTTGGGCCGCCCGGGCAACGGACCTTCTTCCTGCAGGCCAGCGCCGGTTCGCGGCTGGCCTCGGTGTCGTTGGAGAAGCAGCAGCTGAGCACGCTCGCCGACCGGGTCAACGACCTGCTCGACGACTTCGCTGCCGGGGACGCGGCGGATGTTGTCGCCGAGACATTCGAGGACACCGACCCTCTGGCGACACCCATCGAGGACGAGTTCCGGGTCGGCACGATGGGTCTCGGCTGGGACGCCGAACGTCGGGTCGTCATCGTTGAGTGCCACAACGGGCAGGAAGAGCTCGACGTCGATGATGAGGGCCAGCCCGCGCTGGAGCCGGAACAGCCCGGGGACTTCGAGACGGTCCTGCGTGTCGTGATCGAGCCTGCCCCAGCCCGTGCGTTCGCACGTCGATGCAGCAAAGTCGTCGCCGCCGGGCGGCCTCCGTGCCCGTTCTGCGGCGGCCCCCTCGACCCGACAGGGCACATCTGCCCTCGCGCCAACGGGTACAAGCGCTGAGCACTGAGGTGGGCACGATGAATCTCGCGGCTGCGTCGACCCAGGAAGAGGTGGCTCTCGTCCTCGATGTCCTGACGTTCGGTGACTTCGAGATCGAGGGCCGTCTGGTGGATGCCAGCAACGTGGCACTGCGGGGGCGGCTCGAGCTGGATGACATCCAGACGCGGGTGATCTACAAGCCCGTTGACGGGGAGCGATCGCTCTGGGACTTCCCGGACGGGACCCTTGCTGAACGGGAGGCGGCGGCGTTCGTGCTGTCGGCCGTCGGCGGTTGGAACCTCGTGCCCCCCACCGTCCTGAGGGAAGGACCGCTCGGCCGCGGGTCGGTTCAGCTGTGGGTTGACGCCGTCGAGAATGCCACCCAGAGCCTTATCGACGTGGTGACCCCCGCGGAGCTTGCGCCGGGCTGGCTCCCGGTGTTCCAGGCCCAGCTGGCCGATGGCACGGAGGTCGTCGTGGCCCACGCGGATCGGCCCGAGCTGGCCTCAGCGGCGGTGTTCGACGTAGTCATCAACAACGCTGATCGCAAGGGCTCCCATCTGGTGTTGGACGAGTCCGGCTCGCTGTGGGGCTTCGATCACGGCGTGAGCTGTCACACCGAGCCCAAGCTGCGCACCGTGCTGTGGGGATGGGTGGGTCAGCCGCTTCCAGAGGCCGACCTGGCCAGGTTGGAAGCGCTGTCGGGCTGGTTGAGCAACCTGCGCAGCCCCTTATCCAGAACCCTCGAGGGGTTGTTGTCGCCGGCCGAGGTGGACGCAGTCGGCCGGCGTATCTCGGGTCTGCTGGTCACGGGACGGTTCCCGCAGCCCAACGGACGTGGCCCCGCGGTACCGTGGCCTCCCCTGTAAACCGCACCAGGGCCACCCTGTCGGCCTTGTCCTGGGCCGTACTGGCCGCCGTTGTTGGGCTCGAGATGGGTGCCCTCCGGACTTGGCACGGCACACTCCCGGTTAGGCTCAGTGAGTGAAATCCTGGCCGTCGCCGTTCATTCCAGCTGTTCCCGGCACCGGGCTCCCGGTTTGTGTCTTCGACACAGCATCCGGAGCCGTACGCCAGTTGACGCCAGGGCCCACTGCGCGGTTGTACGTCTGTGGCATCACCCCGTACGACGCCACGCACATCGGCCATGCAGCCACCTATGTGACCTTCGACCTGCTGGTCCGGGCATTGCGCGACGCAGGCCATGACGTGCTCTATGTCCAGAACGTGACGGACGTGGACGAGCCCCTGCTCGAGCGTGCACAGCGCGATGATGTCCCGTGGAGAGCGTTGGCGGACATGGAGATCGCGCTCTTTCGCGAAGATATGATCTCGCTCGCGGTGATCGCCCCGGACCACTACATCGGCGCGGTCGAGGGTGTGCCCTCGGTTGTCAAGGCGGTAACCGACCTGCTGTCCGGTGGCACGGCATACCGCGTCGATCTTCCTGAAGGTGAGGGCATCGCCGGAGCAGCCGACATCTATTTCGACCTGTCATCAGCCCCGGACTTCGGTTCGGTCTCCTCGTGGGATCGGGACCAGATGATGGCCGTCTATGCCGAGCGTGGGGGAGACCCCGGGCGTCGGGGCAAGCGCGATCCGCTGGACCCCTTGCTGTGGCGTGCCGCGCGTGCCGGAGAACCGTCATGGCCCGCCGGTGACCTGGGTGACGGTCGACCCGGATGGCACATCGAGTGCACGACCATCGCCCTGGACTACCTCGGCATGATGTTCGACGTGCAGGGCGGCGGCACGGACCTGGTTTTTCCTCACCACGAGATGAGTGCGGTGCAAGCCTGCGGCCTCACGGGCGCCTCACCATTCGCGCGCGCCTACGTTCACCAGGCCATGGTCGGGCTGGACGGCGAGAAGATGAGCAAGTCCAAGGGCAACCTGGTGCTCGTTTCGACGCTGCGCCGGTCAGGGATTGATCCGATGGCCATTCGGCTGGCCGTGCTGGCCCACCACTACCGCACGCCCTGGGAGTGGACGGACCAGGTCCTGGCGGATGCGCAGCGGCGACTTGCGGCGTGGCGTGCGGGGCTGTCCGGCAACGGCGGCCCGTCAGCTGACTCGACCATCGCACGTATCCGCGAGTGCCTCGCGAACGACCTTGACGCGCCAGGGTCACTGGCGGCGGTTGACGAGTGGGTCCGGGAAAGCCTTCAGGAGCCGGGCACCGCAGTGGGTGTCAATGCCGGCGGTATCGAGCTCGGTGCGCCCGGGTTGGTCGGGCGGGCGTTGGACGCACTCCTGGGCATTCGCCTCTAGCCGGTGGGCGGGTCCTCACCGCGACGGCGCAGGTAGCGCTCGAACTCGCGTGCGATGGCGTCGCCGCTGGCTTCCGGAAGGTCCGCCGTGTCCTGGGCCTTTTCAAGGGAGTGGATGTACTCCGCCACCTCGTCATCGGACTCGGCCAGCTCATCCACTCCGTGCTCCCATGCCCGTGACTCTTCGGGGAGGTCGCCGTGCGGGATGGGTAGGTCGAGCAGCTCCTCCAGCTTGGCGATGAGTCCCAGCGTGGCCTTGGGTGATGGCGTGCCTCCCGCATAGTGCGGAACGGCGGCCCAGCAGGACAGCGCGGGCAGGTCTGACTGGCTGGCCGCGTCGGCCAGGACCCCCACGATGCCCGTGGCACCTTCGTACCTGCTGGGTTCGAGGTCGAAACGGTGAGCAACGTCCTCGTGCTCTGAGGTGGCCGAGATGGGAAGGGGCCGGGTGTGCGGCACGTCGGCGAGCAGAGCGCCCAATGTTACGAACGTGCTGACACCGAGCTGTTGGGCGAACTCGAGTAGCTCGATGGTGAACGAGCGCCAGCGCGTCGACGGTTCGATGCCCTGGACGAGGATGATGTCGCGGTCCAGCGAAGTCGAGGTGGCCAAGAGGATTCGGGTCGTGGGCCAGCTGATGCGGCGCTTGCCGTCATCCACTACTACCCGGGGACGGCTCACCTGGAAGTCGTAGTAGTCCTCGGGGTCGATGGCCGCGATGGGCTCGGCCTTCCACACCGCGCTGAGATGCTCGATGGCCGCTGTGGCCGCTTCACCCGCGTCGTTCCAGCCCTCAAAGGCGGCGATCATGATCGGGTCGCGCAGTTCTGGCACATCCGCGAGCTCAATCACCGGGGGCCTCCGATAGCTAATGAGTGGTCTGAAGGGACCAGACTACGGAATGCCGGTTGGGCGGCTCCACAACCCGCCGATAGACTTCCGGTCGATCCAACCACCGAGAAGGCGGACCACTGTGAGCAGCCGCTCTGAACTCTTCCGCACTGCTCTTGCCGAGCGGGTGCTCGTTGCCGACGGCGCGATGGGCACGATGCTCCAGGCTGCGGACCCGTCGATGGCCGATTTCCAGGGGCACGAAGGCTGTAACGAGATTCTCAACATCACCCGCCCGGACGTTGTGCGAGGCGTCCACGACGCCTACTTCGCCGTGGGCGTTGATGCCGTCGAGACCAACACCTTCGGCGCCAACCTGGCAAACCTCGGCGAGTACGGCATCTCCGATCGCATCTACGAGCTAGCCGAGTCCGGTGCGCGGATCGCCTGCGAAGCCGCGGCGCACTGGTCGACTCCCGAGCGTCCACGTTTCGCGATCGGCTCGATGGGGCCCGGAACCAAGCTGCCCTCTCTGGGCCATGTTCCCTTTGCGACCTTGCGTGATGCGTATGCCGAACAGGCCCGCGGGCTGATTGACGGAGGCGTCGACGTCCTCCTGATTGAGACGTCCCAGGACCTGTTGCAGGCCAAAGCTGCGGTGATCGGTTCCAAACGTGCGCTGGCTGCGGCCGGAGAGAACCTGCCGGTCATCGTGCATGTCACAGTCGAGACGACGGGCACCATGCTCATGGGCTCCGAGATCGCAGCGGCACTGACCGCTCTGGAACCGCTCGGGATCGACGCGATCGGTCTCAACTGCGCGACCGGCCCGGCCGAGATGAGCGAGCACCTGCGTCATCTGTCGCGGCACTCCCGCATCCCCATCAGCTGCATGCCCAACGCCGGGCTGCCCATGCTGACCAAGGAGGGGGCTGCATACCCGCTCACTCCCGAGCAGCTGGCAGCCGCGCACACGCAGTTCGTCAAGGAGTTCGGGCTCTCCCTGGTCGGTGGCTGCTGCGGCACGACGCCCGCTCACCTTGCAGAGGTCGTGAAGGCTGTTGGCTGGACGCCGGTCAAAGCGCGCCGACCGCGGCCCGAGCACGGCGTCGCCTCGTTGTACTCCGCGGTGCCCTTCCGTCAGGACGCGTCGTTCCTGTCGATCGGCGAGCGCACCAATGCCAATGGCTCCAAGGCGTTCAAGGAGGCGATGCTGGCCTCCCGCTGGGATGAGTGCGTCGAGATCGCCCGGAACCAGACTAAGGACGGGGCCCACCTGCTCGACGTCTGCATCGACTATGTCGGTCGTGACGGAGTGCAGGACATGCACGAGATCGTCAGCCGGTTCGCCACGGCCAGCACTCTGCCGCTGGTTCTTGACTCCACCGAGCCAGCCGTGGTGGAGGCCGGCCTGGAGCTGCTGGGTGGCCGGGCTGTCGTGAACTCCGTCAACTACGAGGACGGAGAGGGTGAGGGTTCGCGATTCTCGCGAATCATGCCCGTGATCAAGGAACACGGCGCCGCCGTGATCGCCTTGACGATCGATGAGACCGGTCAGGCCCGAACCTGCGAACACAAGGTGGCTGTGGCCGACCGGCTCATCACGGCGCTCACCGGTGAGTGGGGCATGGACGTGCAGGACATCATCGTCGACACCCTCACGTTCCCGATCGCCACGGGGCAGGAGGAGACGCGTCGCGACGGCCTGGAGACGATTGAGGCCATCCGCGAGCTGAAGCGTCGCTATCCAGAAGTGCAGACCACACTGGGTGTCTCGAACGTGTCGTTCGGTCTCAAACCAGCCGTCCGGGTCGTCCTCAACTCGGTGTTCCTTCATGAGTGCGTCAAGGCAGGTCTCGACTCGGCGATCGTGCACGCCGCCAGGATCGTGCCGATCGCGCGGATCCCGGAGGAGCAGCGCCAGGTGGCCCTGGACCTCGTCTACGACAAACGGGTCTGGGCAGGCGAGCCAGGCCAGAGCGAACTGACCTACGACCCCCTGAGTCGCCTTCTCGAGCTGTTCGAAGGCGTGGACTCGGCCTCCTTGAAGGAGGCCCGTGCCGACGAGTTCGCCGCACTGCCACTGAACGAGCGACTGGGCCGGCGCATCATCGACGGCGAGCGCCAAGGCCTGGAGGAGGACCTGCAAGCAGCCCTGGACAAGGGTGACAGCGCACTCGATATCATCAACGACAATCTGCTCGACGGGATGCGGACCGTCGGCGAGCTGTTCGGCAAGGGCGAGATGCAGCTCCCGTTCGTGCTGCAATCAGCCGAGGTGATGAAGGCCGCGGTGGCCTATCTCGAGCCGTTCATCGAGGGCAACGCTGATGGTTCTGCGCGTGAGGCCAAGGCACGTATCGTGCTGGCCACGGTGCGCGGCGATGTTCACGACATCGGCAAGAACCTGGTCGACATCATCTTGTCGAACAACGGGTACGAGGTCGTCAACATCGGCATCAAGCAACCGATCGCCGAGATCATCCGCGCGGCCGAGGAAAACAGCGCCGACGCCATCGGCATGAGTGGACTGCTGGTGAAGTCAACGGTTGTCATGAAGGAGAACCTCGAGGAGCTCAACTCACGCGGTTTCGCGGGCCGCTGGCCGGTGCTGCTCGGTGGCGCCGCCCTGACGCGCGCGTATGTCGAGAACGACCTGGCTGAGGTCTACGAGGGTGAGGTCCGCTACGCCAGAGACGCGTTCGAGGGTCTGCGCCTGATGGATGCGGTGGCGGCCGCCCGATCAAGCCCGGAGCTCAGCGTCTCGGACACCTTGCCTGAGCTGCGCAAGCGCCGGGTGCGTGCGGTGGTGGCAGCGGCCGATGACGACGCCCCCGCCGACACCACCCGATCGGAGGTGGCCACTGACAACAGCATCCCGACGCCGCCGTTCTGGGGCAGTCGGGTCGTCAAGGGCATCGCCCTGGCGGACTACGCGTCATACCTGGACGAGAGGGCGACCTTCCTGGGGCAGTGGGGACTGAAGGGCGAACGCGGTGACGACGGTGTGTCCTACGAGAAGCTTGTCGAGACCGAAGGCCGGCCCCGGCTGCGCATGTGGCTTGAGCGGATCAAGACCGAGGGCCTGCTGGAGGCCGCGGTCGTGTATGGCTACTTCCCTTGCTACAGCGAAGGGAACGATCTCGTGGTCCTTCACCACGAAGAGGGCTCCGACGGAGCAAAGGTGGGCAGCGAGCGGGCGCGTTTCTCCTTCCCACGCCAACGACGTGACCGTCGGCTGTGCCTTGCCGACTTCTTCAAGAGCAAGGAACGCTACGAGGTTGACGGCGAGCCTGACGTCATTGCCTTCCATCTGGTGACGATGGGCGCCCGCGTTGCGGAGGCGACCGCAGAGCTGTTTGGTCGAGACGCTTATCGCGAGTACCTCGAGCTTCACGGTCTGTCCGTGCAGCTGACCGAGGCGCTGGCCGAGATGTGGCATGCGCGAGTGCGCGACGAGCTCGGTTTTGGCACCGAAGACAATGACGAACTCGGCGCCATCCTGCGCCAGGGCTATCGCGGGTCTCGTTACTCGTTCGGCTATCCGGCCTGTCCGGACCTCGCGGACCGCGCGGTTCTGGTTGCTCTCCTGGACCCGTCGCGCATCGGTGTGACGCTCTCGGAGGAGCTGCAGCTGCACCCGGAACAGTCCACTGACGCTCTGGTTGTGCACCACCCCGAGGCCAAGTACTTCAATGCGACATGACTTCGTTGCGACATGACTTGTGGCCCCACATGACTGCGGCCCTCCCGGCTGCTGTTCTGTGGGACATGGACGGCACCCTCGTAGACACCGAGCCATACTGGATCGCCGAAGAGCGCTCTCTGGTGGAGCAGCATGGCGGTGTGTGGACTGATGAGCACGCACACCAGCTCGTCGGTAACGACCTGTTGGTCTCGGCCGAGTACATCCTGGCTCATTCGCCGATCGAGCTGACGCCGCTGGAGATCGTCAACGAGCTGCTGGCCGGCGTCGTCGCCAGGGTCGCCGACCATGTGCCATGGCGCCCGGGCGCCCGAGAGCTGTTGGCGAGCTGTGTCTTGCAGGGCGTTCCGTGCGCACTGGTCACAATGTCTTGGGAGTCGCTGGCTACGGCGGTGGTGAGGAAGCTGCCCAGAGGCAGCTTTGCTGCAGTCGTCACCGGAGATGTCGTGAGCCATGGCAAGCCCCACCCCGAGCCATATCTGGCGGCTGCGCGTCTGCTCGGGACCGACCTCGGAGCCTGTGTCGCGATCGAGGACTCACCTCCGGGAGTCGCCTCCGCGGTGGCGGCCGGAATACCGACGATTGCGGTGCCACACCACGTCCCAGTGCCGGAAACCGTGGGGGCCGTCCAGATCTCGACCCTGGCAGGTCTTGAGCCCCAAGACCTGCTGCGCTTGTTTGCCTGAGTGCCTGCTAGCGGGCCCGAGAAGCCCAGGAGCTGGTGTTCGCTGCCGCGGCCAGGACCTCCGCGAGTTCTTCGTAGCCGCCAGCCACGAGACCGGCCGTGACGCGCACGTGGCCACCGCCGCCGGCCAGGACGTCGAACGGCGCTCCGGGGGTAACGCCCACGCCCTGGCTGGCCAGCCGGACGATGGCGGCTGACTCGTCGTGCACGGGCACCCACAGGTTCAGGCCATCGCCGCTGGCAACCTCCACGTCTCGTGAGATCAGTGCGGCGACCAGGGCGCCACGGCGACGGGTGTACTCATCTCGGGCGTGATCGACATCGGCGATGGCCGCAGGGTCGGTGAGCAGGCTGAGCAGCACACGCTGCAGCAGCCGGCTGCTCCATCCCTGTCCCAGCTGTCGGCGGTGGCTGATTTCGCGGAGCAGCTCGCTGGGTCCACCCATGGCAGCCAGCCGTAGGTCAGGGCCGTGGGACTTGGAGAAGCTGCGGATGTGGATCACCTGGCTCGGTATCCACCGACCCAGGCTGATCGGCGCACTGGCAGCGACGGCACCGGCCGAGTCGTCCTCTACGACCGGCACACCGACCTGGGCGAGGATGGGTGCCAGGTCGCCCGCGCGTTGCTCGGTCATCGACGCACCCGTTGGATTCTGCGCTCGCGGCTGCAAGAACACGGCGTCGACGGGATTTCGCAGGGCCGTAGCCAATGGCTCGGGGCGTAGTCCGGCAGCATCGACCGGCACACCCACGATCTGGACGCCGATGGACTCGAGCAAGTCCATCAGGGGAGGGAAGCCAGGGTGTTCCACGACCACCCGGTCGCCGAAACGCAGCAGCGATCGCGACACCAGGTCCAGGCCGTCCATCGCCCCGTCGACGACCATGAGCTCCTCGGGCGGGTAGGGCCATTGAACCTTCAGGACGTCCAGTAGCCCCTTCAGGACCGGATCATCCAGATAGCTGCCAGGTATGCCGGCGGTGGTGAGCTCACTCAGCGCCGGTCCGAGGTTGGGCAGCAGGGCTGGGTCGGGAGTACCTGTCGACAGGTCAAGGGCGAAGTCGAGCTGTCGTTCGAGGGCCCGACGGTATCGGCCAGGGGTGAGGTCCTGCAGGCCCGCGATGGTGGTGCCTCGGCGTCCGTCGGTGCGAATGGCTCCGGAGCGGGCAAGCAGCGCCCAGCCAGCACTGACGGTGGTGGGCGAGAGACCAAGCTGGGTGGCCACGGCCCGGATGGGTGGGAGCTTTGCGCCGGGCGCAAGGGCGCCATCACGAACGGCGCGGCTCACCGCTTGGGCAAGGCCTCTGGCGCTCGGCAGCTCGAGCCGTTCCTCGATGGCTGATATCGCGGTTCTCATTTTTGTAACATAGCGTTAGCCGCATTGTGTGATCAAGTAGGCGACACGTATTGTGTCGCCATGACACAGCGAATCTCACACTGGATCGATGGTCGCAAGACCCCAGGCACCTCCGGCCGAACGGCTCCGGTGTACAACCCGGCGACGGGACAGCGCACCGCCGAGGTCGAACTCGCCAGCGGGAGCGAGGTCGCTGTTGCGGTTGCCAAGGCCGTGGCAGCGTCCAAGGAGTGGCGGCACGCATCCTTGTCCCAACGCTCGGGTGTGCTCTTCGCCTTCCGCCAGCTGTTGCACGAGCGCACCGACGAGCTCGCGGCGATCGTCACGGCCGAGCACGGCAAGGTCCTGTCCGACGCAGCCGGCGAGATCGCACGCGGGCTGGAAAACGTGGAGTTCGCCGCCGGCGTGCCACAGCTGCTTAAGGGCGGCTTCTCCGAACAGGCCTCCACCGGGGTGGACGTCTACTCGATCCGTCAGCCGCTGGGTGTGGTGGCCGGCATCACCCCGTTCAACTTCCCCGTGATGGTGCCCCTGTGGATGTGCGCCAACGCCATCGCCTGTGGAAACTCTTTCGTCCTCAAGCCGAGCGAGAAGGATCCCTCCCCATCGCTTTTCCTGGCTCAGCTGTGGAAGGACGCCGGTCTGCCGGACGGAGTCTTCACCGTCGTCCAGGGCGACAAGGAGGCCGTCGATGCACTGCTGACCCACGCCGACGTCGCCGCCGTGAGCTTCGTGGGCTCGACGCCGATCGCCAGGTACATCTACGAGACGGGCACCGCCGCGGGCAAGCGCGTCCAAGCCCTTGGCGGAGCCAAGAACCATGCTCTGGTGCTGCCCGACGCCGACGTGGAAATGGCCGCCGATGCGGTGGTCTCTGCGGCATACGGCTCGGCGGGGGAGCGTTGTATGGCGCTGTCTGTCGCCGTCGCGGTGGGTGACGTCGCAGAGCGGTTGGTCGACGCTATCGCCACGCGGCTGCCAAAGCTCAAGATCGGTGATGGCACCCAACCGGACACCGACATTGGTCCGCTGATCACGGCTGCCCACCGCGACAAGGTTGCCGGCTACATCGGTGCCGGCGCCCAGCAGGGTGCCACTGTGGTCGTTGACGGTCGACAGGACGACGTACCTGCCGGGGGCTTCTTCCTCGGGACGACCCTTATGGACCATGTCACCCCCGAGATGACTGTCTACACCGATGAGATCTTCGGGCCGGTGCTCTGCGTCGTCCGCGCCGAAACCTATGAGCAGGGCCTGGCGCTCATCAACGACAACCCCTATGCGAACGGGACGGCGATCTTCACTCGTGACGGCGGGGCGGCCCGAGCGTTCCAGTTCGACGTCGAGGTCGGCATGGTCGGCATCAACGTCCCCGTTCCGGTGCCGGTGGCCTACTACTCGTTCGGCGGTTGGAAGGCCTCACTCTTCGGCGACTCGCACATGTACGGCGCCGAGGGCATGAACTTCTACACCCGCGGCAAGGTCGTCACCTCTCGCTGGCCCGACCCGGCCACCTCCGCAGTTGACCTCGGCTTCCCCCGCACGAGATAGGAATCCCCTAGTGACCCAGACACCGGACCAGGCATCGATCCAGGCGTCACCGCCCCAGAACCCCTCCGACGAGGCCCGAGTTCGCGCCGACGACCGCGCTCACGTCTTCCACTCCTGGTCCGCCCAGGCCCAGATCGACCCGATGCCGATCGCCTCTGCCTCCGGCTCCCACTTCAGTGACTACTCGGGCAAGCGGTATCTCGACTTCTCCTCGCAGTTGGTGAACGTCAATATCGGGTACCAGCATCCCAAGCTCGTCGCCGCGATCCAGGAACAGGCTGCGAAGCTCTGCACCATCTCGCCGGCTTTCGCCAACGATGCCCGTAGCGAGGCCGCCCGGCTCATTGCCGAGATCGCCCCGGGAAACCTCAACACGGTCTTCTTCACCAACGGTGGTGCCGACGCCAACGAGAATGCGATCCGGATGGCGCGCCTGCACACCGGGCGACACAAGATCCTGGCTGCCTACCGCAGCTACCACGGCGCCACCGCCGGAGCCATCGCACTCACCGGTGACCCGCGACGGTGGGCCTCCGAGCCGGGCGAGCCCGGGATCATCCATTACTGGGGCCCGTACGCCTATCGCTCGCCGTTCCACGCGGCCACCGAGCAGGAGGAGTCCGATCGCGCGCTGTCACATCTGCGGGACCTCCTGATGGTCGAGGGATCGCACACGGTTGCCGCGATCATCCTGGAGACCGTGGTCGGCACCAACGGGATTCTGGTCCCGCCACCTGGGTATCTCGCCGGGGTTCGCGCACTGTGCGACGAGTTCGGGATTGTCATGATCGCCGATGAGGTCATGTCCGGTTTCGCTCGATGCGGGGAGTGGTTCGCAGTGGACCACTGGGGGGTGACCCCGGACCTGATTACTTTCGCCAAGGGAGTCAATTCCGGTTACGTCCCCCTGGGTGGCGTGCTCATCTCGGACCCGATCGCCGCGACGTTCGCGGACCGGGCCTTCCCCGGCGGGCTGACGTACTCAGGTCATCCGCTGGGTTGTGCCGCCGCGGTGGCCTCGATCAGCATCTTCCGCGAGGAAGGCATCATCGAGCATGCCCGCTGGCTGGGCACCGACGTCATCGGTCCTCAGTTGCGCGCCCTGGCGCAGCGGCACCCGTGTGTCGGCGAAGTGCGTGGGCTGGGCGTCTTCTGGGCACTGGAGCTGGTGCGCGACCGCGACACCCGTGAACCACTGGTGCCGTTCAACGCCCGTGGTGGCGAGGCCAAGCCCATGGCCGAGTTCGCAGCCAGGTGCAGGGACCAGGGGCTCTGGCCGTTCGTCCACTTCAACCGGACCCACGTCGTGCCGCCGTGCACCACGTCCGCCGAAGACGTCACGGAAGGCATCGCCATCCTCGACGACGCACTGAAGGTGGCCGACACGTACTACACAGGACACTGACTGGATCGGGCACAGACTGAGTCGGGCACTGAGAACCCGCCGATGCCGATGCCGGTGTGGGCGGGTCAGTCTGTGACGGGTGGGACCTGCATGTCGTAGGTCACCCACATGGTGCGCTGCGCGACCTGGTCGTACTTGCTCCGGGCACGGTGGTTGTCATCGGCGGTGATCCAGCGAATCTTGGCCCAGCCACGCTGACGTGCGATGGTCCGCAAGGCCTCCAGGAGTTCATCCACGGCACCCGTGCCGCGTGCGGCGGGAGCGACGAAGAGGTCATCGAGGTGGCCTGCGACGGCAGCAGCCAGCGGTCGGAAGTAGGGACGGTAGCGGGCTAGGCCGGCGCTAGGCCAACCGCGGTTCGGCTCGCCTCACGAACCAGAAGTGCCTTGACGTCGTGGCCGTGATCGGTGATCCATGACCACGTGAGATCGAGCTGCGCATCCGTCACGGCTTCTTGGTAGAAGTCGGCGAATGCGCGGTAGAGCTCGCGCCATACCACCGCGTCGTCAGGGCCGGGCGGCCCGACGGTGAAGGGACCAGAGGTCATGCCACAAATCTAGTCATCTGCGGGAACGACGGCTGCCGTGGCTCGCGGGTCGAGAGCAAGGGCGGCCGCTCCTTCGGGCAGGGGCGGGGGAGTTCCACCCCACTCCGGACACAGGGCGCGGTGGTCGCACCAGTCACAGAGTCTGGACTTACTCGGCCGCCAGTCACCGGTCTGGGCGGCGGTCTCGATGGCGTGCCACAAGGCCTTGAGCTTGCGTTCGACCGCGAGCAGGTCGGCCTCGTCGGGGGAGTACCGCACGATCTCGGAGTTTGCGAGATAGACCAGCTGCAGCATCCGCGGCACCTGGCCGCGCAACCGCCACAGCACCAAAGCATAGAACTTCATCTGGAACAACGCCTTGCCCTCGAAGAGCTCTGAGGGCGATCGGCCGGTCTTGTAGTCGACGACCCGGATCTCGCCTGTTGGCGCGATGTCGAGCCGGTCGACGTAACCGCGCAGCGTCAACCCGTCCAGGTCGGTCTCGATGTAGAGCTCACGCTCGGCGGGTTCGAGGCGGGTCGGGTCCTCCAGGGTGAACCACCGCTCGATCAGCGAGACTGCATCGCCGAACCAGCTCGCCACCGCCGCCGGGTCGGTCTCTTCCACGAGCTCAGCCAGCTCCGGCCTGCCTTCGAGCAGTGCCTG
Organism: Dermatophilaceae bacterium; assembly: GCA_036834825.1. Taxonomy (GTDB): domain Bacteria; phylum Actinomycetota; class Actinomycetes; order Actinomycetales; family Dermatophilaceae; genus UBA4719. The sequence continues at coordinate 18,264 of DAITND010000005.1, forward strand.
CCACTGCGGCTCGACCATGGCCGCGGCGGCTTCGATCGTGCGCTCGGATGACGGGAGGTCGAACAGCCGCTCCAGCACGACGTGGACCAAGGTGCCCCTGGCCGCCGCAGCACTCGGCGGCGACGGGAGCTTGTCGATCACTCGAAAGCGATAGAGCAGTGGACACTGCATGAAGTCTGCGGCCCGGCTCGGGGAAAGTGCGGCAACCATGGAAGGCACTTTAGATGGGCGCAGTGACAGAGGGCACGCTGAACGTGAGGCGCGAACTGACACTGGCCGTACTGACATAGGCTCACTGCATGCCCGCAAGCACCGCCGAACAGACAGGTCCGGCCCCTGGCTGGCACCTTGCCACGATCGGCGGGGTGCCCGTCTACATCGGCAAGTCATGGCCGTTCATCGCCCTGTTCATCGCGGCCACCTACGGTCCCGGCGTCGTAAACAGCCGCCCCGACCTTGGGGTCGGCGCCTATGTGGTGGCCGTGGCGTTCGCCGTTCTGCTGCTCATCTCGGTGCTCGCTCACGAAGCGTCTCATGCACTCGTGGCCACCCGGATGGGCTACCGAGTGAACCGGGTCGTGGCCGACCTCTGGGGCGGTCACACGGCATATGACTCCTCGTCGGCGCGACCAGGAGCCAGTGCGTTGGTGGCCATCGCCGGTCCTGCTGCCAACGCCCTGCTGGCTGCGGTCGGCTGGCTGGCCATGTCGGCTGTCCCACTCGGCATCACCTCCCTGCTCGTCGGCGCGATCGTCTATGCCAATGCCTTCGTCGCCGGGTTCAACATGCTGCCTGGGCTTCCACTGGACGGCGGCTTCCTGGTGGACTCCCTGGTCTGGCGGATCACCGGAAGCCGCGAGAGCGGACTTATAGCGGCGGGCTGGTGCGGGCGTGCCGTGACAGTCCTGGTTGTTCTCTGGTTCGTCGGTTGGCCACTGCTGAACGGCCAGCCTCCGGATCTGTTCAACGTCTTACTAGGAGTGTTCATTGGGTCCTTCTTGTGGGTAGGCGCCACGAATGCGATCCGCGGCGGGCGCGGGAGTCGCCTGCTGGCAGCCATACGGATTGACTCCGTATGGCGACCCGCGGCGGTGCTGCCTGCCCGAGCCAGTGCCGCGCAGGCACTTGCTTTGCGCGGGGGCGGGCCGGGCGGCACAGCCGTGGTCGTCGAGGACGACGGCCGCAGGGCGATCGGGCTCGTTGACGACGAGGCACTAGGTGCGATCCCGGAGCAGTCCCTCGGTGGTGTCTCGGTCACCGCGGTGATGCGTCTGCAGCCAGACGGATGGGTCGTCGAAGCCACCCCGGACCAGTCGATCGCCGCCGTCGTGGTCGCCATGCAGCACCTTGGGATCGGCGCCGTGCCGGTGCGCGGTCGTGACGGGCGGATCACCGGCATAGTGCTGTCGAGCGACCTCGAGGCGGCGCTGTCCCGACGGCCAGCCTCGCCGACCTAGACTTGTCCGTCATGAGCCCGCACAGCGCCACCGGCGCCCACCTGCGCCGCGGAATGTTCGCCGAAGGTGAGTGGGTGCAGCTGACCGATCCCAAGGGCCGACTGCACACCATCACCTTGGTGCCCGGCAAGGAGTTCCACACCCACCGTGGTCGGTTGGCGCACAACGACCTCATCGGTTCCCCCGACGGGTCGACCATCAAGAACACCGCCGGCGTCGAGTACCTCGCTGTTCGCCCGCTGCTGTGTGACTATGTGCTTTCCATGCCGCGCGGCGCGGCCGTGGTCTACCCCAAGGACGCCGGCCAGATCATCGCCATGGCCGACATCTTTCCCGGCGCCCGCGTGGTCGAGGCTGGAGTCGGGTCCGGTGCTCTGAGCATGTCCCTGCTGCGGGCTGTGGGAGATCTTGGTCACCTTCACTCCTTTGAGCGTCGTGAGGACTTCGCTGACATCGCGCGGGGAAATGTCGAAGGCTTCTTCGGCGGTCCGCACCCGGCCTGGCAGATCACTGTCGGTGACCTGGTCGAGGCCCTGCCGACTGCGGTCGAGCCCGGCACCATCGATCGAGTGGTCCTGGACATGCTGGCCCCTTGGGAGTGCCTAGACGTCGTCGCGGACGCCCTGGCCCCTGGTGGCGTGCTCATCTGTTATGTCGCGACTGTCACGCAGCTCTCACGGGTGGCCGAGGCATCGCGCGACCACGGGGGTTTCACCGAACCCTCGGCCTGGGAGTCGCTGGTCCGTGGCTGGCACCTCGAAGGACTGGCGGTCCGACCGCAGCACCGCATGCACGGTCACACCGGCTTCTTGATCACCACCAGGCGGCTCGCGCCGGGCGTCACGCCTCCGCTGCGCAAGCGCCGGCCGGCCAAGGGTGCCATCGACGGGGACACTGAGCTACCCACCGGCGACTGGTCACCGGAGGACATGGGGGAGCGGTCAACGTCGGAGAAGAAGATTCGACGCGTTCGCCGATCTTTGACAGATACATCCACCACTTAGTCCTGTGTCGGGCTAGGGTCGAATTGTCGGTCACCAATGGGCCGACAGGTCACCCGAGGAGGTTCCACAATGTCCGACAACTTCCCCCAGGATGAGGACCAGCAGGGGCCATCGGTCGAGCCGGTCGACAAGGCGGAGGCTCTGCGCCAGCAGTCCCTTCTGTCCGAGGAGGTCGCCGGCCTGCGCCGTCGCCTTGCGGACTCGCCGACCCGCTCGCGTGACCTTGAGAACCGCGTGTTGCAGCTGCAGACCGCGCTTTCGACGCTGTCGTCCCAGAACGAACGCCTCGTTCGGACGCTGCGGGAGGCCCGGGAGCAAATCGTCACCCTCAAGAGCGAGGTTGACCGGTTGGCCCAGCCACCATCGGCCTACGGCCTGATCATCGAGTCCTACGACGATGCCACCGTCGACGTTCTGACCAGCGGTCGCAAGATGCGGGTCGCCGTCTCGCCATCGGTGGACCCCAGCGAGCTGTCCGCAGGGCGCGAGGTGATGCTCAACGAGGCCCTCAACGTCGTCGCGACCTGCGGCTTCGAGCGCATCGGGGAGATCGTGATGCTCAAGGAGCTCCTGGGGGACGACAGGGTCCTCGTGGTGGCGCATGCCGACGAAGAGCGCGTCTGTCGGATGGCTGAGAGCCTGGACGGACAACCGATCCGGGTCGGCGATGCCCTGCTGTTGGACTCGCGTTCGGGATTCGTCTACGAGAGGATCCCCAAGGCTGAGGTTGAGGACCTTGTCCTCGAAGAGGTGCCTGACATCGACTACAGCGACATCGGTGGGCTGGCCGGTCAGATCGAGGCGATCCGCGATGCCGTCGAGCTGCCCTACCTCTACCCGGACCTGTTCCTGGAACACAAGCTGAAGCCACCGAAGGGCGTTCTGCTCTACGGCCCTCCCGGTTGCGGAAAGACGTTGATCGCCAAGGCGGTGGCCGCGTCCCTGGCCAGGAAGGTCGCCGCAAAAGAAGGCAAGCCCGTCGGCAAGTCCTTCTTCTTGAACATCAAAGGCCCTGAGCTGCTCAACAAGTATGTCGGTGAGACCGAGCGGCACATTCGCCTGATCTTCCAGCGTGCCCGCGAGAAGGCTTCAGACGGCACACCTGTGGTGGTCTTCTTCGACGAGATGGACGCTTTGTTCCGGACTCGCGGCTCCGGGGTGTCCTCGGATGTCGAGACGACAATCGTGCCGCAGCTGCTGTCCGAGATCGACGGTGTCGAGCGCCTCGAGAACGTCATCGTCATTGGTGCCTCCAACCGTGAAGACATGATTGACCCAGCGATCCTGCGACCTGGCCGTCTCGATGTGAAGATCAAGATCGAGCGTCCCGACGCCGAGAGCGCGCGTGACATCTTCAGTAAGTACCTCACCGCGGACCTGCCACTTCACGAGGACGACCTGGCCGAGCACGGCCAGTCTGCCCAGCACGCCATCGAGGCGATGATCCAGTCGGCTGTCGAACGGATGTACTCCGAGATTGACGCCAACCGGTTCCTGGAAGTCACCTATGCCAATGGCGACAAGGAGGTCCTCTACTTCAAGGACTTCAACTCCGGGGCCATGATCCAGAACATCGTCGATCGCGCCAAGAAGATGGCGATCAAGGAGTTCCTTACGACAACTCATAAGGGCATCCGGATCGAACATCTCCTGGCGTCGTGCGTTGACGAGTTCAAGGAGAACGAGGACCTGCCCAACACGACCAACCCCGACGACTGGGCTCGCATCTCCGGCAAGAAGGGCGAGCGCATCGTGTACATCCGGACGTTGGTCACCGGCAAGGACGGCACCGAACCGGGTCGCTCTATCGAAGCGGTCGCCAATACCGGCCAGTATCTGTAGGTTGTCGTCGCCTGTGAGGTGACGTTGTCCGAGGCACGGTTCTGGGTCAGCCCAGGCGTGGCCGGAAGCACGTAGTGCTGACGGTTGCTCCAAACTCGAACCACCTCGTCTAGGGTGCCCACGTCTGTGAAGCCCAGCCTTCGGTGCCGGGCATTGCTGGCCGGACGCGGCTGCGCCACCATCGCGACGACGAGATGAACACCATCGTGGCGAAACAGGTGCAGCAGTTCGCTGTAGCCCTGCGTGTCAGGCCCAAGCTCGTTGCCTGTGGCTTCTGGTGCGAGGTATTCCGAGGTCTGGCGGGTCAGTCTGTATGCGGGTCGGCTCCGGAATGCACCCGAGTGTGCCTAGCCGAGCACCCCGCCGTCGTGACGGGCAACCGGGAGATGATCGGCCACCGCCATGCTCTTGAGTTTCGCCTGATACGAAGGCGGGGCGGTTCCGTGACATCGAACGTGGCGGTGCTCGTGTGCACCGGGTGGGCGTGGTCGCGGTAACCGCCAGGAGATCCGATGATCAAGCAGGTCGAATCCTCACCTGGATCATGAGCGCGGGCCAGTGATCAGCGCCGCCAGAGCGCGCCAACCCAGCAGGCCAGCTCCCAGGAAGACAGTGGCCACCACGATGAAGGAGAAGGCTGTGCCTGCGTCGGTCAGGCTGCGAAGCACCATCCCGATCGCCACGGTGCTGAGCCAGACCGGTATCGCGTCGCGCACCCGCAGGGGCGCACGACGAAGGGCCGAGACTGAGATCAGCCAGCCGGCCACCATGCCGGCCAGGAAGGGCCACGCGGTCGTGGCGACGGCGAGCAGCGCGCTGGTCTCGCCGTGGTTGCGTCTTCCGATGGCCGCGAAAAGGCAGATGAGGGCGGCGTCGAGAGCCAGGCCGAGAGCTGTATGCACGAGGCGACCCTAACAAGGCCGTTGCGTCACGGATCACGCGCCGGTGAGCCCCTGTCGCTGCGCGTGACGTCCCCCGCGGATTCGGTAGATTCGCCTAGGCTTGGCCCATGACGGTGCGTCGAGTGATGGGGATCGAGACGGAATACGGCATCTCGGTGCCCGGCGATCCGAACGCGAACCCCATGTTGCTGTCCGGATATGTCGTGAACGCCTACGCCAGCACCCGAGGTTCGCGCGCCGGTCGGGCCAGCTGGGACTACGAGGACGAGATGCCGCTGCGTGATGCGCGCGGATTTGAGATCCCCCGGCAGCAGGCGGATGCCAGCCAGCTGACCGACGAGGAAGACCCCACGCTGGCCAATGTGGTGCTCACCAACGGTGCCCGTCTGTATGTCGACCACGCGCATCCGGAGTACAGCTCGCCCGAAGTGACCTCACCACGCGCGGCGCTCTGCTGGGATCGGGCCGGTGAGCAGATCATGCTCGAATCGGTCCGGCGCCTGTCTGGGGTGTCTGGAACGGCGGGTGTGAACCTGTACAAGAACAACACCGATGGCAAGGGCGCGTCATATGGCACGCACGAGAACTACCTCATGCGTCGTGAGACGCCGTTCTCGGACATCACGCACCACTTGATTCCGTTCTTCGTGGCTCGACAGGTGATGTGCGGCGCGGGCCGGGTCGGTATCGGCCAGGACTCGACGAACGCCGGGTTCCAGATAGCACAGCGGTCGGATTTCTTCGAGGTTGAGATAGGCCTTGAGACGACCCTCAAGCGCCCCATCATCAACACCCGGGACGAACCGCATGCCGTGGCCGCGCTGTACCGCCGACTGCATGTGATCATCGGTGACGCAAACCAGTGCGACGTGGCGGGACTGCTCAAGATGGGCACGACCAGTCTGGTCCTGGCCATGATCGAGGACCAGGCCCTTGATGTAGACCTCACCGTCCGCAAACCCGTCGCCACGCTGCACGAGGTGTCGCACGACCCTGGCCTGCGAGAACTCATCGAGCTGCGCGACGGACGCAAGATGACTGCCGTCCAGCTTCTCTGGATCTACTACGAACAGGCTGATCGCTATCTGCAGACGCGTAGCCCCGGTGCCGTCGATGACGACACCTTTGAGGTGATGTCACGCTGGTCCTCGGTGCTCACCAAGCTGGAGCGTGACCCGATGGAGTGCGTTCGTGAGATCGACTGGGTTGCCAAGCTCGACCTCCTTCAGGCGTACCGGGACAGAGATGGGCTCGAGTGGTCCGATCACCGGCTCAAGGCGATCGACATCCAGTGGTCGGACATCCGCCCCGAGAAGGGCCTGTTCCAGCGTCTCTCCCAACGTGGTCGCATCGAGACACTGACCGACGAAGCCGCGGTGAAGGCGGCCATCGCCAATCCGCCCGAGGACACCCGCGCCTACTTCCGGGGCCGCTGCCTGGAGAAGTACTCAGCCGAGATCGCCGCTGCGTCCTGGGACTCGGTGATCTTTGATGTGCCTGGCCAGACGGCTCTGCAGCGGGTCCCCATGCTCGAACCTCTGCGTGGTACCCGCGAGGGCGTGGGCGACCTGATCGATAGAAGCCCGGACGCAACAACTCTTTTGCGGGAGTTGGCTGCCGCCAGCGGCTGACAGCGGGCTAGGCTGCAAAAGACGAAGGTTGTCCGGCGTTCTTGCTCTCGGTAAGGCCAACGCCGGCCCCGATCAACGCCCGTGGAGGAACACATGCCAAGCCAGGAGCACAGCCGACCGCAGCGTCGCGACGAGACCCCGGACGAGGCGCCCGAGCCAAATGCAGCCACCCCGGAGGCGACTGCGCGCAAGGATGCGCTCGACGACGATATCGACAGCGTGCTGGACGAGATCGATGGCGTTCTCGAATCCAACGCAGAGGAGTTCGTGCGCGGTTTCGTGCAGAAGGGTGGCCAGTGAGTCTCGGCTCTGGGGGCGGCCACGGACGGCTGCCCGCAGCGTTCATGACTACTGGTTCCTCGTCTTTTACCGAGTTCATCGGAGTGCACTCTCCTGAGCTGCTGCCATCGCGGCGTCCGTTGCCGATGGGCGGCACGCTCGAGCTGCCGCATGGTACGACGATCGTGGCGCTCACCTATGACAGTGGCATCGTCATGGCGGGGGATCGCAGGGCCACCATGGGCAACCTCATAGCCAACCGTGACATGGAGAAGGTGTTCGCCGCTGATGAGTACTCCGCGGTCGGGATCGCCGGCACCGCGGGCATTGCCATCGAGATCGTGAAGCTGTTCCAGGTCGAGCTCGAGCACTACGAGAAGATCGAGGGCACGCTGCTCTCGCTGGAGGGCAAGGCCAACCGGCTCGCGACCATGATCCGGTCGAACCTCGCGATGGCGATGCAGGGCCTGGCCGTGGTCCCGATGTTCGCCGGCTTCGACCTCCCCACCCTGACTGGCCGAATCTTCTCCTATGACGTGTCCGGCGGCTGCTACGAGGAGCATGACCACCACAGCGTCGGGTCGGGCTCGTTGTTCGCCCGGGGTGCGATGAAGAAGCTCTGGCACCCTGGCATGGACTCGACCGCGGCGATCCGGGTCGCCGTCGAGGCGCTCTATGACGCCGCCGACGACGACTCGGCCACCGGTGGTCCCGACCTCAGCCGACGGATCTGGCCGACGCTGGCTGTCGTGGACGCTGAGGGACTGCGATTCCTTGATGACGACACCCTCGCCGCAGTGGTCGAGCGGATCGTCGCCGACCGCCGTGGCAACCCTGGAGGTGCGCGATGACGATGCCGTTCTACGTCTCGCCCGAGCAGCTCATGAAGGACCGGGCCGACTATGCCCGCAAGGGGATCGCCCGAGGTCGGTCCGTCGTGGTCCTGGGCTACGAGCGAGGCATCGCGTTTGTTGCCGAGAACCCCTCACGCGCCCTGCACAAGGTGTCCGAAATCTACGACCGGATCGCTTTCGCCGCGGCCGGCAAGTACAACGAGTTCGAGAACCTGCGCGTGGCCGGCGTTCGCTATGCCGATCTGCGTGGCTATTCCTACGACCGCAGCGACGTAACCGCGCGAGGTCTGGCCAACGCCTATGCCCAGACGCTGGGCACTGTCTTCACGCAGGAGTCCAAGCCCTACGAGGTCGAGATCGTTGTCGCTGAGGTCGGTCAGAGCGCCGAACAGGACCAGATCTACCGTCTGACCTATGACGGTTCGGTCGCCGACGAGCAGGGCTTCATCGCCATGGGCGGCGCCGGAGAGCACATCACTGCGGGGCTGCAGGAGCGGTGGAGGCCGGGCATGAGCCTCGGGGCTGCTCTGGGGCTGGCTGTGGAACTGCTGCGCCAGGACCCGGCAGGTGGGCCCTCACGGGCGCTGACGGCAGCCCAGCTCGAGGTCGCGGTGCTCGACCGGGCGCGACCTCGCCGCACCTTCCGCCGTGTGTCAGGGCCGCTGCTGGACGCACTGCTGAGCAGCGAAGACCCCACGATGGATGTTCCTGCCGATGATGACCCGGCGCCAGGTCGACACGACACGCTTACCGGCCAGAGCGCACCTGATGACCCACCCGAGCCGGATCCTTCGTGACGATCGCGGTCACCGGTGCCACCGGTGATTTCGGCGGGCGGGTTGCTCGTGAGCTGGCTTCGCGAGGTGTGGGGCAGCGGTTGATCGTTCGTAACCCCAGCGCGGCGCCGCAGCTACCGGGCGCTGAGGTCGCCGTCGCGGCATATGAGGACTCCGAGGCAATGGCCCAGGCCCTGGATGGCGTGGGCACCTTGCTTCTGGTGTCTGGGCACGAGGACCCTGACCGGGTCTTGTTGCACCGCAAGGCAATCGAGGGTGCTCGCCTGGCCGGCGTCGAGCGCATCGTTTACACGTCCTTCATGGGTGCCGCGCCGAACTCGACCTTTCCCTACGCCCGTGACCACAGCGCCACCGAGCGGGCCGTCCGCGAGGCCGGGATCAGCCTCACGTCGATGCGCAACTCGCTGTATGCCGACGTCGCGCCCCAGTTCGTGGGGGCGGACGGAGTGATTCGCGCCCCGGCAGGGCACGGTCGTGTGGCTTGGGTGGCGCGCGCCGACGTGGCCCGACTGGCCGCTGTGCTGTTGGTCGAGCCCGGGCACGAAGGACAGATCTACGACGTGTCGGGACCTCACGCGATCGACCTGCACGAGACCGCGCGCGTTCTGACCAAAGCCACCCGTCGGGCGATCACCTACCACGCCGAGACCCCCGAGGAGGCAAAGGCGTCGCGCACGGGCCATCCCGACTGGCTCGTCGCGGCCTGGATCGGTTCCTACCTGATGCTCGACACCGGCGAAGGCTCGGTGACCAGCCACACCATCGAGCACCTCACCGGTCGGCGCCCGATGACTCTGTCCGAGTTCCTGGCGGCCGAACCTTCCTCGTTCGCTCACCTGATCGGCTGATCACTGACCTGGGGACTCTCAGCGATGGAACCGGGAACCACAACGCGGCTGGTAGATCCCTGAAGGAACGGCCAGCCGCGTTGACGTACTACAGAACTCAGCCCTTGGCGCCGACCTTGCGGCCCGAGTCGGCTATGTGGTCGCCCGCTTTGGGTTCGACGACCTGGTCGGCGGTCGGCTGCTCGCCTGTAGGCTCGCCGGCATTGAGGTTGCCACCCGTCTGGGTCAGGTTCTTGCCGCCCTTGACGTCGGTGGCAGGCGTTTGCTGCTTGGTAGCGGTAAGAGGCGTTTGCTGCTTGGTAGCGGCGGCTGGGGCAGTGGCGGCAGTAGCAGGCGTGGATTGGCCGGCAGCAGGTTCCGTGAGGTCCAACGCGTTCCCGACCACGGCACCGCCGAGCGCCGAGAGCATCTGGCGGACGTTGCTGAGCTGGGCGTTGATGCTGTCGCGACGCTGGGTCGCCGCAGCGAGCTCACGCTCGGAGTCGCCCCGGATGCGCTCAGCCTTGGTCTTGGCCTCAGCCACCAGTGTGTGAGCGTGGTTTATCGCCTGCTCGAGTTGCTGTTCGGAGCGAGTTGCCGCTTCCTGCTGTGACTGCTCGGACTCGATGCGGGTTTGCTCCGACTGCAGTCGGACGGTGGCCAACTGCTGCTCGGCGGCGGTGACCTCGGCGGCGAACTCCAACGCCGACGAGTCCCGACGCGCGGCAAGGGTGGTCTCGAAGTCCACTGCCGCGGTCGCAGACTTGGCCCTTGACCGCTCGTAGACGGCTTCGGCTTCTTCGCGTCGGGCCATTGCCTCGCGGTCGGCGTCGTCCAGGACGCTGTCCGCCTGACGCTTGGCGTCCTCCATGAAGCGAGCGGCCTCCGCTTCGGCGGCGCTGCGCATCTCCGCTGCATAGCGGTCGGCCTCCTGGCGGGTCGCCAGAGCGCTCTCGTCGGCCAGGGCGTGATGGTTCGCGGCGTCCGCCTGAGCACGAGTCCGCAGCTCGCTTGCTTCCTTGTCTGCGAGCGTGAGGATCGACCCGATGCGGTCGCCGAGAGTCGCGTAGGTCGGCGCCGACGCCTTCATCTGTTCCTCTTCGAGCTTGCGGGCCCGTTGTACGTGTCGCTCCATTTCGTTCCTGAGCTGGTCGTGGGCGGCCTCTAGCTTGCTGACCTCGATGGTGCGTTGGGCGGTTTCTTGTCGGGCCGCCGTGGCGGCCTGTGCGAGCTCGTGCACGTGCTGGTCCACCTGGGCGGGGTCGTATCCGCGGAGAACGCTGCGGAAGTGGGCGTTGGAATCGGTCATCGGGTTCCTGTCGTAGCGTTGGTGGTGAGGGCTAGATGATTTCTTGTGTCTACCGTGATGGTTTTTGCGTCTTCGGGCAGCGGTACGTCGCCGTCGGCAGCCGGCCCGGAGGGCACGGCAGTCTGCGCAGCGTGTTCGGGCACGGCCAATGCCTCGATCACGCCGGAGAGGTGGCCGAGCTGTTCGGCGATGTCGTCGCGTCTGTCGGCCAGGACCTTCACTTCTGCGCGTGCCTGGGTGAGGATTTCGCGGGCCTGGGCCCGGCTGGTGTCGGCGTCGGCTCGGGCAGCCGCCAAGGTGGTCGTCGCCTCGTCGCGGACCGCCCGGCGGTGTTCGTGGGCTTCGGTCTGGAGTCTGGACACTGCTTCTGCAGCCCGTTCACGCAGCAACCTGGCCCCACTCTCGGCCTCGTCCAGTCGCCGTTTCCCGCGATCCAGCGCCGCCTGCGCCGTCAGGTCTGCCTCGCTGATGACCCTCTCCGCGTGCGCCAGCGCGTGGTCGCGCGTCGCGATGGTGTCCTTGTCGGCGGCCGCGAGAATGGCATTCGCCTGGGCGCGCAGCCTCTCGGCCTCAGCTGCGGCCTCGGCCACGGCCACTCGTACCCGCAGGGCAACGCGGGAGATGACGTCCTGCAACTGTCGACGGCGGGCGGTCAGATGGGCAGCACTCGTCTCGCGGTCGGCCAGACGCAAGCGATCGGCCTCGGCCTTGGCAGTCAGCAGGAGAGCTGCGATGGTGTCTCGGGTCCAGTGCAGCTGGTCGGCCGCATCACCCAGGACGCGGTCAGCCTCTGCAGTCGCGGCATCGCGTGCTGAGGCGATCTCGGCGGCAGCGGCCGACCTGAGCTTGGCGGTCTCTGACCGAGCCAGGTCGAGCTCCTGCCTGGCCATGGCAGCCGTTGCGCCGGCTTCAGCGCGGGCCCGTGAGATCGCCTCGCTGCAGGAATCCTCGGCAGCGGTCCGCAGGGAGGTCGTGTGTTGGGTGGCTTCCTCGCTCATTTGCCGCAGCTCGGCAGCGACCTGCATCCGTTGGGACTCCAGGCGCGCCTCAGTCTCGGACAAAAGCGCCGTGTTCTTCTCGCGCGCCTGCTCGAGCTCGGTGCTGGCCAAGCCTCGCAGACGTACGTCCTCCGCCTTGGCGGTGTTCCGGATCTCTTCGGCCTCTAGATGGGTGCTGGCAAGGAGGTTCTCGGTCGTCAGGTTGGCGGCGGCGGCTACCAATGCGGCCTGGTCCGAAGCATCTGCAACAAGCTGAGCCGATTCCTCCTGCGCTTCCAGAAGCCGTGCCTGAGCCGAACGCTGGGCGCTGACGGCGTCGTCGTGGACGATCGTGGCGTCGACCAGCAGGCGCCTCGCCTCGTCGTGAGCGCCCCTGGCTTCTTCGCGCATTGCGGCCACCTCGGCCTCGACCTCAGCCCTTAGCTGATCGGCAAGGGACTGTGCCCGGGACAACAACCCGTAGGCGGCCGCGCCGGGCCCCTCGGGGGTGTGGACGGTTTCGTGCGGGGCACCTGGTGGGGCGGTCACCCTACCAATGATCCCATGGTTTTCGGCGCTCTCGGTCCGCCAGTCGAACGGGACCGGGCTCTGCCGGACGGCTGCTACTCGGCACCTCGTCGATGGCTGGATTGCGTGCCCGGTATGTCTGCTAATGTGCCGGGGCCCCGCGAGACCCAAGAAGGGCACTGCCGAACCCTTACCAAGGTTGTTCCGCACTCCATAGAGTGAGGTCATGGATCGCCGCATCTTCGGTATCGAGAACGAGTACGGGGTCACGTGCACGTTTGACGGTCAGCGACGTCTGACCCCCGATGAGGTGGCGAGGTACCTCTTCCGCAAGGTCGTGTCGTGGGGTCGGTCCTCAAACGTGTTTCTGGCCAACGGCTCGCGGCTGTATCTGGACGTGGGCAGCCATCCCGAGTACGCGACACCCGAATGTGACGACGTCCGACTGCTCGTCACCCATGACAAGGCCGGAGAGCGCATCGTGGAGGGGCTCGTCGCTGACGCCCAACATCGGATCGCCGATGAAGGCATCGCCGGGGAGATATATGTCTTCAAGAACAACACCGACTCGGCAGGTAACTCCTACGGCTGTCACGAGAACTACCTCGTCGGCCGGGCAGGGGAGTTCCAGAGGCTGTCCGACATCCTGATTCCGTTCTTGGTCAGCCGCCAGATCACCTGCGGCGCCGGCAAGATCACCACCACATCCCGTGGAGCCACATACTGCGTCAGCCAGCGGGCTGACCACATCTGGGAGGGTGTCTCCAGCGCGACCACCCGTTCCCGCCCCATCATCAACACCAGGGATGAGCCGCACGCTGACGCTGAGAAGTACCGCAGGCTGCACGTCATCGTCGGCGACTCCAATATGAGCGAGACGACCACGATGCTCAAGGTCGGCTCAGCCGATCTGGTGCTACGGATGATCGAGGCCGGGGTGATGATGCGGGACCTGACGCTCGAGAACCCGATCCGCGCCATCCGTGAGATAAGCCACGACATGACCGGCTCGAAGAAGGTCAAGCTCGCCAATGGCCGTGAGCTGAGCGCGCTTGAGATCCAGAACGAGTACTTCGAGCGCGCCATGGATTTCGTTGACCGCGAGGGCCTGGACGACCCGATCCACAAAGCCGTCCTGGACCTGTGGCAGCGAACTCTCCTGGCCGTCGGCACGGGGGACCTCGCCTTGGTGGGCACCGAGATCGACTGGATCATCAAGTACCTGCTGATCTCCCGCTATGCGGCGAAACACGCTCTGAGCCTGTCCAGCCCCCGGATCGCCCAGCTCGATCTGGCCTACCACGACATCAATCGTCAGCGCGGTCTGTTCTACCTCATGCAGACTCATGGCAACGCGGCCCGTGTCTGCTCTGACTCAGAGATCTTCGAGGCCAAGACCGTGCCGCCGCAGACCACGAGGGCCAAGCTGCGCGGCGACTTCATCCGGGCAGCCCAAGAGCACAAACGGGACTTCACCGTCGACTGGGTGCATCTCAAGCTCAACGACCAGGCCCAGCGAACTGTTCTGTGCAAGGACCCCTTTGCTGCTGTCGATGCCCGCGTCGAACGGCTGATTGAGGGCATGTGAGCCACGCGCACAGGGCGTTGCCGGCGGCGGCAGGCCCTCAGATTGGGGCGATATGGTCGTGGGAATCCCTGTACCCGATATGCTGGTGGGAATCCCTGTACCAACGATCAAAGGTTTTCGCGTGCGCCCCTCTCGTTTACGAATCGTGTCCGCCGCTGTCATCCCCTTGATGTTCCTGGCCGCTTGCAGCTCGGTCAACGCCGACGCCAAGGCGAGCGCTCTTGACAGCGTCTCGGTGGGTGGCACGGTCAAGGCGCCCGCGTTGACGCTCAAGACCAAGCCACTGACTGTGAAGGTTACGACGACCAAGATCGTCACTCCGGGCGCTGGACCCAAGGTGACCAAGGCCAACGCGATCATGTTCAACTACATCCTCGTCAACGGCAAGGACGGCAAGCAGGTCGAGTCCAGCTTCGGCAAGCAGACGGCTGGAATGGACCTGTCCTCCGCTTCGCTGCTGCCAGGGCTGAGCAAGGGTCTGACCGGGCAGAAGATCGGCTCCCGGTTGCTGTTGGCGATCCCCCCGGCGGACGCTTTTGGTGCCCAGGGCAACGCTCAGGCTGGCTTCGGCGCCACCGATACGGTCGTCTTCTTGATCGATCTGGTCTCGGCCAGCACACCACTGACGACTGCCACGGGCGTTGCGGTTCCGCCCAAGGCCGGGCTCCCGACCGCGACGGTTGTTGGCGCCCAGGCCGCGCAGGTCACGGTCCCAAAGAGCGCCCCACCAGCGAAGCTGGTCGTACAACCGCTGATCAAGGGCGCAGGTCCGGTGGTCCAGTCCGGCCAGAACATCAAGGTCAACTACACAGGCGTGTTGTGGAACGGGAAGAAGTTCGACGCGTCCGCTGACCACGGCTCATCGTTCGACACTCAGATCGGCGCGGGCAAGGTCATCACCGGCTGGGACAAGGGGTTGGTCGGACAGACTGTCGGCAGCCGTGTCCTGCTCGTCGTGCCCCCGGCCGAAGGTTACGGCGCCAAAGGCTCCCCGCCGCTGATCGGACCCAAAGACACCTTGGTGTTCGTCGTCGACATTCTGGCAATCGTCTGATTTCCGGGCATCGCCCACGACCTGCGATCGAAAGGCTCGACCATCATGGGTTTTGACCCCAGCACGACCAAACCGGAGATTGACTTTCCTGGCGACACCGCGCCCACCGCACTGGTCATTGAGGACCTTGTGCTGGGCGATGGGACCGAGGCCAAGGCGGGTGACTCCATCAGCGCTCACTATGTGGGCGTGGCGCACTCGACGGGCGAGGAGTTCGACGCCTCGTGGAACCGCGGGGCACCGCTGGACTTCAGCCTGGGCAAGGGCCAGGTCATCAAGGGCTGGGACGACGGCATCGTCGGGATGAGGGTCGGTGGCCGTCGCAAGCTCGTCATCCCGGCAGCCCTTGCCTATGGAGACCGCGGCGCAGGTGGCGTGATCAAGCCGGGCGAGTCCCTGATCTTCGTGGTGGACCTGGTCGACGTGCACTGAGCAGGGTTGCGGCGAATCGGCCGGCCGCCGCTGCCGTCACGAAGGCGGCGTTGTCCTCATCGAGGCTGCGCCCCATGGTTGACAACGGCACCGGGCTGGATGACAGCGCTTCTGCCAGTCCGGAGGTATCGACCTCGCGAAGCGTGAGTCGTCCCGCGCTGTCCGCGGCGAGTTGGCGCGCCTGTTCCAGAACACGCTCACCGAAATCTCCGCCCAGCAGTGGGACCGGCAGGTCCGCGTGCGCCATGGCCACCCGGCCGTAGGTCGTCAGACTGTGATGGGAGATGCCACGGTGGCGTTCGCGCTGGTCGGCTTCGGATACGCGCAATGAGGCGACAGCCTGACCGGCAAGCACCGCGGTGGCGTTGATCGCCTCACCCGTTGCCACACCCGAGTAACCCCATGGGGAGTCGGTGCCCAGGTTCCCCGGGCCCTGGGCGACGATAGCCACGTCCGCATGCAGGACATGGGCCGCGGCCAGCAGCCCGGTGTGGACGTTGACTGCCTCAAGGTCACCGCCAAAGGCCTGACCCACGGTGATGGTGCCGGCCAGCCACCCCGCCTTGGACAACCCGGCCACGGTGCGGGAGAACGCGATGGGCAGGGCGCCACCGTCTGTCATCACATAGACCGCCCGGACTTGCGGGTCGCCCTGCCGCAGTCCTGCCAGGATCGCGGGAACGGCAGAGTGCAGGTCGGCCACGATGACGGGCATGCCGTCGATCCCGGTAGCCTCGCGCAGCACGCCATGGTGCGGGCTCTCCTGCTCGTCGACGCCGAGGACGATCGTCTGCAGAGGTGTGTACCGGGCCTTTACGATATGGCCCGGGCTGGCCTTCGGGTCCGCCGGCAGGCGGTCTGGGATTGCCACGATCAGGGCCAACCCGCCCGTGCCCAGTCCACGCTCCAGGGCGCTGACATTGAGCAGGACCCGATCCCCGGGCTGGGGCCTTCCGACCAGGTCGGTATAGGCCAGGGCCGGGATTGTCTCGCCCGTCGGACCGCGCAGCGCCACGTCGGTCAGTGTCACATCGAATGTGGCGGCTCCGGGCCACTCTTCCCGGAGCCGTTCGACAGTTGCCTCGCGCCAATGGATCACGCCACGAACAGTAGTGCTGCTGACACCTCACGTGGGGACGGGCGGTCCGGTAGCGTCGACCCCCATGAGCACAAAGTCCAACGGAGCAGACAAGACCGAGCGTCTGCTCAACCTGGTGATCTGCCTGCTCTATACGCGAAAACCGCTGTCCAAGGCCAAGATCCGCGATGCGGTGCCGCAGTACGGCACGAGCGTGTCCGACGAGGCCTTCGACCGGATGTTCGAGCGTGACAAGGACGAGCTGCGCGAGCTCGGCATACCGTTGGTGACGGAACCGTTCGACGCGTTCTTCGATGACGAGCCCGGATATCGCATCGACCGTCGCGAGTATGCCCTGCCGGAGATCTCCTTTGCCTCCGATGAGCTGGCGGTTCTCGGCCTGGCCAGCCGGGCTTGGACCCAGGCCACTCTGGCAGGGCCCGCAGCCCAGGCCCTGCGCAAGCTTGAGGCAGCCGGAGTGGAACGCGACGACTCATCCCTGATCGGTATCGTGCCGATGGTCCGGACCGTTGAGCCTGCCTTCGAAGCTGCAAAGGACGCTGTGTTGCATCACACTCCGGTGGCCTTCACATACCGGACCGCAGGCACTGGAGCTGTGGCGACCCGCCACGTGCAGCCGTGGGCGATCGCCTCCTGGCACGGTCACTGGTATCTGACGGGGTTCGACACAGGCAGGAACGCGCCGCGGGTATTCCGGCTGGGCAGGATCGAGGGTGAGGTCGCCATCGAGGGCAAGCCCGGGTCATACGAGGTGCCACAGGATCATCAGCCGACAGCGATGATCAGCAACGTAGCCGTCGATCGCGACCCCCGCCCGGCTGCCCTGCAGGTACGAGTGGGCGCCGGGCACAGTCTGCGCCGGCAGGCGCACACGGTCCAGGAGGTCGACGACACCTGGTCGCTCATCGCCGTTGACTACACCGACACCGAGGCGTTCGGCGCCGAGATCTGCAGTTTCGGCCCAGATGTGGTGGTCGAGAGTCCCGCCGAACTGCGGGAGTCCGTGATCGGCCGGCTGACCGGAGCACTCGGCCCCGAGGCGGCCCGACTTGGGCAGGTCACCCCAGGGATGCCAACCGACGAGGCAAACGGATGAGCGCCAAGAGGCAGTCCGGGCAGCTGGGGCAGGGTGGTCAACCTTCGGAGTCGGCAACCACCCGGCTGTCGCGGCTGTTGACGATGGTGCCGTGGCTGCTCAACCGGCAGGGCGTGGAGATCGATGAGGCGGCCCGCGAGTTTGCCGTGACACCGGCACAGGTCGAGGCCGATCTGGCGCTGTTGTTCCTGTGCGGCACCCCAGGCGGCTATCCCGGTGATCTCATCGAGGCCGAGTGGGAGAGCGGCAGGGTCTTTCTGGGCAATGCCGACACGATCAACCGTCCCCTGCGACTCGGCGTCGATGAGGCCCTGGCCTTGATCGTGGGGCTGCGTGCCCTGGCCGCGGTCCCAGGGATCGGCGAGCGGGACGCCGTCGTGCGCGCACTGGCCAAGCTTGAAGAGGCCACCGGCTCGGCTTCGGCGCGAACAGCTCGCATCCAGGTACTGATGGATGAGGGGACCAGCGCAGAGACAATCGCTCTTGCCAATGAGGCCTTGGTTGCTCGTCGACGTATCCATCTTCGATATCTGGTTCCCGGCCGTGATGAGTCAACAGAGCGCGACGTCGACCCCATGCGGTTGATCAACTTCGACGCTCACTGGTATCTGGAGGGCTGGTGTCATCGGGCCGAGGACGTCAGGTTGTTCCGGCTGGACCGGATTGAGACTCTTGTGATCCTGGATGAGGACGGCACTCCACCTGCCACGGCCGAGCCCCGCGACCTGGATTCCGGGCTCTTCACGCCCCATGCGGACGACCAGCTCGTCAGGCTCGTGCTGGGACCCGAGGCGGTCTGGGTCAGCGACTACTACCCGGTCGAAAGCATCGAGCGGACCCCGGATGGGGGAGCGGTCATCGACCTGCGGACCGCCGACACGGCTTGGTTGCGTCGCCTGATGTGGCGACTGGGCTCAGCGGCCGCCGTTCTCCAGCCGGCAGAGCTCGCCCGTGAGGTTCACCTGGGTGCACGTGCGGCCCTGAAGGCGTATGCGGCCCAGACCGGGTCTGTCGAGTCCACCCAGGTAAGCGGATAGAGTCCCGTGTCATGTGGTGGGTGATGATCTGGGTGATGCTGCTTCTCGTGTCAGGCGGATACCTCGGCTGGCGGGTCTGGGGTCTGTGGGGCCAGACCAGGCAGCTTGGTTCTGAGCTCGCGGCCGCATCACGTCGTCTTGACGAGGTGCAGGGTCAGTTGGAGCTGCTCGGAGAGCGGATCGGGTCGCCCGAAGATCTGGCCGTCTTCGCTGGTCCTGTCGCGGCCCGCATAAAACGGGACCGCGCCAAAGCCGCCAGTCGCAGGGCGCGCCGACTGCGTCGTGCAAGTTCGCGCCCCGCGTGGGCCAAACACGTAGAATGAGATTGTTGTACTCGCTGGCACGTTTTTCGCAGCCATCACGAAAGGCTTGAGTCCCATGATCCGCAATCTGTTGGACCATCCGATCAACCTCTTGATCGTGGTGCTGGTGATCGTTGCCGTGGTTGGCTGGAAGCGACTTCCGGACGTAGCGCGCAGCCTCGGCCGCTCGATGCGCATCTTCAAGTCCGAGATCGATGAGATGAAGAAGGAAGAGGCGGCCAAGCCGAGTGCCGCGAGCAGCGACACGGTCAAGGGCGAGACGGTCCATCCGACCTCAAATCCGACGTCGAACCCGACCGCAGACCCGATCCAGGACCCGACGAAGATGTCGGCCGCGGATGCGACCGAGCGCGAGCAGCACAGCCGGCCGCCCGCCTGATCCGTACGCCAGCAGCGACAAATATCCGGTCAGCTGAGGGATCCAACAACACATGCCAGCATTGCGTTCTAAGCGCACCCCCGACGGGCGTATGTCGCTGGGTGACCACCTGCGTGAGCTTCGTCGGCGCTTTGTCATTGCCGCCACAGCCATTGCAGTTGGCAGCGTGGTTGGATGGATCGAGTACGACCGGCTGTTCAACGCGATCATGGCCCCGTTGCGCAAGATAGCCGCCGAACGCCATGGTCTCGTCAACATCAACTTCGGGGGTATCACCCAGCCGTTCACCGTGCAGCTCCAGGTGGCGCTCTTCGTTGGCCTCATCCTGGCAAGTCCTGTTTGGCTCTACCAGGTGTGGGGTTTCATCGTCCCGGGGCTGACCAAGCGGGAGAAGCGCACCACCATGCTGTTCGTCGCGGCCGCGGTGCCCCTGTTCCTGGGCGGTTGCTTCCTGGCAACGAAGATTGTGCCCAGGGCGGTCGAGGTGCTGCTCGGCTTCACCCCGCAGGGAGCGGCAAACCTGCCGGATGCGGGACTCTACCTGACCTTCGTGATGCGTTTCATCCTGGCTTTCGGGCTGGCATTCCTGCTGCCCGTTTTTCTCGTCGGCCTCAACGTGGCCCACGTCCTGCCTGCGAGCATCATGATCAAGGGCTGGCGGATTGCTGTCATCCTCATCTTCGTCTTCTCAGCGATGATGACCCCCACTCCGGACGCGTGGACCATGCTTGCCCTAGCCTTTCCGATGGTCGGTCTCTTCTATGCCGCCGTTGGCGTTGCGACCCTCCTGGACAGGCGGCGCACGCGCCGTGAGCCTGAGTGGGCCAAGGTCGCCGACGACGAAGCCAGCCAGCTGTAGCGTCCTACCGTGAGCAAACGTATCGGGTTGATCACCAACCCCACCTCGGACAAGGGTCGCGGAGTGGCCCTCGGGCGCGAGGTGGCAGCCAGGTTGGAGGCCGAGGGCCATGAGGTGATCGAGCTCTCCGACGAGACCGCGGCCGGAGCACGTGACCGTGCCCTGGCCGGTATCGCCGCGGGGCTGGATGTCCTGGCGGTCACCGGAGGGGACGGCACGGTCAATCTTGGGGTCAACCTCTGCGCCGGCACCGAGATGGTCCTGGCCATCGTGGCGGCCGGGACCGGGAACGACATTGCACGCGGCCTGCAGCTACCCGTTCGCGACGCGATGGCCGCAGCCAAGGTCATCTCCAGTGGCACCGTACGCGTCATCGATGCGGGCCGCCATACCGATGCGCAGGGCGTCCAGCACTGGTTCGCTGGTGTCCTGGGCGCAGGCTTCGACTCCGTGGTCAATGAGCGTGCCAACACCTGGGGCTGGCCGAAGGGCCGGATGCGCTACAACCTGGCCATTGCCAGGGAACTGCCTGTATTCAAACCGATCCCCTATGTCATCGAGGTGGACGGTGTCCGCCACAGCACCCACGCGATGCTGGTGGCCGTGGGCAATGGTCCGTCATACGGCGGCGGCATGCGGGTTTGCCCGGACGCCAGCTTCGACGACGGGCTCTTCGACATCCTCATCCTGCACGAGATTTCCACGATCGAGTTCCTCAAGGTCTTCCCGAAGGTGTTCAGTGGCAAGCACGTCGGGCACCCGGCCGTAGAGATCCTGCGAGGCCGTCAGGTCCGGCTCGAGGCCTCAGCGATCATCAGCTATGCCGATGGTGAGCGCTTTGCGCCCCTTCCCATGAGCTGCGAGAACGTGCCGGCCGCGTTGAACGTCCTGGTCCCGGATCTCTGACGTAGCCTGAGCGCCATGGCCACCTCATCGGAAGCCGCACACCCCGAGCTGGACGCGTTCGCCAAGGGTTTCGACTTCGCGTTCGACGACTTCCAGGTGCAGGCGTGCCAGGCCGTTGCCGACGGAGCGGGGGTGCTGGTGGCCGCACCCACCGGCGCTGGCAAGACCATCGTGGGGGAGTTTGCGGTGTTCCTGGCGCTGGCGACTGGGCGCAAGGCCTTCTACACAACGCCGATCAAGGCCCTGTCGAACCAGAAGTACGCCGATCTGGTCCGACGTCACGGCGCCGACAAGGTCGGTCTGCTCACCGGCGACTCCTCGATCAACGGTGAAGCCCCCGTCGTCGTGATGACCACCGAGGTGCTGCGCAACATGATGTACGCCGGGTCCGCCACCCTTCGCGGGCTCGGCTTCGTCGTCATGGACGAGGTGCACTACCTCGCCGACCGCTTTCGCGGCGCGGTCTGGGAGGAAGTCATCATCCACCTGCCCGAGGACGTGCAGGTGGTCTCGTTGTCGGCGACGGTGAGCAATGCCGAGGAGTTCGGTGCGTGGCTCTACGAGGTTCGCGGGGACACCACGGTGATCGTCGAGGAGCACCGACCGGTGCCGTTGTGGCAACACATGATGGTCGGCCAGGGCTTGTATGACCTTTTCACAGATGAGGTTTCGACCACGACCGGGGTCTTCGACCCGACCAGGGTCAATCCCGAGCTGCTGGAGCGGATCCGTGGTGGCGAACGCGCTGATGGCGCCGATGGACGCGGTCGCGCCAGGGACGGCGGCGCCGACAGGCGGGGTCGTGACCGGCGGCCCCCTCGGCAAGGTGGCCGCTTCGGAGGAGGGCCGAGCCGCTCTGAGGTCATCGAGCGCCTGAACCGCGACGGACTGTTGCCGGCGATCACGTTCATTTTCAGTCGCATCGGCTGCACGTCCGCGGTGCGCCAACTGTTGGCCAGCGGCATGCGGCTGATCCCGCCGGCGGAGGGCGACCGGATTCGCCGTACGGTCGAGGAGCGCATCCAGGGCCTGGCCGATGAGGACCTCGACGTGTTGGGCTACTGGGAGTTCGTCGAGGGTCTCACCCGCGGTTTCGCGGCACACCATGCCGGGATGTTGCCAACCTTCCGGGAGATCGTCGAGGAGCTCTTCACGGCCGGCCGCATCCGTGCGGTGTTCGCCACCGAGACCCTGGCGCTGGGTATCAACATGCCTGCGCGGTCCGTGGTGCTGGAACGACTGGTGAAGTTCAACGGAGAGACGCACGCAGACATCACCCCGGCTGAGTACACCCAGCTGACAGGTCGCGCGGGGCGGCGCGGCATCGACATCGAGGGTCACGCGGTGGTGCTCTACAACCGGGGTCTGGACCCACTTGCGGTGGGGGGTCTGGCATCAACGCGCACATATCCACTGAAGTCCAGCTTTCGCCCGACCTACAACATGGCGGTCAACCTCGTCGGACAGGTTGGACGCCAGACGGCCCGCGAGATCTTGGAGACGTCGTTCGCGCAGTTCCAGGCTGACCGTGCCGTCGTCGGGATGGCGCTGACTGTCAAGCGCAACGAGGAGGCGCTGGCTGGTTACGCCGAGTCGATGACCTGTCATCTGGGGGACTTCACCGCGTATGCCGCGCTGCGCAACGAGATACGCGACATCGAGAAGGAAGCCGCCAAGGCCCGGTCGGCCAGTCGTCGGGCCGAGGCGGCGGTCAGTCTGGAGAAGCTCCGCCCTGGCGACGTCATCAGGATCCCGGGTGGTCGGCGCTCGGGTTACGCGATCGTCATCCAGGGCAACGCCGGGGGCAAGAAGGACAGCGCCTCGCCGACCGTTCTGACTTCCGATGCACAGGTGCGCCGGCTCACGCTCGCAGACGTCCCCACCCCGGTCGACCCAGTCATCAACCTCAGCGTCCCCAAGCACTTCAACGCCCGAAATGCCAAGTCCCGCAAAGACCTTGCGGCAACGATGCGGATCAAGGTGCCCCACGATCCGCCACCGGCACGGCACACCGGCTCTGCGGGTTCCGGGGAAGAACAGCGGGTCAGCGAGCTGCGCCGGCAGATGCGCGCGCACCCCTGCCACGGGTGTCCCGATCGAGAGAACCATGCACGCTGGGCCGAACGCTGGTGGCGGCTGCGTCGCGAGACCGACCGTGTCGCTCATACGGTGGAGGGCAGGAGCAACTCTGTGGCCCGCACGTTCGACCGTGTCTGCGAGCTTCTGGTGGACCTGGGTTATCTCACTGAGGGCGGCGCCGCAGTGACAGCGCAGGGCGACTGCCTCAAGCGGCTCTACACCGAGAAGGATCTGTTGGCAGCCGAGTGCCTGCGCCTTGACCTCTGGAAGAGGCTCGACCCGCCGAGCCTCGCGGCGATCGTCTCCACGCTGCTGCACGAGCCGCGCCGTGATGAGGGAGACGTCTCTCCTCGCATGCCCAACGACGACGTCCGCGAGGCGTATGAAGCCATGGTGCGCAGATGGAGTCTGCTCGAGGACAGCGAAAGACTGCATATGTTGCCGCAGACCAGCTGTCCGGACGCGGGTATGGCCTGGATGATGCATCGTTGGGCCAGCGGTCAGCGCCTGGAGGTGGTCCTTCGCGACAGCGAGATTGGTGCCGGCGACTTTGTCCGTCGCTGCAAGCAGGTCGTGGACCTGCTCGGTCAGATCGGTGACGCGGCTCCCGACCGGACCCTGGCGGTGACTGCGAGGCGTGCGATCGACGGGGTGATGCGAGGCGTCGTCGCTGCCGATCGAATCGACTGACAGAGGCAGGCCCGGCTCGGGGTCGCTGACTTCGCCGACGTTTGCGTGTTTGGTCGTCTGCGGCAATGGCGCAGGACCGCTGCCTCACATACTGATTCTGTCGACCGGCAACTCGCCCAAAGCGCTCAAGGCGGCGCGGCAAAGTCGCTCAGTTGTTCTCGCCGAGCCCGAGCGCGTTCAGCACCCGGTTGAGGGGATTGGTGAGGCCGTAACCCGAAGCCAGGGACGAGAGGAGAGTGAGGTCGCCAACCTGGCGGGGGAGCGAGGCATCAAAGTCCGGGATCGGCACGTCCAGGGCGACCTGGACAACAACGGGTGCAACGTCTAGATAGGCCGAGGCTGCTTCCAGTCGTTGTCGTTGCGCGCCCTTGATCTGAGGGT
The DNA here is from genome assembly GCA_036834825.1 of Dermatophilaceae bacterium. Classification (GTDB taxonomy): domain Bacteria; phylum Actinomycetota; class Actinomycetes; order Actinomycetales; family Dermatophilaceae; genus UBA4719. The sequence continues at coordinate 42,594 of DAITND010000005.1, forward strand.
CGCCCTCAGCGAGGGCGCGACGCAGACTGGCCAGATCGCCATACCGGTTGATCAGGGTGGCTGCGGTCTTCTCACCGATCCCTGCGACACCGGGCAACCCGTCGCTGGTGTCACCGCGCAGCGTCGCCAGGTCGGCGTAGGCCTGACCGGTGGGAACGGAGTATTTTGCCTGCAGAAATGCCTGGGTGACCACGTCGGGATCCCGCACTCCGCCGCGTGCGGTGTAGAGGACCCTGACGCCGGCTTCGTCATCGACCAGTTGGAACAGGTCGCGGTCGCCGGTGATGACATCCACCAGCTGTCTGCCGCGAGCGCGATGGGTCAGGGTGCCGATGACATCGTCAGCCTCGTAGCCATCACTTCCGATACGGACAATCCCCAAGGCCTGCAACGCATCCACGATCAGCGGCACCTGCGCAGTGAGGTCTTCGGGGCTCTCCTCCTGGATCTGGCTGCCTTCGCTGAGACGGTGCGTCTTGTACGTCGGGATGGCGTTGACCCGAAACGCCGGTCGCCAGTCGTTGTCCCAGCAGGCCACCAGATGGGTCGGGTGATGGGTGGCGACCAGTGTCGCGATCATGTCCAGAAGGCCGCGTACGGCATTCGTGGGCGGCTGCTCGGAGCTGCGTCGCTGATCCGGGACGCCGTAGAAGGCGCGGAAGTACAAGGAGGCAGAGTCCAGGAGCATCAGGCGCTGGGTCATGTCGTCATCGTGCCACTAGGGAGTTCTTCGAGGCATCGTCAGCCTGCCGCCGCCCGCAGGCGCTGGGACCTTAGTAACCTTGGGCCATGGAGGATCTGGATCGCCGCATCGTCGGGTTGTTGTTGCAGGACGGCCGCATGAGCTTCACCGATCTCGGCAAGGTCACCGGGCTGTCGACATCGGCGGTCCACCAGCGGGTGCGCCGGCTGGAAGGACGTGGAGTGATTCAGGGTTACCGCGCAGTTGTCGACTACAACGCGCTGGGGATGCCGCTCGTCGCCTTCATATCGGTCACGCCGACGGATCCGGCGGCCCCGGACGATGTGCCGGACCGCCTTCGCGACATGGCCGACATCGAAGCCTGCCACTCGGTCGCGGGGGAGGAGAGCTACATTCTCAAGGCCAGGGTGTCCACCCCCGGCGAGCTCGAGGATCTTCTCGCCCGGGTACGAACTTCGGCCATGGTGTCGACACATACGACGGTGGTGCTCTCGACTCCCTGGGAGGAGCGTTCGCACCTTATTGATGGGCTCGATGACTGACTTGCAGAACTGAGCGTCAAATGACTTCAAAGGGCGCTGAGCGCGAGGTTCGCCCCACGGCGGGGGTCTACCCGGAGGCCGGGCCCTACGAGCAGGGGCTGCTCGACGTCGGTGACGCCAACTTCGTCTATTGGGAAGCGTGCGGTAACCCCGGCGGAAAGCCGGCGCTCGTTCTGCATGGCGGTCCGGGGTCGGGGTGTACACCGGGGTGGCGACGGTACTTCGACCCGGACGTGTACCGGATCATCCTGTTCGACCAACGGGGCTGCGGCAGAAGCACACCCGATGCGAGTGAGCCGGCCGTTGACCTGGCCACCAACACGACCCACCATCTGCTCGCCGACATCGAGCGGTTGCGGGGTCAGCTGAGCATCGACAGATGGCTGGTGTTCGGTGGCTCGTGGGGTTCGACGCTCGGCTTGGCCTACGCCGAGAAGCATCCTGACCACGTCTCGGAGGTTGTGCTCTTCAGTGTTGTCACAACCGGTCGCAGGGAGGTCGAGTGGGTGACGCGCGACATGGGCCGGGTGTTCCCCGAGCAATGGTCGCGTTTCCGCGATGCCGTGCCCGCAGAAGAGCGCGACGGCAGCCTCGTCGATGCCTACGCTCGTCTGCTGTCCGACCCAGACCCGGCCGTGCGCGAAAAAGCCGCTCGTCACTGGTGCGCCTGGGAGGACACCCACGTCGCCGTCCACCCGAACCACCTGCCCGACCCGCGATTCGACGATCCGGCTTTTCGGATGCGCTTTGCGCGTCTGGTCACTCACTACTGGCGCCATGGCGCATGGCTCGAGGACGGGATCCTGCTCCGCGAGGCAGGAAAGCTGGCAGGCATCCCCGGAGTTCTGGTGCACGGCCGCCTCGACGTGAGTGGCCCGCCAGACATCGCCTGGCATCTCGCGCAGGCATGGCCCGACTGCGAGCTCGTCCTGGTGGACGAGGCGGGACACGGCTGCGGGGAGCCTGGCATGAGTGAAGCTCTCATCGGCGCCACGGATCGCTTCGGAACCCGCCGTTAGCCCGACACCAGGCCGATGGCCCGCGTGACGCTCTCCAGCCGGGGCGCTGCGAACGCCGCGGCCCTGTCGCGGCCGGCTCCGAGTAGTTCCTCCACCTTGTGTGGGTCTGCCGCAAGCGCGACATAACGTCGCTGAACAGGCTCGAGCAGAGCCACGACTGCGTCGGCGGTGTCTGTCTTGAGGTCCCCGTATGACGTGTAGCGGGCTGCCACCTCGACGGGCCGCACGCCGATGCATGCACCGAGAATCTCCAACAGGTTCGTGATGCCGGGCTTGGATACCTCATCGTGACGCACCTCGCCGTCGGAGTCTGTGACGGCCCGCATCACCTTGCGGCGCAACACATCCGGGCTGTCGAGCATGCGAAGCACCCCAGCGGCTTGGTCAGGGTCTGACTTGCTCATCTTGGCTGACGGGGTCATCAGATCTCGACCGCGCGCCGCGGCCGGCGCGCGCTGGAGCTCGGGCACGATGAACGTCGGGCCATAGGTGGTGTTGAACCGGATTGCCAGATTACGCGCCAGCTCCACGTGCTGGTCCTGGTCGCCGCCGACGGGGACCCGGTGTGCGTCGTACAGCAGGATGTCGGCGGCCATGAGACATGGGTAGGTGAACAGCGATGCCCGGGTCATCGGCTTGCCGCGTCCCTTCTCCTTGTACTGCACCATGCGGGAGAGCTCGCCGACATAGGCCGTGCACTCCAGCAGATAGGCCAGTTGGGCGTGGGCGGGGACCGCGGACTGGATGAACACGCACTGGTCGGGCTGACCCGACGCCAGGAACAGCAGGGCTGTCTCGCGGGTCAAGGTCGCGAGTCGCCTCGGGTCATGTTGTGTCGTCATGGCGTGCAGGTCCGCCACGAAGTAGAACCCGGGTTCCTCGCTCTGCTCGGCAAAGCGTCGCAGCGCCCCGAGGTAGTTGCCCAGGGTGAGACGGCCGGATGGGGTAATGCCGGAGACGGCGGTCGTAAGTGCGTCCTTCGATGAGGCCCCGCCGAAACCGCTGGCCCTACAACGAAAGGGCGCGTGCGCAACAGGATGGACCGCCTGGTCAGAGGGGCCACGACAGGGTGGACGCGGTGCAGATCACGATACGACCGTAGCGCTTGGAGGCCTCTGCCGATCAGGCGTCCGCTAGTGCAGCGACGCATTTGTTCGTCGGGGGTTCATGCGGCGCGTAGAAGTTTGG
>DAITND010000006.1:0-45291 GCA_036834825.1 Dermatophilaceae bacterium
GGCATCCGGGCGACACGTTCCCCCGCCCGGTGATGCGTCCAGAAAGATACACGGTCAGGGGCTCAGGTCTGAAATCAGGGTGGGTTTCGCATCAACCTCGGGCCACTTTGTCTCTGACCACACTGTTCGGCGTGTGGTCGACCCGCCCCCCGCACTAGCCGCTGATCACCACCGTCGCACCGTTGGAGACGAGCTTCCAGTCGGTGCTGGTGAAAGCAAGGGGATCGACGACCTTGTGACTGGTGACCCAGTCGATGATCAGCTGGCGGATCTCCTGCTGGGCGTTGTGCACCACCGGAGACGTCCTCACGTCGGGGAACGCGCCGCCCCCGGACTGCCGGTAGCTGTTGATCGCCACCACGAACTGCGCCGCAAGGTCGATCGGCGCCCCGGCGTAGGCCAGGTTGACGATCCGTGAACCCGGGTTCTGGGCGACGTCGATGTCGTAGGTCAGCGGCGCATCCAGGCCACCCATGACGTCGAAGCTGTAGTCCGGGGTACCGCTCGGCGCCTCGACCGTGACGGCATTGGTGAGCTCGTCCGGGGTGAAGGGTCCGATGCCTGTGACCTGTCTGAAGTACTCGACGGACTTCTCGAGGTGCGCCTTGACCTGTGCCCCGGTGAAGGTGATGGCAAGCAACGTGTTGTCAAAGACGTAGAGCCCCGCGATATCACGGACAGTGACCTGACCGGCCGGAATCACAGCTTCGCGGTTGGACAGTGCCGTGATCGAGAGCATCGGCAACGCAGCCTCGGCAGTGCCGGCGATCGCCGTGCGCACCGCCTGCGCCTGCACCAGGTTGATGAAGTGCAGAGCCGCCGTGTCCTCGTAGTGGGCCGTGCCGCACGACATCGCCACGGTGCAGCTGCCGATCACCGAGTTGACGTACGTGACGACTTTGTCGTGGTGGGCCGTCAGCAGCTCGACGAGCTCGGGGTCCTGGGGGACGGTGTTGCTGTTGAGCACGTTGGACCCGCAGCTCTGCACCACCCATCGGGGGCCTGCTCTGACCAACATCAGGTCGATCAGTGACAGGCGCATGCCCCAGGCCAGCGGCTCGGTCAGCACGACCTCGCGACCGGAGACCTCGTTGACCACCCGCCGCTCGGAGATCTCCTGGTGGGCGTGGCCGACCAGGATCGCGTCGATTCCCGGGACCTGTTGTGCCACGAGCGTCGAGACGTTCTCGGGGACGGGCAGTGCATCGCCGTATGACGACGATGTCGTGGCACCCGAGTGCGCGGCAACCACGACAACGTCCACGCCGGCGGCGCGCATCCTGGGCACCCAGATCCCGGCCTGTTCGACCAGGCCGGGGAACGTCATCCTGCCCTGGACGTTGGCCTCGTCCCAGATGGCTATGCCAGGGTTGGTCAGGCCGAGGACGCCGACCTTGATCGGCTGCTCACCCTCCACCCTGACAGTCTTGATCACGTAGGGCGTGAAGGCAGGGCGCCCGGTGCGGGCATCCAGCGCGTTGGCGCCGAGCAGCGGAAAGTCGAGCTGATCGGCAAAAGTGCGCAGCAACGGGATCCCGTAGTTGAACTCGTGATTGCCCAGAGCGGCGGCGTCGTAGCCGATGTAGTTCATGGCCGCAGCCATCGGATGCACATTGGCGTCGGTGATCGGGGCGATACGCGCGAAGTAGTAGGCCAGCGGCGTCCCCTCGATCGTGTCGCCCGCATCGATCATCAACGTGTGGTCACGCCCACGCTGTGAACGGACCCTCTCGACGAGAGTGGCCAGTTTGGCCAGCCCGATGTCGTTCTTGGCGGAGTCGTCGTACTCGGCGTTCGTGAAGTAGTTCCAGTTGAACACGCTGCCGTGCAGGTCGCTCGTGCCCATGATCGTCAGATGGACGAGGTTGCCTTCATCGTGCGGGCGATGGCGCTTCGAGGCCTCAGCGGGGCTCATGCCGGCTGCCGTCGGCACGCCGGCTACCCCAAACGCGGGTCAGCACGGCGCAGCGGGCGATGTGAGTTGCCACGTGCACTCCTCGGTAACAGCCCCTGTGGGCGTTCGTGGCAGTTTCTCGGGACCTGCCTCGGTCAGGCTAGACGGGTCCGGTTGGGCGCGCCCGTCGGGTTTGTCGCCCATTGCTGTCAGCCCAGACCAGCCGCCGATGACTGTCCCCCTGGGAACGTACCATTTGGCTCGGGGATCCCACGTAGGCTCGTGCAGAGCACTGGGCCCCATGACGGGAGCCTTCGGCGCTCCTGAACAGGAAGTTGGAGTCGAATGACCGAGGTTGGCGTGACCGATGACAGCGTGACCCAGGACGGCGAGACGGCGCCCAAACCTCACGAACCGAGCGAGATCACGTTCGCGGAACAGTTCTATCCCGCACGACCACGGCACCTGCGGCCCAAGGCTCGTCTACGTAGCTCACAGGTCCCCACAGTCGAACAGCTCGGCGAGCCGATCGGCTCGAACCCTTCATACGTCACGTGGCTGCGGCAGGAGTCCATGCTCAACGACGCCAACGTCATCGCGAGGCAGTTCGTGGGCCGCGGAAGCATGTTCCAGAACCCCTTCGCCAAACCCGACCCCCGCGCAGCAATCGACACAGCATCCGTCTGGTTCACCGCATACCCCATCTCGGTCATCGGCAAGCCCGGCCGCTCATTCCTAGCAACCTTGGGCGACCCGGAACTGTGGAAAGCCTTTCAGAGCATCGGGATCCAGGGACTGCACACTGGCCCGGTCAAACGTGCAGGCGGTATCCGCGGCTGGTCTCCGACCCCGAGTGTCGATGGACATTTCGACCGCATCAGCACCCAGATCGACCCGGCGTTCGGCACTGAGGCCGAGTTCCGGACGATGTGTGAGATCGCCGGCGAACACGGCGGAACCATCATCGACGACATCGTGCCGGGGCACACGGGCAAGGGTGCCGACTTCCGGCTGGCCGAGATGAAGGTCACGAACTACCCCGGTATCTACCACATGGTCGAGATCGACCCGGCCGACTGGCACCTCCTGCCGGAGGTCCCAGACGGGCGGGACTCGACCAACATCGACGTCGAGACCGAGGATCAGCTCGGCAAGTACGGCTACATCATCGGCAAGCTGCAACGGGTGATCTTCCACCAGCCCGGGGTCAAGGACACGAACTGGAGCACCACTGCCCCGGTCATCGGTCCCGATGGCGTCGAGCGCAGATGGGTTTATCTGCACTACTTCAAGCAGGGCCAGCCGTCGATCAACTGGCTCGATCCCACCTTCGCCGGCGTGCGCATGGTCATCGGCGACGCGCTGCACTCGCTCACCGATCTGGGCTCGGGTGCCCTGCGCCTGGATGCCAACGGCTTCCTCGGCGTCGAGAAAGGCACCATAGGACTGCCCGCATGGTCAGAGGGCCACCCGCTCTCTGAGGCGGCGAACCAGCTGATCGCAAGCATGGTCCGCAAGGTCGGCGGCTTCACCTTCCAGGAGCTGAACCTGACGATTGACGACATCAAGGAAACTTCGGAGGCCGGCGCCGACCTGTCATACGACTTCATCAACCGTCCCGCATATCAGCACGCACTGGCCATGGCCGACACCGAGTTCCTCCGGCTGACGCTGAACACGTCGTTGACCCTTGGGGTCGACCCGGTCACCCTTGTCCATGCCTTGCAGAACCATGACGAGCTGACCTACGAACTCGTCCACTTCACGACGCTGCACAAGGACGACGTCTATACCTACCACGGTGAAGCCATCACCGGCGCGGATCTCGCCGTGACCATCCGCGGCGACCTCTGTGATCGTCTGACCGGCGAGGCAGCACCGTACAACCAGGTATTCTCGACGAACGGGATCGCCTCGACCACCGGCACCGTGATCGCCGCCGCTCTCGGCTACACGAGCATCGACAACCTCAGCGACGAGCAGATCCGCAAGATCAGACAGGCTCACCTGCTGCTGGCAATGTTCAACGCCCTGCAACCGGGCGTGTTCTCACTGTCGGGCTGGGACCTGCTCGGCATGCTGACCCTGGACCCTGAGAAGATCAAGCCACTTCTGGCGACAGGCGACACCCGCTGGATCCATAGATCCGCATACGACCTCATGGGGTTCCAGCCCGAGTCTGAGCAGCCGCGAGCAGGGATGCCGAAAGCGGTGAGCCTGTATGGACCGCTGCCGGAACAGCTCAAGGACCAGGCTTCCTTCGTCTCACAGTTGCGACGCATCCTGGCGCTACGCGACCGGTACGGCATTGCCACGAGCACGCAGGTCGATGTGCCGGAAGTGGCGAACAAGGCGATGCTGGTCATGGTGCACCGGCTCAGCAACCCTGTCGAGCACCAGGTCACCGTCTTGAACTTCGGCTCGGAGCCCCACGTCGGCACCATCAACTCGACACATCTGGACCCCGGGTCTGTGGTGGTCGACATGTTCACCGACGAGGTCGTTGGCGAGGTGGACGACCTCCACAGCTTCAGCATCGCCCTTGACGGCCACCAGGGCAGGTCCCTGTTCGTATCACCGGCGGACACCACCGAGACCCTGATCTGACAAGGGGCGGGTCAACCCGACATCTTTACGGGTTCTGAACTACTTTCACAGGATCCTGTGAAGATCGTCGGGCAGTCTGGCGACATGAGACATCAACCCGATATGCCCAGCCGGACCAACGCGGCGCGTGGTGCGATGTCCCGTGATGCCGGATTGCTACGGATCCGGACCCTGACCAAGGGTGCCGCAGTCACGGCGGCGGTCAGCTCCGTGGCACTGGGTCTGGTGCTGGCCCACCCCGCTCAGTCACAGGCCGCGTCCGCCCCGGCTACGCCAGCCCAGAGTACGGACAGCAGCAACGCGCAGGCAGCGCCAGCCGCACCCCCGGCCCAGGACAACCAGCAACAGCAGCTGGCACCTCCGGCCCAGGCCCCTGCGGCACCCCAGGCTCCGCCGGCGGCGGTTTCGGGTGGGTCCTGATCGAGCACCCTCTTCACGTTGCCCGCGCGGCTGGTGGGACACGACGATAAAGTCGTTGCCGTGAGCGTTTGGCCTCGATGGGGCTCTCGATGAATAGTCAGGTGTGGTGGTTCGCCACCCGCTCCACCGGCATTGCAGCCCTCGTTCTGCTCACGGCGTCGATGGTGCTGGGAATCCTCACCTCCAGCAGATACGCCAGGCCGAATCTGCCGCGCTTCGTCACGATGGGCCTTCACCGCAACGTGTCGCTGCTGGTCCTGGTATTCCTCGCGCTGCACATCGTCACGACCATCGCTGACGGGTTCGCCCCGGTGAGCTGGACGGATGCCGTGTTGCCCTTCGCCGGGACCTACCGGCCGCTGTGGCTGGGGCTAGGAGCGATGTCGTTCGATCTCCTGATCGCGCTCACCGTGACGAGCCTGCTTCGCGGAAGGTTGGGCTATCGGACCTGGCGTTGGGTGCACTGGACGTCGTATGCCTGCTGGCCGATCGCTGTCATACACGGCCTGGGCACGGGCACCGACGCGAAGCTGCCACTGTTTCTCGCCGTGACTGCCGGTTGCGTCGGGGCGGTCGTGGTTGCGATGTGGTATCGACTCGCGGCCGGCTGGCCCGAGCATCTCGGTGTCCGGGTGAGTTCAGCGGTTCTCTCGGTGGTACTGCCTGCGCTCGCGTTGGCCTGGATGCTCAGCGGCCCGCTGGCGCCAGGCTGGGCACTGAAGGCCGGCACGCCCGTCGCCCTGCTCCCCCACTCCAAACCCGCCGTGGGTACCGCCACATCGCCCCCCACCAGCCAGGTGTCTTCGGCGCGGCGGCTGCCCAACCCACCGTTTACGGCGCCGCTGGCCGGGTCGATCTCTCAGAGCGCACCGAATCAGAACGGAGAGATCGCGATTCGCATCCACGGGACCACCGGCGGGGGCACCAACGGCCTGCTCGACATCGTGCTGGATGGCACTCCTACCGACGGGGGTGGGGTCAGCCTGACCGGCAGCCAGGTCAGCTACGGAACGCCGTCCCAGCCGCAGGAGTACACGGGTCAGCTCACCGCGCTGAACGGCGGGGTGCTGCAGATCTCGACAAAGGACAAGAGTGGCCGGCCGCTCGCGTTGACTGTCACTTTGATCATCAACGGCACCCGGGTCACCGGCCAGGTGTCCGCCAAAGCTGGTCGCGCAGGCAGTGCAGGTGGCGAAGAGTGACCCCGACAGTGCCCGTCACCCCCGCGCCAGGCGGACTCGCGCCGGTGGGACTGCCACGGCTTCTGCTCGGCGGTCCAGATCCGGCACGCCCGATGCCCCTGGCCGAGCACCTCGAGCGACACGGAGGCTTTCTCCTGCGCGGCTTCGGGGGTGATCGCGGCCCCACGATGTTGATCGACGCCGTCGAGCGGGCCGGCCTGACCGGACATGGTGGGGCGGGATTTCCCACCGCCCGCAAGATGCGGGCCGTCGCCGGGCGCCGGCGACCGGTCGTGGTTGTCAACGCGGCCGAAGGTGAACCCGCCTCCGGCAAGGACGCCCTCCTCATGCGCATCCGGCCGCATCTGGTGCTGGACGGCGCGGTGCTTGCCGCGGACGCCGTCGGCGCCCGCGAGGTCATCGTCGCGCTGCACACCGGGCCCTCATCAGCCCAGGCCGCGGTCAACGAGCGAAAAGCAGCTGGCCTTGACCCCGTCGCCATCAAAGTGGTGCACGTGCCAAAGGAGTACGTGGCCAGCGAGGAGTCCGCGCTGGTGCGGTTCCTGTCCGGCGCCCCAGCACTACCGACGTTCACGCCACCGAGACCCTTTGAGCGAGGGGTCAACGGCCGGTCGACGCTCGTCCAGAACGCGGAGACACTCGCCCATCTGGCGCTGATCGCCCGCCATGGTGACCAATGGTTTCGCTCCGTAGGCACACCGGACGCGCCGGGTTCTCTGCTCGTGACCGTCGCCGGTGCCGTGCAGCGACCCGGGGTGTACGAGCTGGCATTGGGGATGCCGCTAAGCGCCGCCTTCGACGCTGCGGGCGGTCTCAGCGAGCCGATCCAGGCAGTCCTGGTCGGCGGCTACTTCGGGGCCTGGCTCCCTGCCGAGACCGCGCTACGGGTGCAGCTGACCCCCGCCGACCTGATCGCCGCCGGCGCCGCGCTCGGCGCCGGGGTCCTGCTGGCGCTGCCCGCGTCGGCCTGCGGGCTGGCCGAGAGCCAACGGGTGGCTTCGTGGCTTGCGAGCCAGAGCGCGGGACAGTGCGGCCCCTGCACGTTGGGACTGCCGGCAATCGCCGAGGATCTGGCCCTGTTGAGCCGAAGTGGCAACACCACCAACGTCCGCAACCGACTGGAGCGCCGGCTGCGCCTGGTAGAGGGACGGGGCGCATGCCACCATCCGGACGGCACGGCACGCTTCGTCGCCAGCGCGCTGCAAACGTTCGCTGCTGACCTCGCCCGCCATCGGCGTGGCAACCCGTGCCCGTCCACCCGACATCCGGTGCTGCCCCTGCCAGACGACCCGGTGGGGCCATGACCGTGCGGCTGCGGGTCAACCCGATCATGTGCCAGGCCCACGGGATCTGCGCCGAGCTCCTGCCCGAGCTCATCAGCCTGGATGAGTGGGGCTACCCGCTGCTGGATCCGCAGCCGGTGCCCGCTGCTCTGATGGCACACGCCCGCCGCGCCGTGGCCGACTGCCCCACCCTTGCGCTGATGCTCACGGAAGACCCAGGGAAGTAACGACGCGCGCCAGGAGACGACGGGATACTGCTGGCCTTTCCCACCGTCTGTGGCATTTTCAATACTGTGGCACTTACACGACCATGGCGGAAACGAGGCTCGATGCAAGAACAGGGTGCCCAAGGCGCCGATGGCAATGCCCGCCTGACCGGTGCGGTGGGGCTGGTTCTGCTCGTCGCGCTGTTTGTCGAGGGAATCACCATTCTGCAGGTTCGCCAGCTGACAACACTCCATATCTTCGTCGGGCTGCTTCTCATCCCGCCGACCGCGCTCAAGTTCGCCAGCACCTTCTACCGGTTCGTCCGCTACTACCGCCGCAGCCCCAGCTACCTGCGCCACGGACCGCCGCCCCCGCTGCTGCGCTGGAGCGCACCCTTGCTGATCGTCTTCACGGGGGCGGTCCTGCTGACCGGTGTGGCCCTGCTCTTCGTGGCGCCTGCGCGGCCGGGGCTGATGCTCACCGCTCACAGGTTCAGCTTCGTCGTCTGGTTCGCCCTGATGGCTCTGCACGTTCTGGGCCACCTGAAGGAGGCAGTGGTGTTGTCACGGTGGGACTGGTGGCCGCGCGCTGATCGCGCCCGGCCTGCCGGGAAGGGACAACGACGTGGGCTTGTGGCAGTCTCGGTCCTGGCCGGGGTTGCCCTTGGTGCTGCACTCCTGCCGGTCGCGTCGCCGTGGACCAATCGTCACGACGTCGGCCGGCACAGCCGCAATGATGGAGCGGCCCGCCATGAGGGAGCAGCACAGCCAGGCCACCCGAGCGGCAACGTCGGGCAGTCCTGGTGGCCATAGGCCCAGAAGGCGCTGATACCTCGCCCGACTCCCAGAACCCGCCGACCGGGCTACATGTCCTGGTGATCGAAGACGACCCAGCAATCGGCAGACAGCTGGAGCGCGGCCTGGTCCGTGCCGGATACCGCGTCAGCCGGGCCGCTGATGGAAGCCAGGCTCTCCTGGCCGGCCCGGCCGACGTGATTCTGCTCGACCTGGGGCTCCCGGACATAGACGGTCTGGAGCTCTGCCAACGACTCCGCGCCCGCTCAGCCGCGGCGATCATCGCGGTGACGGCGCGCAGCGAGGAAGCGACCCGGGTGGCCACGCTGGACGCGGGCGCTGACGACTACCTCATCAAGCCGTTCGGCTTCGTAGAGCTACTCGCTCGCGTGCGTGCCGTGTTGCGCCGTATCAACCCCGCCGAGACCGGCCAGTTCCACCATGGCGCCCTCACCGTCGATCCGCGGACACGCCGGGTGTTCATGGGAGAGCGCGATATCTCGTTGACGCCCAAGGAGTTCGATCTGCTCTCGTGTCTGGCCGAGGACCCGGGCAGAGTGCTGACCCGTCAGGAGATCCTCGAACGGGCCTGGGGTGGCCACTGGTACGGGCCTAGCAAGGTGCTCGACGTTCACGTCGCTTCGCTACGACGGAAACTGGGAGATCCTGCTCTGATCGAGACCGTGTACGGCGTGGGCTACCGACTCGGCTCGATCGAATAGCCGCCCACCGTGACCCGACGTATCCTCGCCGCCTTCCTCGGCCTGACGCTCGCCCTGCTGATCGGCGTCGTGGTACCGCTGGGCGTGATGTCCGCCAGGCACGACCGACAGTCGTTCGCCGACCAGACAGTCGCGGCCGCCTCCGCAGTGGCCAGTGCAGCCGAAGAACAGCTTGCCGACCACGAGCATGGGGCATCGGTATCCGGCACGCTCAGCTACCGCCCGGCCCTCATCGGCAACGACGAGTTCGCCATCTACGACAGGGGCGGGCACGTTGTCATTCCCGGCCCCGCGCTGCTTCGGGTCACCCCTGGCCAGATTGCGGCAGCTCTGTCCGGCCAGACCGTGCAGCAGTGGAAGGACGACCCCCACGACGGTCTTCTCGTGCTACGACCGGCATACGCAGGTTCACGAATCGTGGGAGCGACGGCGGTACAACGAGCCGCGCATCCCCTCAACGAGCAGATCGCCAGCCTGTGGCTCGGGCTCGGTCTGACCGGACTGATCGCGGTGCTTCTGGCCACGACCCTGAGCATTGCGCTGGCGAGATGGGTGGGGCGCCCCCTGCGACGGCTCGACGCGACCGCGGACCGGTTCGGGGCCGGCGAGCTCACTGTGCGTGCCTCCACCCTCATGGGACCACCTGAGACGCGGCATCTCACCGGCACGTTCAACGACATGGCAGGCCGCCTCGAAGCCCTTATCGGCAGCCACCGAACCCTCGTGGCGGATATCAGTCACCAGCTGCGGACACCGTTGGCGGCGCTGCGGTTGCGGCTGGAACTTCTGCACGACGACGTGGACAGCACAGCGGCAGGTGAGCTGGACGGTGCGCTCGGCGAGATTGCGCGCCTCTCACGACTCGTCGACGGGCTGTTGGCGGTGGCCCGGGCCGAGCACACCGAACCGGCGCCGGTCACCGTCGACCTCGCCCAGCTCGTCCGAGAGCGGGTGGCCATCTGGTCCCCGCTGGCCCAGGAACGTCAGATCCAGCTGCTGACACTCTTCGGCCAAGCCAGCGTGGCGGCCACCCCGGGACACCTGGAGCAGGTCCTGGACAACCTCCTGGCCAACGCCCTCGATGTGACCCCCAGCGAAGGACAGATCACGGTCTCGATTCGCCAGCATCACGACCGGGTCCGCCTCGAGGTCATCGACAGTGGGCCGGGAATGACACCAGCCCAACGCGCCCAGGCCTTCCGCCGATTCTGGACCCAGCCGGTCGACAGCCCGTCCCGTGACAGCCCATCCGGTAGCGGGCTGGGGTTGGCGATCGTGCATCGCCTCATCACCGTCGATGGCGGCACGATCCAGCTGACCAACATCCCTGGCCTTGGACTGGCCGTGCAGATCGACCTCCATGCTGCGCCGGGGTGAGGAACGGCATACGAACCATGGGCTGGGCTACTACTGCGCCAGGGCTCCGACTGACACACTCAGACAAACCAAACGCGCCCTCAGACAGCCGGACGCGGATGAGAAATCGGGCCTGCCTGGTTGACCAGGTAAATCTGAGCAGGTAGCTCGTGAATGGCTCAGCCCAGTGGCCGACGCAAGAGGCGAGGATTGGAACCGATGTCGTCAGATAGCGCCCCCGCTCCTTCGAAAGCCGTGCCGGCAAACGACATGCCGCCAGCCGCCCCGCCAATCGAAGCGGCGGCTCGAGGCAACGCGGCGCCTCGGGGTGAGAGCGTCCAATACGGCCTCCGGATCACGGCTGCGTACGCCTGGCGCCTGATCGTTATCGCCGTCGCCGTGTACCTCGTCTTCGCCGTGCTCTCAAAACTGACCTTGGTGGCGGTCGCGGTATTCGTCGGCCTGGTCATCTCTGCCCTCCTGCGCCCGCTCGTCGACCTTCTCTCACGCACGATCCCCCGCAGTCTGGCCGTCGCGGCGGCTCTGCTGCTGACGATCCTGGCGTTGGGCGGCATCTTCACTTTCGTGGCCGACTCGGTCGCCGGGCAGTCGGCGAGGCTGACGACACAGTTCATCAGCGGCTTGACCGAAATCGAACGGTCCCTATCTGGAGCGCCCTTCCACATCCGCGCCGTCGACCTGACCCAGCTGGGTCATCAGGTCCGCGTCTGGGTGACCCAGAACGGCGGATCATTGGCAGGGCGGGCACTCGGCGGAGCAGGGGTCGCGGTCGAGGTCCTCACCGGGCTCGCCCTGGCCGTCTTCTGCTCGGTCTTCTTCCTCAGCTCCGGGAACCGGATCTGGACCTGGCTGCTCACCCAGGCAGGCGGTAACAGCCGTCGACTGGACGGCGCAGCGCGCGCTGGATGGGCTACCTTCGCCGGCTACACGCGGGGCATCGTCATCATTGCCGCCACCAACGCCACACTCGTCTGCATTGCATTGCTGCTTCTGCGGGTGCCGTTGGCGTTCCCCCTGGCAGTGCTGACCTTCTTCGCCGCGTTCATCCCCTTGATCGGCTCTCCCATTGCCCTGTTCGTGGCCACCCTGGTGGCACTGGCCGCGCGCGGCCCCCTCATCGCCCTGCTGGTCCTGGCTCTCATCGTGGTCATCGGCCAGATCGAAGGTCACCTGCTCCACCCGATGGTCATGAGCCGCGCGGTCAACCTGCATCCCCTCGCCGTCGCCCTCACAGTCGCCTCCGGAACCGTCGTCGCTGGCGTCATCGGTGCTGTCGTGGCGGTGCCACTGGTGGCGGTGACCTGGACGGTCTGGAGCACGCTGAAGGCCCACTCGTCCCGCAACGACAAACCCCCCGAAACGGCTGGGGAAGAACTTGAGCCCGACCCCGCCGCTGCAATATGACCCGCGGCTTCCGTGATCGTTCCCGGTTGGAAGGACCACCATGACGTTCCACGGCTGGACTGACGCGATCCTCGACTTCTTCGACGGCCTGGAGGTCGACAACTCCAAGAGCTACTGGCAAACACACAAGAAGGTCTACGACGAAGAGGTACGCGGGCCGATGCAGGAACTGCTATCCGAGCTCACCGATGAGTTCGGCGAACCGAAGATCTTCCGACCCAACCGTGACATCCGGTTCAGCGCCGACAAGACCCCTTACAAGACGCAGATCGGTGCCACTCTTGCCGGCCATGGGTACGTGCAGCTCTCGGCGGAGGGGCTCGCCGTGGCCAGCGGCACATACGCCTTCGCGCCAGACCAGCTGGTCCGCTACCGCCGCGCAGTGGCCCTGGACCTGCCAGGGGAAGCCTTGGCGAAGGTGGTCGACGACGCCCGCACGGTCGGGCTGACCATCACCGCAGCGAGCACGCTCACAACGGCGCCGCGAGGCCACCCGAAGGATCACCCCCGGATCGAGCTGCTGCGGATGAAGGGCCTGGTCACCTGGAGGCAGTGGCCGGTCGAACCGTGGCTGGCCACAGCCACAGCCAAGGACAAGATCGTCGAGGTACTGCGCGCCTCGATACCCTTGGTCCAGTGGCTCACGGTCCACGTCGGCGCCCCCGAAGCGGAATTCCCGTCGCGAAAGGACTCTTGATCTTGTCTCAGACCGTCAGCTCATCGACCAGTACTGGGGTCACCCCCGGTCACGCCTGGCGAGCACTCGGCGTACTGCTCATCGGCATGTTCATGTCACTGCTGGACGCGACGATCGTCAACGTTGCCCTGCCGACGATCCGCACCAGTCTCAACGCCTCAGAGGCGACCCTGTCATGGATCATCTCGGGTTACGCCCTGGCCTTCGGTCTCGCCCTGATCCCGGCGGGCCGGCTCGGTGACCGCTACGGGCACAAGTGGGTGTTCATCACCGGGCTCACTCTCTTCACTGCTGCCAGTCTTGCGTGTGGGCTCGCTCAGGACGGCACACAGCTCATCGTCGCGAGGGTCGTCCAGGGACTCGCCGGAGGCATCTACCTTCCAGCGGTGACCGCCTACATCCAGCTGCTGTTCGCAGGCCGCACTCGCGGGAAGGCCTTCGCCATCATGGGCGCCGTCATCGGCGTCTCCTCGGCCCTGGGCCCGCTCATCGGCGGGCTGCTCATCCAGGCGTTCGGCAACACCAACGGCTGGCGCCTCGTGTTCGTCGTCAACCTGCCCTTCGGCATCGCCGCCTTGATCGCAGCACTCTTCCTGCTTCCAGCCGGTTCCGAGAGCCGCGGCAGGTCAAGCGGTGTCGACTTCCTCGGTCTCCTGCTCCTTTCGGGCGGCCTCGTCGCGATCCTCGTTCCACTCATCGAGGGGCAGGACCAGGGCTGGCCGATGTGGACATATCTGTCGCTGGTCGGTGGGGTGGCTCTCATCGCGCTTTTCTTCGCCTGGGAGGTCGTCCTGGCCAAGCGGGGCAAGAGCCCCCTGGTGCCTCCCCACCTGTTCTCGCACCCAGCCTTCACTGGCGGCGTGATCCTGGCTCTCGTCTACTTCGCCGCGTTCGTGAGCATCTTCTTCACCCTCTCGATCCTGTGGCAGGCCGGCCTAGGCCACACTGCTCTTCAAGCCGGAGTCGTCTCCATCCCGTTCGCGCTCGGCAGCATCGTGGGCGCGTCACAGAGCGGCATGCTTGCCGCCAAGATCGGCCGCACGGTGCTCGTCATCGGGGCAGGGATGGTGGCTGTCGGCCTCAGCGCGCTCTGGCTCGTCCTCATGCTCACGACGCCGGGCGACCTGACGAGCTGGGACCTGCTGGTGCCCCTGCTCGTCGCCGGCATCGGCAGCGGGCTCTTTATCGCCCCCAACGCACAGTTCATCATCGCCACCGTCGATCATCAGGAGGCTGGTGCGGCCAGTGGTGTCATTGCCACCATGCAGCGCCTCGGCGCTGCGATCGGTATCGCCATCATCGGCAGCGTGTTCTTCGGCACTCTTTCGATCCCGACGAGGGGACGCCCGACCCCGGCCGATCTCGCCGCCGCCTTCACCCACAGCGCCACCTGTGCCCTCGCCGTGAGTGCGACGTTCGCCGTGATCTCCTTCCTACTCGTATTCACTCTGCCCAAACGGGCGGGGCGCGGCCCGGACGCCTCGTACGCCGAGCCTGAGCAGGCACCGGCAGTGCCAGTGTCGTAGTCAACAACCGGCGACTCACTCAGAGCCCCAACTTCTGGGTCAGCGTCGGCGCGGTGCTCACACAAAGCCTGACAGACATCCCAGCACTCCACTTCGCAGGCACCAAGAGCGTCGGACATGTCCATGATGAGAGACTTACCCAGTGCGCCCTATCATCCAGTCCTCGAAGCTCAAGCATGTACGCTACGACGTGCGCGGCCCGATTCTCGTCGAGGCAGAACGCCTTGAGGCCGAGGGTCACCACATCGTAAGGCTCAACATCGGCAACCCCGCGCCGTTCGGTTTCGAGGCGCCGGAAGCGATTCTCCGGGACATGATCCACAACCTGCCCACGGCGCAGGGATACAGCGACTCCAAGGGAATCTACTCCGCCCGCACTGCCGTCGCGCAGTACTACCAGAGCCACGACCTGGACGTGACGGTCGAAGACGTTTACATCGGCAACGGCGTCTCCGAGATGATCACGATGGTTCTGCAGGCGTTCGTGGACGACGGCAACGAGATCCTCGTGCCGGCACCCGACTACCCGCTGTGGACGGGCGCGGTCGCGCTGGCGGGCGGTACTCCCGTGCACTACCGCTGCGATGAGGACAACGAGTGGAACCCGGACCTCGATGACATCGAGGCCAGGATCACCGAGAACACTCACGCCTTGGTGGTCATCAACCCCAACAACCCGACCGGCGCCGTCTACTCCGAGGAGACGGTGAAGGGCCTGGTCGACATCGCGCGCCGGCACAACCTGGTCCTGATGTCCGACGAGATCTACGAGAAGATCCTGTTCGACGACGCGGTCCACCACCACACGGCAACGTATGCCGCTGACGACGTCTTCTGCCTAACCTTCAGTGGGTTGTCCAAGGCCTACCGCATCGCCGGCTTCCGCAGTGGCTGGGTGATGGTCAGTGGCCCGCGCGATCGCGCAGAGGACTTCCTCGAGGGGCTGACCCTGCTGTCGAACATGCGAATGTGTGCGAACGTGCCTGCGCAGCATGCGATCCAGAGCGCGTTGGGCGGTCACCAGTCGATCAACGATTTGATCCTTCCCGGCGGCCGCCTAAGTGAGCAACGCGACACGGCATACGAACTGTTGAACGCCATCCCGGGGGTCAGCTGCGTAAAGCCGCAGGGTGCCTTCTACTGCTTCCCGCGGCTGGATCCGGATGTCTACCCAATCAAAGACGACGAGCAGTTCGTCATCGACCTGCTGCGGGCCAAGAAGATCCTGGTCACCCACGGAACGGGCTTCAACTGGCCGGATCCAGACCATTTCCGTCTCGTCACGCTCCCCAGCATCCAGGACCTCGAGGATGCCATCGGCCGCATCGCCTCCTTCCTGGAGAGCTTCCGCGACGCCTGACGCCCAGTGCCTGGCCCCAGGGGTTTGGCGCACGACGTCCCGACAGCATCGAACGGCCAGCGGCACAGTCGTGACCCTTGCCGCGCCCTTGGCGGTCACCGCGGAAGGCCATCCATGACCGATCAGGATGCGTTGCCATGCCGACTACGGCGTGTGTGACTGGACGATGAGGGCTCCGCTTGGGTCGAGCAGGATCCGATCGGTTGTTTCGTCCTCAAGGTGGTCGGGCCGGTGACGGTGTAGGGCCGTGCCGTGGCCAGGACGCAGTAGGCGGAGAGCAGGATCTCGTGTACGGCGATGGCCTTGGCCTCATCGCGCGCGCGGACTGGACCACCAGCAGGAAACCGTGCTGGTCGGTGAAGGACCCGACGAACGCCCGTTCCCTGTTGAGACGACACATTCGCGCGGATGCGATGATGTGGCGCATGCGTGGGGCGGGAATCATGCGGTTTGGGTCTGCCAGGTTGCGGAGCATGCCGTGACGTTGCCCGCCGCGGTGCTCTCGTTTGCCGTGCTGGCCGGGCTATTGACGGTGGTTCCTGGCCTTGATACGGCGCTGGTGCTGCGTGCGGCGATCACCCAGGGGCGAAGGCAGGCGTTTGCTACTGCTCTCGGGATCAATACTGGGGCACTGGCGTGGGGTGCGGCAGCGGCGGTGGGGGTCTCGGCGCTGCTGACTGCGTCGACCATCGCCTACACCGAACGAACTGCGGACTCTGCCGCGATGCGAACGCCGAGTTCCTCGTGCATCTCTCGCGTGAGCGCCTGAAGTTCCGACTCATCAAGCTCCAGATGTCCACCGGGAACGTCCCATAGATCTGGGTACGCGCGAGCGGCCGGCTCGGTGTACGAGTTGACCGTTGCCGCTCTCAACCATTGCCCCGGTAGTGACGACATGCATGAAGGGCAGTAGAGCAGTTGCGCCAAGGAGATCAAGGGCCTACAGGGTCAAGCCCTCTGCCGCTGCTGGGCGATGGTGGAGGGACTCGCTCCTACGTCGCTTTCCATACCGATACGTCGTGGGCGAGGACGACCCGTCCCGGGTCGAAATACCAGCACGGGTGCCATCCAGATCAGTGCCGCGGGTAGGGGTCGGCGTGGGCCGGGCAACAAGCGGATTGCCGATAGGTTGACCGTATGCCGGAGACGATCGAGGACTACTACGAGCGAGTCGAGGCCGCTGCCGACGACGAGGGCCGCCTGGCGACCAACGCCGAGATCCAGGCCTGGGAGGTCTTTCCCTTTGAGTCAGAAGGCTTGCGGCTCAAACCCCTTGAGCCTCTCGCCCAGGCAGAGGCGCTCCGTCATGGCGAGGGCGGGAAACCCTGTGGCGCCTGCGACTATGCCGACGAACCCACCTCGGTCGACGCCGAGGTCTGGCGCGACGATCACTGGCGCATCACGGTCACCGAGCCCAGCGGCGCGCCGTTGATTCTCATGCTCTCGCCGCAGGCCCACCACGACTTCACCACGCTACCGATGGACCGCGCCGCCGAGATGGGGCAGATCATGGTCGCTCTCGGCGCGGCTATCGAAGCCCTGCCGAGCGTCGCCCGCGTCCACGTCAGCAAGTGGGGTGACGGTGGGGCACACGCCCACATCTTCTTCTACGCCCGACCCACCCGGATGCCGCAGCTGCGTGGCACCGTGATGGCCGTCTGGGACGACTACCTGCCGCGCGTACCGGGCGAGGTCCGTGACGCGAACGCCCGCGCCGTCATACACAATCTGGTCCGCTCCTACGGCGGACGCGCTCTCGGGCCGGCATCCTGACCCGTTCCTTCAGGCCCTTCCTCCCTCGTGCCTTCTGCTCAGTTCAACGACCCGCGACTGCCAGCTGACCCAGATCTCTGCCTCCGAGGCGCGCCGGACCGCGTCAGCCCAGACCGTAGGGGAGGTCTCGGTGGTGGGCGCTGATCTCGATGAGCCGGTTGTACTTGGCGACTCGTTCACCCCGGGCAGGTGCCCCGGTCTTAATCTGGCCGCACCCGGTACCCACCGCGAGGTCGGCAATGAAGGGGTCGGGGGTCTCGCCCGAGCGGTGGGAGACCATCTGGGTGTACCCGGCCCGGTGACAGATGGCCATGGCCTCGAGGGTCTCGCTGACGGTGCCTATCTGGTTCAGCTTGATCAGGGCAGCGTTGCCGATGCCGTCGGCGATGGCCGTGGTAATGATGGCGGGGTTGGTGCAGAAGTTGTCGTCGCCGACGAGCTGCACGTGTCCGCCGAGCCGGGCGGTCAGCTCCTTCCAGCCGATCCGGTCTGATTCGCCTAGGCCGTCCTCGATGCTCCAGATCGGGTAGCGATCGACCATGGATGCGTAGCGTTCGACCATGTCGTGACTGGACAGCTGCTGACCGTTCACGCGGTAGCCGCCGTCCTGACTACCGAACTCAGAGGCGGCGGGGTCCAGTGCAATCGCGATACCGGATCGTGATGCGGTGTATCCGGCGTCGGTGATTGCGGCGACGATCACCTCGAGCACCTCCTCTGGTTCGGCGAGTTCGGGGGCGAAGCCACCCTCGTCGCCGAGCCCGGTTGCGTGCCCGGCGGCCGCGAGGCGCTTGCGCAGTGCCGCATACACCTCGGCTCCGGCACGCACGGCCTCAGTGACGCTCGGCGCACCTAGCGGGGAGATCATGAACTCCTGGAAGTCCAGGGCGTTGGGGGCGTGCGCGCCGCCGTTGAGGACGTTGAAGCACGGCACCGGCATGCGCGGCGGCTGCCCGAAACTAGGAAGCCATTCGTGCAGGGACTGACCGTTGGAGGTTGCCAACGCCCGGGCCAGGGCCATCGAGACCCCGACAGTTGCGTTGGCCCCAAGACGTGCCTTGGTGGGCGTGCCGTCGGCGGCGACCATGGCTTCATCGACTGCGGCTAGGGACTCCCACGACCGGCCTTTGAGTAGGTCGGTGATCTCGCCGTTGACGTTGCCGACCGCAGTGAGTACCCCAGACCCACCGAAGCGGGTGGGGTCGCCGTCGCGCAGCTCGACCGCCTCGCGGGTGCCGGTGGAGGCCCCGGACGGGACCCCGGCGGTAGCGGTGGTCCCGTCCGAGAGGGTGACCGTCGTCTGCAGGGTCGGGCGTCCCCGGGAGTCCAGGATCTCCAGGGCTGCGACACCGGTGATTTCGAAACTCATCTAAGTCAACCTTTCTTCGGCATGTGTTATCGACGCTATGCCTCGGCGCGCCAGTTCGCCACGGACGTTCCTTCCGGCAGGTAACGATGCACCGGGCACCCGATCGGCGTGATGCGATGAATCTCTGAGGCCATTGACCGCGCGGATGCAGCCTAGCGCTGGGCCATGACGTCCACGCCGGTGACCACGTGGAGAATTCGGGCGGGTCATCGACGAACAAGTCGTATGTCCGGCCGTGTCCCGGAGCCTGCGAGCTCCGCGACCTGCCGACCGCACACGGTCTGCCCCACAGGCGCCTCTCACCAGGCCATCCAGCGCGAACCACCACCGGCCCCCTGTCTGACGGTGTCGCTGCGGGAACGGTGGCCCCGCTGCCGCGAACAGCGAGCCGCCAGCGGCCGGGTGCCGCTCGGTTCGTCAGTTGCGCGAGGTCACCGACTGGACGGGTCAAGCGACGCGCGCCACAACCGCCAAGCCCTTCAGTGCGAGGCTTAGGGCGAGTCAACGGAGTGAGTCTGTGCCTCGTCCACCGGGTCGACAGAGAGGTGAGGGAGTCGTCGGTCGAGCCACTTGGGCAGCCACCAGTTGGCCACTCCGAGGATATGCATCATGGCCGGGACGAGCACCGTACGCAGGACGAACGCGTCGAGCAACACAGCCGACGCGAGCCCAATGCCGAACTCCGCGATGACCCGCTGGGCACCGAAGGCGAAGGCCACGAAGACGCAGATCATGATCGCGGCGGCCGCCGTGATGACCTTGCCTGTTGTCGCCTGGCCCTGGCTGACCGAGAGGCGGTTGTCCCCGGTGTGCACCCACTCCTCGTGCATCCTGCTAACCAGGAAGACCTGGTAGTCCATGGAGAGGCCGAAAAGGATCGCCAGCATGATCACGGGTAGGAACGCCTCGATTGGACCTGCTTTGCCGAGCCCGAGCAGGTCAGTGCCCCAACCCAACTGGAATACCGCCGTGACGACACCGAAGGACGCGCCGGCAGCCAGCAGGTTCATCACGGCCGCGGTCGCCGGCACCAGCAGGCTGCGGAAAGCCAGCATCAGCAGTAGGAACCCGAGCAGGACGATAACGCCGATGAACAGCGGAAGCTTGGAGGTGAGGACATTCGCAAAGTCGTCGAAGATCGCCGTCGTCCCACCAACGTAGACCTGCAACGACGTCCCCTGTTCAGCCGCTGGGATCACCGAGTTCCGCAGGTGCTGGATGAGTTCGCTAGTTGCCGCGTCCTGGGGCGAGGTCGTCGGGACCACCTGGACGATGTCCACCTTAGCTCCGGGAGCTGTCGGGAAGGGTGTGACCGACGCGACCCCAGGCTCACTACGCAGCTTGCCGGTCAACGCGGCGAGCGCGGCGGTGTCGGCGGGAGACTTCACCTCGGCCACTAGCTGCAACGGCCCGTTGAAGCCGGGACCGAAGCCCTTTGCCATCAAGTCGTATGCCTTACGGGTGGAACTCCCGGAAGGATCGTTGCCAGAGTCGGAGGACCCGAGCCGCAGCGAGAGGACCGGCAGCATCAACACGAGCATGACCACGATCGCACCGACGGCCAACACTCTGGGCCGCCTCGCGACCAGTGTGGACCAACGCGCCCAGAACCCCTTGGCATGTGGCTCGTGCGGTCCTTCCACCGCGAGCCGGCGGCGCTCTTTGCGTCCGAGCACCCGCGGGCCGAGGAAGCCCAGCAGCGCGGGCAGAAACGTCGTGGCGGCGGCGACGGTGAAGACGACGATCAGCGCAGCGGGAAGCGCCAGCCCATTGAGGAAGCTGAGACGAAGCACGAGCAGTCCCAGCAGCGCGACGCAGACGGTCCCGCCGGCGAACAGGACCGCACGGCCGGATGTGTCCAGGGCTCGGACGGCGGCTTCCTCTGGTGTGAGACCGCCCAGGATACCCGCGCGATGCCTGGTGACGATGAACAATGCGTAGTCGATACCGACGCCAAGGCCGATCAGGGCGGCGAGCGTCGGCCCGACCGTTCCGATGCTCACCACGTGGGAGAGCAGTCCCACGGCCAGCAGTCCGCTGCCCAGGGCCACCACGGCGGTGAGCAGTGGAAGGGCCATCGCGAACAGCGACCCGAACGCGATGAACAAGATGACAGCGGCGGCGACCATGCCGATCAGCGTGCTGTTGGAGGGTGGGGTCTGCTGGATCTGCTTGATCGCGTTGCCGCCCAGCTCGACGTCGAGGCCGGACGAGCGAGCCGACTTCGCCAGGTCGATGACAGCCTGTACGTCGGCCTTGGGCAGTGCCTGTGCCATCTTGGAGAAGGTTATGTTCGCGAATGCCGTGCGTCCGTCCTTACTCAGCTGGGCAGCGCCAGCCGCGGCGTACGGGCTGGCGACCGAGGCCACCGACGGCGACTTGGCCACCCGGTCGAGCATCGAGGCAACCTTGGACTGGACGGCCGGGTCGTGGACGCTCCCGCTCCTGACGTGGATGACGATCGTGTCGGAGTCGCCAGCTTGGGCGGGGAAGCTCGAGCTCAGCAGAGTCAGTGCCTTGCTCGACTCGGTGCCCGGCAACGAGAAGCTATCGGAGTATGCGGTGCCGATGCCTGAGGTGAGCCCTACGAGCGCTGCGATGGCTGCCAGCCAACTGACCACGACGATGCGACGATGCCGGAAGCACCACCGTGCCAGACTGGCCAAGATAGACTCCTTGGGTTGCACTTGATGAACGTTCAGTGAGTGTACTTAATAAACGCTCGATAAGTAACGTACACGATGCTCAGCCCGATCA
This sequence comes from Dermatophilaceae bacterium, assembly GCA_036834825.1. Lineage (GTDB taxonomy): Bacteria > Actinomycetota > Actinomycetes > Actinomycetales > Dermatophilaceae > UBA4719. Next base: position 21,393 of record DAITND010000006.1, read on the forward strand.
GGAGGACGAATGCCACGCCCGGCCAGGTCGACGGCGGTGGACACGCGTGCCCGAATCCTTGCAGTAGCCCTGGAGCTGGTCAGCGAACGTGGGTTCGCCGGGACCTCGATCCGCGACATAGCCGAGCGCCTCGACCTGACCGCAGCTGCGATCTACTACCACTTCGCGTCCAAGGACGCCCTGCTCGACGTCCTCGTAGAGCCGCTGATCGACGGGCTCATCGAACTGTCAGCCAAGGCGGATTCGGGCGAGCTCGCCGAGATCGACGTGCTCAGGGAGCTCCTGACAGTATTGTCCGGCGAGGGTGCCAAGGTCATGGGGGTCCTGCACGGCGACCCGTCCGCCACGCTGCGCCTCAAGGCCCGTTTGGAGCCGGAACGGATGTTCGCGGGCATCGTGCGCGGGCTCGCCCGGTCCGACGACCGGGTGGCTCTGCTACGGGCGACGTGCGCGGTCGGGGCCATTCAGGGTGCGGTGTTCGCGACCTCTCACAGCCATCCCGGACCACGCGGGTCCTGGCCCGGGTTCGACGACGAGGACCGCGCTGTCGTCATCAACGCCGCGCTGGCGGCGCTACTCAGCGCGCCGTCCTCATAGCCGGGGAAGCGCCAGCGACATCGATGCCGCGGCACGACGATCCCAGGATGTCCAAACCGTAGATCCAGCCATTGCTCACTCGCAGCGGCTTTGACTCGTCACAGATCCTTGCGTCGGAAGGTCTGTGCGGCAAGTACGACGAGCGCGACAGCAAGAAGGAGAGCCGTCAACACCGGCCACAGCACGGCGGCGTCCTTGCCCGCCGCGAGCGAGGCGGGCTGCGTGGCCAGGCCTGCAGGTGAGTACCTGCCGAGGGGTTTCCAGATCGCCGCAATCGAAACCAATGCGTAGGCACCCAGTCCTGCGCCGGCAGCTCCTGCCGCAGTGCCGATGAGAACGGAGAGCAGCGTCATCAGGGCGATGAAGAGGACGCCGAGCACCAGCCACACCAAGGCTGAGGACCACAGCGCCGATGCCGGTGCCTTCCCGAAGACGACCGCGGTGATACCCCAAGTCAGGAGAGTTCCCACGATGACCAGGATGGCGAGGAACACCGAGTGGACCGTGGCCTTGGCGACGATGAATGCGGTGCGTGACACGGGCTTGGTGAGCACAAGAACAGCCGTTCCGCTCTTGGTCTCCGTCGAGATGATGCCTCCGTAGATGATGATCAGGGCGAACAGGGCGATCTGCGACAGGTTCTTGATCCACTGGGTGTAGGCATCGAGATAGGTCGGTGTCGGTATCTGGAACTTGCCGAGCTGGTCGCCGGCCACCGCGCCCACGATCTCCGGGGTGAACCGGGCCAGGACCGGTCCGGTCAGTGCGAAGAACAGCAGGATGCCTGGCAACACCCAGATGCGCCACGTCCGCAGAATCTCCCGGGCTTCCTTGCCCACGAACACTGTGAAGCCGTTCATCGCCGTTCACCTCCAACGAGTTCGACGAAGACCTCTTCGAGACCCATCTCGCCAGCCTCCAGGCGGGACAATCCAAGCTGCCGAGCGGCGACCATGGCCGGAATCTCGTGTTGCGCTGCGCTCACGTCGCTTACCGTGATCTCGATGGCACCGTCCGACCCTCGCGCGACCGTGGTCGCCCACCTCTGACGTCCGATCTCCTGCGCAAGCTCGTCAGCGCCGTCGGTGACCTCGACCACCACCTTCTGCACTCCGTAGCGTGCCTTGAGCTCGTCGATGGGTGCCTGGGCGACCACGCGACCGCGGTCGAGGATCGCCACGGTGTCGCACACACGCTCGACGTCGGCCAGGATGTGCGTGGAGAAGAACACGGTGGTGCGCCCACGCAGTGAGGTGAGCATGTCGAGGACGTCCTTGCGGCCCATCGGGTCGAGCGCGCTCGTGGGCTCGTCGAGAAGCAGCAGCTTCGGTGCGTTGACGAGGGCTTGGGCGACGCCAAGACGCTGCTTCATACCGCGGGAGTATTCGCCGACCTTTGTCTTCACATCGACGATCCCGGCCAGGTCGAGCAGCATTGTGACGCGCTCGTCAAGAACTGACCCGCCGATCCCGAAGAGCCCTCCGGCGAAGCGCAGGAGCTCGTCGGCCGTCATCCATTCGTAGAAGCCGGGGACATCGGGCAGGAAACCGATATCGGAGCGGACGGCGTTGCCGGCCGACGCGACGTCTTCGCCGAGTATCTGCACGGAACCGCTAGTGGGACGTGCCAGACCAGTCAGGATGCGGAGCGTGGTCGTCTTGCCTGCTCCGTTGGGGCCGAGAAACCCGAATATCGAGCCTTCCGGCACGACCAGGTTGACAGTATCGAGTGCACGTTTCTCGCCGTAGGACTTCGTCAGCCCTGCGGTCTGGATCGCTGCTTTCATCAGTGGTCGGTGTCGTCGAGCGGCCCGTACAGAGTATCGGCGATGGTCTCGGTACTAACCGACGGCGATGCGGACGGCGCCGCGTTCTCGGCGATGGGCGCCGGCTTGCGGCCCACCACCAGGTAGAGGATCGCGCCAACGGTGTTCACCAGCAGGACGATCGCTACCCAGATCCACTTGTTCCCGAAAACCACTTGCTCACTGGGTCGCCGGTACAGATCGAGGAACGCGACCACGTCGAGCGTGATCTGAGCGAGGGACAGCACGACCAGAACGACCACGACCCAGACCGGGATCGCCGACAAGTTCGTATTCATCGCGCACATCCTTTCGTTGAGACATCTGACAGGAACCGTCGCTGTTGGGCAGCGCAGCCGATGCGCGACACCGACGCGAGCAGCACGAACGACAGCGCCAGAGAGCAGACGAACCCGATCCAAATGGGCCAGACGCCGGCGCCGCCTCCGAGTGTGCTCAGCGTCGGCATGAGCACGGAAATCGCCACCGTTATCATCGTATCGGCAGAAGGGGCGGCGGTGCCTGACGGAGTCTGGCGGTGTTCGGCCGCGCCGATACAGGCGGCGATCCGGCCGGTCGACGACCGATTGAGCTCGCCTTCGCCTTGTGGGCGGCCAAAGGTATCGATCACCCAGCGTCCGGCGGATAGCCGGGGACTATTGGTTTGGGGCGCGCAAGGTTTTGACCATCTCAAGAGTGTGTCCGCCCGGATCCAACGCGATTGCCCGTCGACGTCCTGTCTCCCGAAAGTCTCGGCGGCGGTAGAAACCAATTGCCCGTGGACTGTTCTCATACACGAATAAGCGAAGACGATCAGAAGTGCGACATGCCCAATCCTCGACCTCATCGAGCAAAGCATCAGCGATACCACACTGCCGTCCGCGATAGTCCGATGAGACGTAGACACCGGTGAGGACTGCCTGCGGACCGTCCTCATCGCCCAACTGCCCACTCATCATTCCAACCCATCGACCTGTCTTCGTGTCGATTGCCGCGAGAGATGCGGTGTCGGGTCCCTCACCGCGTCGCCCTCGCAGGCGCCAGGCGTCCACGTTCATTCGCCGAGTGGTGTGGAGTGTTGCTCCATATGAGATGGGGTTGTCGGTCGCGTTCTCGATGCGCAGTCCCCGGATCTGCGGCCAATCACTTTCCATAGTGCTGCGGATGGTGATGCTCTGACTGCGATCACCCATGCCGCGACCGTACAACACCCTCGCCAGCCGTGAAGTGGGACCGCCTTGACCTTGATTTAGGGTTCTCGCGAGGTGCCCATAAGGCGCGGGCGGTGAGGATTACGTGGGAACCCATCTCTGGGAGCCCTCCCTACGTAGTCAGGAGCACGCACCTTGAGCCATATCCGACCGCGCACGACTGTCATCAGCGGCGCTGCCTTGGGTCTCCTAGCAGGAGCCGCCGTGTACGGCACGGTTGCATCATCGGCGGCGGCAACGACGCCCAGGGCGTTGAGGGCCAAAGCCCCGGTGGCGGCTGCGACTGCCCGGGCCGCAAGTTGTGCGAGAGGCCAGAGGCTCGAGCACGGTGTTTGCATCATCCGCGTTGTCCGCAAAGTCGTCGTCCCGTAACCCGCGCGATAGCACAAGCACTCCGATGCCCAAGGGCATCTCCGACCTCGAGGAGGAACCTCTAGTTGACTGCAAGAAGCGACCTGCTAACCGAAGACCCGCAGAGGCATCGCCGACCTCCCCCGCACAAAGTATCTCGGCCAAATCGACGTCGTACCTGGGTGCGCCGGGTAGGTGTGTTCATGGTGGTCGTGCTGCTGTGGCTCGCCTGGTCGATCGGTGGTGCCCTGACGGCTCCGGGCACCGACAGTACGTCTGCGCGGCTGGCTGAGTGGGCCCGGTCCAACGGGCTGGGTTGGGCGGTCAGCGGTCTGGAGCAGGCTCAGTACAAGATGAACCCACCAAAGGTTGGCGGCAGCCTGGCTGGCGGCATCCCACGCATCGCCGCGAACCGGCCGGTATCGAGGCGGCTCACCAGACCAGCGAGTTTCCTGGCACCTCCCGCGACGATCCCGTCTCAAGCCCAACCACCTCTGCCAGGCGAGGGTTCCTGGCAGTCACTGGTCAACGTCCATGACCAACCGGCGATCCGGGCCGCGTTCCTGCGTCCGGACGCGCAGCACACCAGCTATCTGGTCGGGGTGGCCTGGCTCAACCAGAAGCTGGTCAAGATGGCCCTGCATCCCGGCTTCCGAGTGCCCGGCGGTTCTGGCTGGCCCCAGCCCTCGCAAGTACCGGATTCGCAGCGGAACAGCCTCCTTGCCACGTTCAACTCGGGATTCACCATGAACGATGCCAACGGCGGCTACTGGCAGAACGGCCAGACTGCGGTGCCGCTGCGCAACGGCGCAGCGTCAATGGTGTTGTACAAAGATGGCCACGTCGATGTGGTCAGGTGGAACGGAGCCAACCCTGGCCCAGACGTGGCCGCCGTTCGCCAGAACCTCGGCTTGCTGGTTGACCACGGCGCGATCACTCCCGACGTGAACAGCACGACTACATCAACGTGGGGGGCGACCGTCGGCAACGCCACCTACGTGTGGCGCTCAGCCGTGGGGATCCGCAAGGACGGCTCGCTGGTGTTCGTGGTTGGCGCGTCGATGTCGGTGCAAACCTTGGCCAACATCGTGCATGACGCGGGAGCGGTGCGTGCCATGGAGCTGGACATCAACCAGTCATGGACCAACTTCATCACCTACACCCACCCGAGCAACGGCGTAGCGGTGCCACAGATGCTCACCAAGGACGAGCACCCCAACCCCTACCGCTACCTCCAGCCGTCATCGCGCGACTTCGTTGCGGTCCTTCCTCGTTGATGAGCCCGCCGTGACCGCGCACGCCTCGGACCCTCGGCAGCACGAGCACGAAATCGCCGCCCTCATCAAGAAGGTCGTGCGCCGGCCACTGGCGGTAGATCTTCGGGAGCCGCACTCCAGTGCGGAAAATGCCGTCTCAGGGCCTGAGATCTTGGGTGAAAGCGTCACTTGCGTGGCTGTCAGCCAGGCCATTCGCCGGGCTCACGCGTGGTCTCCACCTTGTGTTGAGCGGCCGAGGGCTCAGGTTGGTTGCCAACTGGACCCCGCGCCAAATAGCAGCTCCGACAGGCCAGGGCCGTCGGTGAATACGGGCGACCCCTGGGTTGCGTGGGCGCGCCCCGACCGGATTCGCGTGGTTGATGGGCGTAAACGGGGAGCGTCGAGCACGGCCCAGACGACCTTGCCGCCATCGGCGGTGGGCAGAGCCCCGAACGCACGTGAGAGGCCGGCGACGACGGTGAGCCCTCGCCCGTGCAGGTCAAGGACTGAGCAGCTCTGATTCGGCAGGGCGGGACCGTGGTCTCGAACGGTCAAACGCAGGGCTCCACGGTCCCAGACGACAGACAGGTCAATGTCGGTGCCGGCATGCACTGACGAGCTGATCACGAGCTCGCTGACCACCAAGGTTGCGGAGGAGATGGCCCGGCCCAAACCCCAGTCCAGCAGGGTGCGCGTGACGAAGTTCCGTGCGGCGCGAGGCGCCGTCGGGTGCGGGGCCAGGCGTAGCCACTCAACGGCCAGGGTCGGGGTCGCTAGCACCGCCGATACCGCGGAGAACAACGACGCGGTCGCGATCAGGTGCCCACCCAGGGGATGAGCGTGCAGCGCCTCGCGAACCCGCGGGTCCGGGCAGGCCACCGCCACCGGGATCCCGGGCCAGTCACGAACATGGCGCCCTGCCGACGCGAGCACCTCAACCGCGACAGGTCCGGCACCATCAACCGCCGCAGGTCCGGCACCCTCGAATACCGCCGACAGGTCACAGACCACGCCACGGGGCCCCTCGGCCAGAGCCAGCTCGATCGCACGGTCCAGATCCTCGGCACCATCACTAAGACGACCGGCCACCTCAAGGACCACTACCTGGCGTATGGCGTGTTTTCTGGCACGTACCTGCCGGCCTATCGCCGCACGGCCAGCTGACGGCTTAAGGAGCTTGGTCGGGACGTGGGGCACGTACTGAGTCGGCAACAGGACGACATGGTGATCGGACTCTGCAGGAAGGTCGTGCGTCCTGGTCGGTCGCTGAGCCATAGCGGGCTCGATTCGCTGGTCCCGGAATGTAGGACACGGGCCACCGAGTGTCGGGAGTAGCACAGGGAGAAGCCGACGCCACCAGGGTCTTGAGGCACGTAGGAACTTAAACATTACACCCGGGGATCCTCCCGAACATGCAGTTCAGGCCGGACGGCCGCCGAGCTCAGACCTGATGCCTCAGAGTGAGTCCGGGACCTTTTCAGTGCCCTCCACGGCAGCGGAGTCCATGTCAAGGGCCTCTTTGTCCCCTCGCGGTACCGACCGACCGTCGGCGGTGTGGCGGGTGACGCTGAACTGACCGCGCCCTGTCATGGGCCGATCGTGGCTGCAGCCGCCAACTGTGTCGGGCATCCTCATCCAATGGCTTTTGCCGGGTAGTGTTGGCAGGCTCGGCTCTGGTAGCCGCTGGCGGGTCAGCGCTCTCCCCTTCTGACCGTCTAGGTCTCGCGGCAGACCATGCGCCCGCTGGTCGTGAGGAGGCAGTCACCAGAGAATCGGTACGCGACCGACCTCCGCGCTGGCAGCTGAGTTGTTTGCAGTGGACGATGGCTATCGGGTCAGGAATGGGAGCAACGCGGCAAGGAAGGCTTCCGGGTGAGTGGCGTGCACGTCGTGCCCGACGTCGATCGTCAGGTATGACGCGTCCGGGATCCGATCGGCCAGCCCTTCGAGTTGGTCTTGCGGGAAGTGGCTGTCGGGGCCGCCGGCGATCACCAGCGTGCGGGCGGTGATGTGGCGCAGGTCGTCCCACCACGCGGGGTCGGGGACGTTGCGTTGCTTGGTTATCGCCTCCACCACACGCCAGTCGAAGCAAAGGGTTCCGTCGGGCCGGGGCGGCATATCCCGCGATGGCGTCGCGGGCAGCGGCGGTGCAGGCTCCTCCAACACCAGCCGCCGCACGCGCCTTGGCTCGGCCGCGGCGACCAGGTACGCCACCGCACCACCCACGGAGTGCCCGATCAAGCACGCGCCGTCGAGGTCGAGAGCGTGGAGAAACCCGAGCACGTCCGAGCGCATCAGCTCCAGAGAATAGGCACCCGGCTGCGAACTGCCCCCGTGGCCCCGCAAGTCCAGCGCGTACACCCGGTGGGCGGGGGCCAGCGCCTCGACCACGACGTTCCAGTCGCTGCTGTCCTGGCCAAGGGCGTGCAGCAGCACCACTACAAGCAGGCCAGCCTCTCCTGCGGTCCTGTAGGTCAGCTCGATGCCATCGACTTCGACGCTGGACAGCTCCATCACAGGGGCAACGCTACGACGACCTCGACGTCCCACCGCACGATGGCGAGTTCACAACTGGGACCGTCTGCACCGGTGGACACTTGGTTGATTGAATGGGCCGATGGGCCAAGAGATGCTTCGCGACAAGATCGCCCTTGTCACCGGTGGCTCGGGCGGTATCGGCCGGGTCATGGTGCGCCGACTCGCAGCAGTGGGATGTCACGTCGCGGTCGGGTACGCCAGCAATGCCGACGCTGCGAACCAGGCGGTCAGCGATGCCACCGAGCTGGGTGTGCGGGCGATTGCATTACAGGCCGATCTGTCCGATCCCGATGCCGTCACTTCCCTCGCCTGCCGCGCCAGCGCAGAACTGGGCGCCGTCGATGTACTGGTGCCCAACGCGGGTATCTCGGTACCCACCGACTTGGCCGGAGTCGATCTTGAGTTGTGGCAGCGCGCTCTGGCAGTGAACCTGACCGCTCCGTTCCTGCTGGCCCAGCACTTGGTGCCCGGCATGGCTGAGCGGGGCTTCGGACGGGTGTTGTTCACCTCCTCTGTCGCGGCGTTCACCGGTGGGGTGGTGGGCCCGCACTACGCCGCATCCAAGGCGGGCCTGCACGGTTTGGTCCACTGGCTCGCCTCCACCTACGCGGCTGCGGGAGTGACGGTCAATGCCGTCGCTCCTGCGCTGGTGGGCGGTACCGAGATGATGCCCGCCGATGAACAGGACACAGGACGGGTGCCCGTGGGACGCTTCGCCACCACCGAGGAGATCGCCGACCTAGCCATCACCATGCTGAGCAACGGATATCTCACCAGCAAGATCTACCTCCTGGACGGTGGCATCTACCCCCACTGAGCTGCGCCGCTGCGCGTCAAACCTGCCCTCGGCGACGACCTGGGGCTTCGCGCATACACGGTGATGCGCCAGAAGGCTGTGACCCGCCAGGACTTGACCTGCGTCGAGTCGACGCCCGCGGTAAGCCATGGCTGCATCGCCGCTAGCGGGACCTTCCTGGCTAGCGCGTTCTTGATTGGTGTTTGTGCAGGTCAGGTGCCATTTTGGTGGTTGCTGGGTGTATTACCTAAGTCGGTCATCGGGTGGGGCCATGTGCGGGTGGTGACCAAGACGGTGATCGGGTCGGCTTGGCCGTGGTGAGGTGCTTCGTGCAGTCTTGCTCGACTCGGCCAGAGCGCCGATACGAGGAAGAGCCACGGGGACGATCTGGGACCGAGCCGATGCCGCGTGTTCACTCGTCCGGTATGGCGCTGGCCAGGAGCTCGGCGAGGTGCGTCCCACGACGACCGGCCAGCTGTTCGAGCTGGGTGCGACAGGAGAACCCGTCCGCGAGCACGACTGTTTCGCGGTCGGAGTCGCGTACGGCGGGCAGGAATTGCTGCTCGGCTATCGCCACGGAGACGTCGTGGTGGCCCCGTTCCACTCCCCAGTTCCCCGCGAGTCCGCAGCAGCCTCCTAGCCGGGTGACCGCCACTTCGGATCGGTGCAGCACTGAAGCATCCGCGGACCAGCCCATAACGGCATGGTGATGACAGTGGGGCTGGGCGATGACTTCGATGCCGTGGAGGTTGGGCGGCTCCCATGACGCCGTGATGGTCAGCAGCTCCGCCAGCGTTCGGGTTGCCGCCGAGACTCTCGCGACTGCTGATTCGGTCCCTAGCAGCTCGAGGGCATCACCGCGCAGGACCGCCGTGCAGGACGGCTCCAGTCCGACGATCGGAATGCCCGCGTCGGCGTATCGGGAGAGGATCATGACGGTGCGGTTGAGGATCTTCCGCGCTGCGTCCAGTTGTCCGGTGGTGATCCAGGTCAGTCCGCAGCAGGCCTCCGCCGGCGGCACCTCCACGCGGTAGCCGGCGTGCTGCAATACCTTGACGGCGGCGATGGCCACCTGCGGGGCGAAGTGGTCGGTGAACGAGTCGACCCACAAAACGACCGGGCGCAGGCGTTCGCCCGAGGAGGGGAGTTGTTCCGGCACTCTCGATCGCTGTTGGGAGCTCCACCACTGTTGGAAGGTCTGTTCGGCGAAGCGCGGCAGGGCGCGACGGTTGTCCACGCCGGCCACCCAGCGAGCCACCCGACTGGCTGGCCTGGACGACATCAGAGCGTTGGCCGCCCCAGGTGCCCGCGCTGCCAGGTCGGCCCACTGTGGGAGCCTGCCCAGGGTGTAGTGCGAACGGGGTCGTAGGCGGCCTCGGTAGGACTGGTGCAGGACCTCGGCCTTGTAGGAGGCCATGTCCACTCCCGTGGGGCAGTCGCTCGAACAGCCTTTGCAGGCCAGGCACAGATCGAGCGCCTCGTGCACCTCCGGTGCCCGCCATCCGCGGACGGGGCTGTTGGGCGCGAGCATCTCCTGTAGTACTCGTGCGCGGCCGCGAGTGGAGTCCTTCTCCTCTCGGGTCGCGAGGTAAGAGGGACACATCACTGCAGTGGTGCCCTTCAGATCGGCGCGGCATTTGCCGACGCCCGTGCACCTGTGCACTGCGGCGCCCAGGTCGCCGTCATCGTGTCGATACGCCAGCGCTAGCCCTTCGCGGCGTGGCATGGCCGCTGCCACCCGGACGTCCGCATCGACCGGTGATGGTCGAACCAGGACGCCGGGGTTGAGAAGGTCCTCAGGGTCGAAGAGGGCCTTCACTTGGGAGAAGAGGGCCAGCGTCTGGGGGGAGTACATGAACGGCAGGAGCTCACTGCGCGCTCGGCCGTCACCGTGTTCGCCCGAGATCGACCCGCCATGTGCGGCGACGAGGCGTGCCGCATCTTCCAGGAAGGACCTGAAGACCGGTAGCCCGCCCTCGACACGGGTGCCTCCGAAGGGAAAGTCGATACGTACATGGACGCAGCCGTCGCCGAAGTGCCCGTAGGGGACACCACCCAGTCCATGCTCGGTCAGGAGGTCTTCGAACCCCCGCAGGTAGGAGCCCAGCTGGTCGACCGGGACGGCTGCGTCCTCCCATCCGGCGTGTGCCGGTTTGCCGTCCGAGGTGCGGGCAGCCAAACCTGCCCCGTCCTCTCGGATGCGCCAGATTGCGTCGGCATGAGCACGGTCGGTCACCGTGAGGGTGTCGACGGCGCCTGCGTCCTGGGCGACTTGGTTAGCCCGGTGGGCCAGCTCATCGTGATTGTCACCGGCGAGCTCGACGATGAGCCACCCGCCACCCCGGGGGAGGTCAGGGACCGGAGCTGAGGACGACTGCATGACCCGTTCGACGATGCGGGAGTCGAGCCCTTCGCAAGCGGTAGGGCCGTAGGCCAGCAGTCCGGGCGTCGCGTCGGCTGCGTCGGCCATCGTGGGGTACCCCAGGACGACAAGGCATCGCAGCGGCGGGTCGGGAACGAGACGGACGATGGCACCGAGCACTAGGGCGAGTGTGCCTTCGCTTCCAACCAGGGCGCGCGCCACATCGAAGCCTCGCTCGGGCAGCAGATGTTCAAGGGAGTAGCCCGACACCTGCCGGCCGAAACGGCCTAGCTCGGTGCGGATTGTGGCGAGGTCGTTGGCGACCAGCTCCCGCAACGACGCCATCAGGGGATCTGCGACGTGATCTGGCCTGGCGCGGTTGTCGAGTGTCAGCCTGGCGCCGGCGGCAGTGAGGACGTCGAGTCCCAGGACATTGTCGGAGGTGCGGCCGTAGGCCAGTGCCCGCGAGCCACAGGCGTTGTTGCCGACCATTCCGCCGATGGTGCACCGGTTGTGGGTGCTGGGGTCGGGACCAAATCGCAGCCCGTGCGGCCGTGCGGCAGCCTGCAACTGGGCCTGCACCACGCCTGGTTCCACCACGGCGAGCAGGGCATCTGGGTCCACCTGCAGAATTCGCGTCAGGTGTCGGCTGGTGTCGAGAACGACCCCCGGACCCACGGCGTTGCCGGCGATCGACGTGCCGGCCCCCCGCATGGTGAGCGGCAGGCCGAGTTGCCGGCAAACGTCCAACACCGCCTCGATCTCCTCCACGTGGCGTGGCCGGACCACGGCCTGCGGCAGTACTCGATACAGGGAGGCGTCCGATGAGTACAGCGCGCGACCCAGCGCCGAGTCGTCGACGTCGGCGATTCCTGCGGCCCGTAGCGCTGCACTCACCTCGGCTCGGTGGTTGTCCCGGCGGGGGCTCACTCGCTGATGGTGGGCGTAGGCGCGTGGCTGTGGCCATGACCATGGTGGTGGCCATGGTGGCCTGGGGCAGCCTGCTGCGTCTTGGCTTCGTCCCCTTTGCGCAACGGTGTGGTCTCGTAGGCGCCTTCGTGCGCCATCACCGGACGGCGATCGCCCGCAATCTCAGGATGGCGTTCCTCCAGCGATTGGCGTGCCTCGGCCGTGCGGCGCAACTGGGTGACGTACTCGCGGTTGCCGGCATACGTGCCCTTCCAGGTCTGCGGCATTCGTTCCGGAGGCGGGGGAATGCGTGCGGTCCCTCCGATCGCGAAGAGCGAGGGCAACTTGGAGGTCGCGGCGCCACACTCGCCGCACGGCGGCAGCACCGCGGTGAAGGACTGGATCACTTCCGCCACATGGCCATTTGGGCAGCGCAGGTCATAGATCGGCATCAGAGCCTCACCACAGGTTCATCGAACGCCGGAAGATACCGGCGACATCGTCTTCGGTCACCGTCTTCGGTGAGGTGGCGAGCAGGCGTTGTTGTTTCATCGTGCCGTCGACGAGGTCGTTGATGTCGCTCTCGTCGTACCCGACCGCGCCGACGCCGGGAGGGATGTCGATGTCCCGCATCAGTGTGGTCAGGATGGCTGGCAGGTGTTCGGCGGGGTTGTTGGGTTCGTCGGCGCCGGGTGCAAGTAGGCGAGCGGCGCGTAGGTGGCGCTGTGGAGAGGCGTCGAAGGTGAACCGGAAGGCCTCGGGCGCAGTGAGGGCGACGGACATGCCGTGGGGGACCATCGGCTCGTCTTGGGGATAGTCCTTGGGGTGGAAGTCCTTAACTCGGCCCGCGATCGGGTAGGCGTTGGCATGAGGGATGTGCACGCCGGCGTTGCCGAATCCCATGCCTGCGAAAGTGGCGGCCATGGCCATGGCCGCTCGCGCCTCCTTGTTCTCGCCGTCGCGAACCGCGAGCCGGAATGAACCGGCGAGCAGGCTCAGTGCCTTCTCCGACCACATGTCCGCGATCGGATTGGAACCGCAGTAAGGGACACGCTGATCTGGCTGCTTGTGCTCGTATGACGTATACGTGCGGGCGGTGTAGCTCTCCAGCGCGTGGCACAGGATGTCCATGCCGCAGGCGGCGGTGACGCCGGGCGGTTGTGTGAGAGTCAGGTCGGGGTCGATGACCGCGAGTGTCGGGCGCAGTCGTGCGTGGCTGATGCCCGTCTTGACCTTGAGGGCAAGCACGTCCATCACGCAGATCGTGGTGCTCTCCGAGCCGGTGCCGGTCGTCGTGGGGACCGCGATAAGTGGCTTGAGCGGGTTGACCGGTGCCAGTCCCCCGCCCACAGGCACGTTGATGTAGTCCATCAGCTCGCCGGGGTTGGTGGTCAGCAGGTTGATCGCCTTGGCAGTGTCGATGCTGGATCCGCCGCCAACTGCGACAAACGCGTCCCAGGGTCCGCTGGATCTGGCGTAGTCGATGGCTCGCTGCAGGCTCTCGTCGGTTGGCTCGACGTGGCTGCCGTCGAAGACGTGGGCCTCGATGCCGAACTGGGCCATCTGGTCGGCCACCCGTTGTGGGGTGCCGGTCGCGGCCAGCCCTGGGTCAGTCACCACCAGAACGCGTTTGGCCCCGGTGAGGCTGAGGTCGTAGCCGATCTCGTCGGCGGCCCCGCTGCCGAACTTCAGATGCGGCGCACCGTAGGTGAACACACTCTCGGGGGTGGCAGGCTGGTAGCTCAGCGGTGCGGTCATCGCCTCTCCTTACTCTCTGGGGACTCTCTGGGGCTCAGGCGTAGTGGGCGGTGGGTGCCAGGCGCATGCCGCGCAGCTGGGCGGCATCATGGCCGAAGACGACGGTGGCGTTGGTCTCCTCGGCGATCCCGCGGATCTTCTCGACCGAGGAGTACCAGGCACCCAGGTCGTTCACAATGGCCGCTGGTGTCGAGGGCGGACCGTACGAGTCGCCCATGTAGACCGCGTCCGAGGTGAAGATCATCGTGCCGGTGTCCGGCAGGTCCACTCGCATCGCCATCTGGCCGGGTGTGTGTCCTGGCGCCTGGATCAAGGTCACACCCGGGAGGAACTCGTTGTCGCCGGAAACGGTTTGGAAATCCAGGCCGTCGTAGTCGGACTTCAGATGCGCGCCGGTAAACAAACCGTCATATCCAAATGCGAACTCCTTTTCTTTGTCGCTGCAAACCAGCTTCACTCCAGCGTCGCCGAACATGCGGGCGTTACCGGCGTGGTCGAAGTGCAGGTGCGACAAAACCACGTAGTCGAGCTGGTCGGGGGAGATCCCGAGCTGGGTCAGTCGCGCATCGAGGTACTGCTCATCCGAGACCTGGTCATAGGGAAAGAACTCGTGCAGACCGGTGGGCGCCCACCGAGTCTCCCAGTCACGCGGACAGCTGGTGTCCCACAACATGTTCCCCTCGTCGGTCTCGACCAGAACGGCGTGTGTGGTGCACGGATACCACTCGACCGGTCGGTCCTTATCCGCCCTCGGGCGGATGCTGCGGCCTGGTTTCAAGAGCAGCCAGGTGAGGTCGCAGCTCATTGCACCACAGTCGAGAACGTGAACCTTCTTCGCCGTTGCCATGGGAGCTCCCGTCAGGATTCAGAGACTAAGATCCCCGACTGTGACATGTAACATGTTACTAGTCAAGGTTGCTCGGCATATCCTGTGCGGGTGACACAACCCTCCCTCTCCGGTGACTCAGGCATCTCGGACCTGAAGGAGTTGTCTCTGGCCCCGATCGAGGGCCGGTCGGCGTCGCTGGCAGACCAGGTAGCGGTCGCCGTGCGGGCTGGCATGCGCTCGGGCAACTTCATACCGGGGCGTCTTTACTCGGCCTACCAGCTCGCCGAGTTGCTCGGAGTATCCCGATCCCCGGTGCGGGAGGCCCTCATGCGGCTGGCTGAGGCCGGCATGGTCTCCCTCGAACGCAACCGCGGTTTTCGGGTGGTGGCGCCTGGTGCTCGAGAGATCGCTGAGATCTTCCATCTCCGACTGCTGCTGGAGGTATCGACGACGCGGGCCGTCGCGGCGAACCCACCAACCGATCTGGCAGAGGGCATGCGCAGCGAGTTAGACGCGATGCACGCCGCGGCGGCAAGGCACGACGAAGTCCTGTTCATGGCCCACGATCGAGATCTTCATCAGCTGCTGTTGGATGCCGGCAGCAACCGTCGGTTGAGGTCGATCGTCAACCACCTGCGAGACGTCACCCGACTGCTCGGCGCCTCTACAGTGGACATGTCACGGTCCCTGGCCGACATTGCGGACGAGCATGAACCGATCGTTCGGGCCATCGAGTCGCACGATCCCCAGGGCGCAGCCGAGTCAATGGCCGCGCACCTCGGGCACACCGGTCGCTTGTTGGTGGAGCAGGCCGTTCGCGAGACGGGATCGGCGGACTCACCCGAAGCACTGTGGTCTGAGGTCGTGGGAACAGAGGGCGACTGACCAGCCATCCCGACATCTCACCCCGACGGACTCACCCGTATGGCGTGGTGGCGAGGACCACAAGTCGCACGAACGGAATTCGACATTCTGGTCGTGTCTTCGTGTCTTCGTAGCTGATCAAGCGTCCCAAGTGCGGAACGGCGAATTCACCCTGCCGTTCCGCCTGTGACGCAAACGCGCGCCGTATGCGTCCAAAGAGCAAGCGGCCTGCCTGTCAACGTTTCGGCCGCGCGAGGACCGCGCTGTTGCGCCACCACTTCCGGCGAGTCGTTGGGGTGGCTCCGCAGGACTACCGGCGGACGTTCTCGTCGACCTGACTGTTGTTTTCTACCTGATGACGAGGCAGGCGCGGGAGGTCTTGACCGGCAAGGGTGGAGGGGACCTGCGACGGTGTAGGTGACCGTTCGATCGCGTGGGCCTGGCGGCGCAGTCGATCCGCGCCACGATGATTGCCAGCCAGGATCAGGCGCAGGAGCGAGGGTTTGTTGACTCGCCAACCATCCTTGTCGATGGCGTCGACCCGTTCGGTGTCGTCGGGCAGGACCCGGCCCTTTGCCTGCCGAGTCTAGGTAACCCCGGCGGGGTTGTCCGGTGTGCCGCCGTTGGTCGACGTCATCACCGCACTGGCTGCAGCCCGCGATCTGGGGCCCGCTTCACCCGAATGAGCTGTTCTGGCGTGACGTGCGCTGACCTCGTGGGTGAGGTCGATACCGGGCGCGGAGTAGGAGGCCGATGACGCGCCGCTCATGCCAGGCTTGTTCCGGTGCACCCAAGCGTGACCATGCGCCCCAGCGGGCACTCCAATCCGCAGTACCGGCGCGGTCCTGGGAAAGGCCGGGTCATCTGCGATGGGCTGGCTCGACACCGACCAGCCCGCCCCCCACCATGATGAGCGCAGTGCTGAAGTCACTGGTCACGGCGATCCGGCTATTCGCGTCTTGGCGAACGCGACGGGCCAGACCTCTCGCGTTTACCCACGATGAGAAGTCATGGTCTTTCGGGTGCGATGCGACCTGTTCTGTTCGGCCAGGACAGGCGGCGGCGCAGCCACAGGGCGACGTAGACCAAGGCGAGAAGCACGGGCACCTCGATCAGGGGTCCGACCACGCCGGCCAGGGCCTGTCCGGAGGTGACTCCGAAGACCCCGATCGCCACCGCTATGGCGAGCTCGAAGTCATTGCTGGCGGCAGTGAAGGCCATGGTCGTCGTCCGCGGGTAGGTGAGGGAGAGTGCGCGCCCGATGGCGAAGCCCAGGAACCACATGATGAAGAAGTAGCCGAGCAGCGGAAGGGCTATCCGTGCGACCGTCAGCGGTTCGGAGGTGATGGTGTTGCCCTGTAGTGCGAATAGGACGACCACGGTGAACAGCAGCCCCCACAAGGCGATCGGGCCGATCTTGGGCAGGAGCTTCGTCTCATACCACTGCCGTCCCTTTGCCCGTTCGCCCAGTGTCCGGGTGAGGTATCCGGCAACCAGCGGGATGCCGAGGAAGATAGCGACGATCTTGGCGATGCCGAGCATGGAGACGTCCAGAGTCGACTGCTCCAGCCCGAGCCAGCCGGGCAGCACCGCCAGGTAGAAGTAGCCCAGGGCTGCGTAGGCGACCACCTGGAACACCGCGTTCAGGGCGACCAGGACCGCTGCCATCTCGCGGTCACCACAAGCCAGGTCGTTCCACAGCAGGACCATCGCGATGCACCGCGCGAGCCCGACGAGGATGACGCCGGTTCGGTATGCCGGCTGGTCCGCCAGCAGGAGCCAGGCGAGTGTGAACATCACCAGCGGGCCAACCACCCAGTTCATCACCAGTGACGCCGCGATCATCCGTCGATCCGCGGTGATGAGGCCGATCTCGTCGTAGCGGACTTTGGCCAGAACCGGGTACATCATCAGGAGGAGTCCGAGTGCGATCGGCAAGGAGGTTTGGCCGATCTTCACGGAGTTCAGGGCGTCGTTGAGGCCGGGGACCAGCCGCCCGAGGACGAGTCCGAGGACCATCGCCAGGCCGATCCACAAGGGCAGCATTCGGTCCGTCGACGACATGCGGGCAACGACGCGGGCGTCTGCCGGTTCGGGTTCCTCTACGACGGGGGTGTTGGGGTGCGTGGTCACGGGCACGGCCTCCGGATCTGCTCGGCATCGCGGGCTTGGACCGCGAGCTCGGTAAGGGTGTCGGCCAAGGAGGCCAACGCTTCTGGCCGCAACCGGTAGTAAGTGAAGCGGCCCGCTGGCTCGGTCTCCACCAGGCCTGCATCACGAAGAACCCGCAGATGGTTGGACAGGTTTGTCTGCCGGGCACCCGTGAGCTCGACCAGGTGGCAGGTGCACAACTGCTCCTTGGAGAGGAGCTCGACGATTTGGCGTCGGAGTGGGTCGGCAATAGCCCGGACTAACTCATCAGTGGTCGCTGACATCAGCACATCCTGATCATAGCGCAAGCAGATGGCGGTGGCCTGCTCGGTGGATGCTCAGACCGGCAACGCGACGGGATGGGTCAGAGCGTCCAGCTGGTCTTCGCCGACGGGTTCGGTCGCCAGCAGCGGGACCATGGCTACCCGACCCGCCATTGAGTACACGCGCTTGACTTGCTCGATCTCAGCGGCGGCGCGATGACGCAGGAACACGGTTTCGGGGTGCGCGGCGGCGATCGAGTTGTTGATGACCCAGGCCCAGGGGTGGATCCCGGCCCGCTCGAGGTCCTCCTGGAGCCCTTGTGCCTCGGTGACCGGGGTGGGCTCGGCCAGGGTCACGAGGATGACCTTGGTCTGAGCTGCGTCCTGCAAGCGCATGAGCGGCGTGACAAACGGCATGGAGTCGCCCATCTGGCGGGCGATCTGCCGGTGGTAGGAACCGGCGGCATCCAGCAGCAGCAGGGTGTGACCGGTGGGTGCGGTGTCGATGACCACGAACTGGCGCCGAGACTCCATGACCGCCCTGGAGAACTGCTGGAAGACCGCGACTTCCTCGGTACATGGGGAGCGCAGGTCTTCGGCGAGTGTGGCGCGTCCGGCATCGTCGAGGTTCTTGCCCTTGGTGGCCATCACGTGATCGCGGTAGGACCTGGTGGCCTCGACGGGGTCGATGCGTGAGACAGCCAGTCCGGGGATGCTGCCGTTCAGAGTGTCGGTGAGGTGGGAGGCGGGGTCGGTCGTGGTCAGGTGCACCTCGTGGCCGCGGTGGGCCAGGGCCACGGCGATGGCGGCTGCGATGGTGGTCTTGCCTACGCCGCCCTTGCCCATGCACATGACCAGCCCGTGATCGTCGCGCTCCAGCTCGTCGACCAGTACTGCTAGAGACGCAGCCGTGACTTCGGCCATCTCCGGTTGCCCGTCGGGGCTTTCGCTTGCGTCCGCTGTGCTG
This sequence comes from Dermatophilaceae bacterium, assembly GCA_036834825.1. Classification (GTDB taxonomy): domain Bacteria; phylum Actinomycetota; class Actinomycetes; order Actinomycetales; family Dermatophilaceae; genus UBA4719. Next base: position 40,049 of record DAITND010000006.1, read on the forward strand.
AACAGCGTGTCCAGTGCTTGGACGCCGATCATGTTTGAGGCCTTCAGCTCGATCACGTCGCGCGACAGGCCGGCGATTGCGGTCGGCATCGCTGCGATGGCTTCGGCTTCCCGGTGGCGCACGGCTGCGGTGAGGTCCTCGGTGCCGGCGATGGGTGGAAGAACGCCGTTGATGACGAGATGTTCGCCGGTAATCCCGATCTGGTTGAGCTCAGAGTAGGTGCGGTCGACCTCGGCCAACGACGAGGCTTGCGCCCGGGTGACCAGAACCAGCCGGGTCAAGGCCGGGTCCTTCAACGCGTTCACGGCCTGCGCGTAGACCGTGCGCTGCTTCTCCAGCCCGGACAGCGGGCCGAGACAGGAGGCATCGCCCTTGCCGGCTTCCAGGAAATCGGTCCACGAGCCCGGCAGCTGCAGCAACCGGATGGTGTGGCCGGTCGGTGCGGTGTCGAAGAGGACGTGGTCGTACTCGTCGGTCAGGCTCTCCTCGGCGAGCAGGCCGGTGAACTCGTCGAACGAGGCGACCTCGGTCGTGCACGAGCCGGACAGTTGCTCGGTGATCGACGCCAGCTCCTTGTCCGGTAGGAGCCCGCGCACCGGGGCGATGATCCGCTCCCGGTAGGCCTCCGCGGCCTGTTCCGGGTCGATTTCCATTGCGGACAGCCCGGGCACGTCTTCGATGGGCGTCACCGCGTTCCCGATGGTCACGCCGAGGACCTGACCCACGTTGGAAGCCGGATCGGTGCTGACCAGAAGGACGCGCTTGCCCTGGCGGACCAGGTGCAAGGCGGTGGCACAGGCAACGGAGGTCTTGCCCACCCCGCCCTTGCCCGTGAAGAACAGGAACCGCGGCGGATCGTCGAGAAACTTCATGCCAGCGGCCGTCAGCAGCAGCCGGTGGGGCCACAGGACTCGCCGGACTTCTCGGTCAAGCCAAGCTCGGTCACGCCCTGAGGGACCGTGGATCCCTGGGGTTCAGCACCCAGTCCGGCGTACCGCATCAGCTGCTCACGGCCGGGGTAGACGCCGGTCATCACGGTCAGACCATCAACCAGGGTCAATGGCAGACCGTCCGAACCCGCCACCTGAAGGAATGCTCGTACGGTGTCGCTGCCGGCGAACGCCGACGGATCATTGGCGAGGTTGTGCCGCTGGACGTCGGCACCCAGTTCCTTGAGGCGATTCAGGTCAGCGGTGAAGTTCACTAGTGCCTGGTCGACATCGGGGCCGCACACCCCCGTGTTGCAGCACAAAGCAGGTTCAAAGACATGGATCGCGGGCATGGGTTGCTCCTTCTGTAGGGGGTGTCGGTCAGCCGGCGTTTGCGGCCGTGATGATTCCCCGGACCTGTCTGGGGTTAGGCACGCGGCCTGCGAAGATGACCCGATCATCGATGACCAGGGCTTGGGGTGTTCATGACGCCGTAGTCGGCGATGCTCTGGGAATCCTCGACCTTCTCGACGGTGGCGTTGATGCCGAGGGCTTCGACGGCTTCCCTGGTGACGCGTTCGAGGGTCACGCAGCTGCGGCAGCCAGGTCCGAGGGCTTTGATGATCACGCTAGTGCTTCCTTCTGGGAGCGGTTCCTCACCCTTGCCACGCCTTGGTCAGCAGCAGGACGTCTTCTTAGCGGTCGCCTCAGCAGCCGGGAGAGCGTCACTGCCGCGAGTGGGGCCGCAGTTGCAGCGGCCCTGGCTCTGCGCGCTGGTCTCAGGACCAGCCTCGGCTTTCGCCTCCGAGCCCCAGCCACCGTTGGCCATTCTCGACATCATCGCCGGCGTCGTCATCGTCGAGCCGGACCCCCCACAACAGTTCTCCATCGGAACTCTCCATTCGAGTGTTCGTCGTTGACGTTTGTCTAATAGCTAGCCTGCCACCTCTTTGACATTTGTCAAGAAGGTGGGAAGATAATGGCATGCCCAAGCCGCTGCCCGTGCTCGTGGATGTGTCCCCGATCTGCTGCCCACCTCTGGGCACGAGCCCGCACCTCGACCTCGACGACGCCGTCGCACTGGCGGTCCGCTTGAAGGCCCTTGCTGATCCGGCGCGCCTTCAACTGCTTGCCTACATCCTGGATCAACCCGGCCAAGAGGCCTGCACCTGCAACATGGCTCCGATCGTGAAGCTGTCGGAGCCGACCGTGACCCACCACCTCAAGAAGCTCGAAGCCAGCGGGCTGCTCACCAAGGAGCGCCGGGGAATGAACGTGTACTACCGCGGCGTCCCCGAAGCGATCCACGCCATCGCGCGCGCGCTGCACGTCAACTGCTGCTAACAAGCTGAAGGACCCCTGCCCGACCAGAACTGCCCACCAGGCTGCTGGCCACGGTCAGCACCGACCACCGCACCACAAGGAGAAAGAGCAAATGAGTTCACCTGAGGACATACGTGAGACCGTCCGCCGGCGGTACGCCAAGGCCGCGACCCGTTCTGCGGCCCAGGACTATGAGCGGCCCCGGGCGGTCGAAACCTCGTGCTGCGGCGCGGCGCCGGTGACCACGACAGATCAGAAGACCCTCGCCGTCGAAACCTCGTGCTGCGGCGGGGCACCGGTGACCACGACCGATGAGCAAGGCCGGGAAGTCTTCGGCGCCGAGCTCTACGGACCCGAGGCGGAAGGTGCTCCCGACGCCGCCGTGGCGGCCTCGCTCGGCTGCGGCGTACCGACCGCTGTGGCAGACCTGAGCCCGGGTGAGGTTGTCCTGGATCTGGGCTCCGGCGCCGGCGCCGACGTCCTGATCTCTGCTCGCCGGGTTGCCCCAGATGGGCGGGCGATCGGGTTGGACATGACCACGGAGATGCTCGAGCTGGCTCGGCGCAACGCTGCCGACGCCGGGGTCGACAACGTCGAGTTCGTGCAGGGCTACCTGGAGGACATCCCACTGCCTGACGACAGCGTCGACGTGGTGATCTCCAACTGCGTCCTCAACCTTGCCGCCGACAAGACCGTGGTGCTCGCCGAAGCTGCCCGGGTGCTGCGCCCCGGTGGCCGGCTGGCGTTCTCCGACATCATCGCCGACGACGACATGGACGAGGTCACGAAAGCCGACATGACCGAGTGGACCGGGTGCATCGCCGGGGCCCTCACCGCTACCGAGTTCACCGCAGCGCTCACCGCCACGGGGTTCACCGACATCGAGATCCGGCCCACCCACCGGGCGCACACCCACGCCCAGGCTGCAATCATCCGCGCCACCCACTGACCAGACCCGCGTCGGACCGGTCCACTCTTGCGCAGCCTGAGGGAATCGGAGCGAAGACCGATCCCTCCCGCTTGACAGCTGTATAGACCTGCGTAAATATAGACACACGTAGAATTCGTACATCTGGCAAGTGGGGTCCCCTCGTGAGCGCAGTAGCACCCTCCTCGACAAGCGATGTTCCACTTTCCGAGGGCAGCGGCGCAGCCAGTCCGGCTAACCACGCCATGGGAGCCAGTGCCGCGGCGCATGTCGCGGTCACCCTCAAGGCGCTAGCCGATCCGCTGCGCCTGCGGATGCTGTCCCTGATCGCGACCAGCCCGCGCGGTGAAGCGTTCGTGGGCGACATCGCCACGGTTGCCGAGGTCAGCCAACCGACCGTCTCCCACCACCTGAAGGTCCTCAAGGACGTCGGCGTACTGACCTCTCAGCGCCGGGCCACCTGGGTCTTCTACAGCATCGCCCCCCAGGCGCGTCGCGCCGTCACCACCTTGCTGGAGGCCTTCGCACCGGCAGCGGTCGCTGCCAGCGAACTCGAGCACCAGATGCCGGGCCTCACGGACGCCGACGCCATTCTCGAGCGGATGGCCCGCGAACTCACCGGGCAGTACCCGACCCTGAGCCCAGACCTGGTCACGCACACCATCCGGGAATCGTACGCAGCGCTGGCCCGAGGTGCCGGAGTCCGCGCGCACCTGGTCGTGACCGCCGAACGGTTCGCCCGGCAACGCCTGGACGACATCGTGGCCGCCCGGCGGCCCGCCGGGGCCGATCACCCACCGCAGGTGCTCTTCGTATGCGTCGCCAACGCCGGCCGCTCCCAGCTCGCCGCTGCGCTGCTGCGTCACTACGCCGGGGACGCCGTCGTCGTCCGCTCCGCCGGGTCGGCCCCCGCCGACGACGTCCAGGCAGCCGTCCGGGCGATCCTCGCCGACCTCGCCGACGACTCCGCATACCCCAAGCCCCTGACCGACGACGCGGTACGTGCCGCCGACGTCATCATCACCATGGGCTGCGGCGACACCTGCCCGATCCTGCCCGGCAAGCGCTACGAAGACTGGACAGTCGGCGATCCTGCCCTCGCCTCACCCGACGGCGTGCTCGCCATCCGCAAAGGGCTCGAGAACCGCGTGCGCGCGCTCCTGGCCGACCTACAGGCTGGTCAGAGCCTGACGACCCGCTGACCCACACACCCCACGACCCGAATACGAGGAAACACTGTGCCCGAGACCACCAACCGCCCCAGCGCCCTGTTCGTCTGTGTCCACAACGCCGGCCGATCCCAGATGGCGGCCGGGCTACTGTCCGCGATGTCCGGTGGCGCCGTCGAAGTCCGCTCGGCCGGCTCGATGCCCGCCGCCCAGATCAACCCGGCTGCGGTCGAGGCCATGATCGAGCTCGGCATCGACATCCGCGCCGAACGCCCCAAGGTCCTGACGACTCAGACCGTGCAGGCCTCCGACGTCGTCATCACGATGGGCTGCGGCGACGTCTGCCCGATCTTCCCCGGCAAACGCTACGAAGACTGGAAGCTCGACGACCCGGCCGGACAGGGCATCGAGTGCGTCCGCCCAATCCGCGACGAGATCCGCGCAAGAGTGCTCACCCTGCTCCACGAGCTCGGCGTCGAACCCGTCGAACTCACCGTCTGAACGGGACCGATCTACCTGGTTGTGGCAAGGATCAAGGGGAAAGGACCCTGAGGACTCCGGTCGTCAAGTCAAGCGGTTCCACTGGCGCAGATCTCGTGCTGGCCCACCCGGGGTGCACTTAGGGGCGAATGTCGAGTAGTCGCAAGCGCTTTGCGGTCCTGGGTTGACAGCGCTGAAGTTGCCTCGAGTGCCACTCGTTCTCGCACGATGCAGATGCCAAGGAGCGAACGCCGTGAGGATGGGCGAGGACTCAAGAATGCCAACCTGCTCAGGGGTGTTCCTGATCGGGTCGCTCCCTTCTTTGTATCCTGTCTGCGGCCCAGCGCAGACGCAGACTTTCTTCCAGTTCCTGTTCGTCAAGCTGCCGGCGGATGGCCAGCAGCTCATTTTCCA